>NZ_JASCAQ010000034.1:0-227863 GCF_029967685.1 Erwinia sp. V90_4 | reverse complement strand
GGCCGACCGCTTTTCTGGTCGGCCAGCGGTGGCTGGGTCAGAAACGGGTTGACCGGAAAAGCGGGTCAACCCCTACGGGGTAGGCGATATTCGTCGTGGTTGAGACGGTCAAGATGCCACTGCCGGGGATTATTTCTGATATAGGTGCGGATGTTATCTAACTCATCTTGATTACGAATAACCCGGTCATAAAACCCCCGTTGCCAGATGGTATGCAGGCGGTTGGCTTCTTTACTGACGCTGCCTTTAAAAAGCGCCATCAGGGTGCTCAGCGAACAGGATTGACTCTGAGTCAGCCAGATAATGCCATGCAGGTGGTTGGGCATGATGATGAATTCATCCAGCTGAATGCCGGGAAAGCGCAGCGCCAATGCCTGCCAGTGGCGGTTAACGGCGTCAGCCAGGTGATTCGCCAGCAAGTTCTCATTCTGCATTTCACCGAAGAGATGCTGCCTGCAGTGGGTCACCAGAGTGACGAAATAGGCGCCGGGGTGGTGATAGGGATAGTGGGGCAGACGCATCGATTTCCGTTTTAGCATGATTAATCCTCCTCAAACGGCACAGTAGACACGGCAGGTCGTTGGGGTAAAGCGTTGTGCGGTTGTTTTCAGAGGAATTACGAAAACCGTCACGGTTTTACTGGTTTTCGTCGTGGCCGACCGATTTTCTGGTCGGCCAGCGGCGGCGGGGTCAGAAACGGGTTGACCGAAAAAGAAGGTCAACCCCTACAGGTATACGGTATTCGTCGTGGGTGAACAAAAAATCACCACCCATTACAGGTTCACGCAGGTCTCTTCGTTCAGGCCCAGCATAATATTGAGGTTCTGCACCGCGGCACCGGAGGCACCTTTGCCGAGGTTATCGAGGCGGGCCACCAGAATGCTCTGGCGCTGCTCTGCATGGCTGAAAACGAACAGCTCCATATTATTGGTATTGTTCAGCGCTTCCGGCAGCAGATACGGCGCACTGTCGGCATCCAGCTGGTTCAGCTCATGCACCTTGATAAATGGCTGAGCGGCATAGAACTGCGCCAGCGCCTGCTGCAGCGGTTCACCGTCAACGTCGTTCAGCGGGATAAACACCAGCATCCCCTGGGCATAATCACCCACCGCAGGCTGGAAGATCGGGCGGCTGCTCAGCCCGCTCCATGCCTGAATCTCTTTCAGATGCTTATGATCAAAGCCCAGCCCGTAAGCCGCGTAGCCGGTTCCCGCCTGCTGGTACTTTTCAATCATCTGCTTGCCGCCGCCGCTGTAGCCGGAAACCGCATTGATCGCCAGCGGCCGATCGGCCAGCAGCACACCGGCCTGAGTCAGCGGGGCCAGCAGGGCGATAGCGCCGGTGGCATAGCAGCCAGGATTTGAGACGTGGCTGGCAGCACGAATTTTCTCTCGCTGATCGGCAGCCAGTTCCGCCAGGCCGTAAACCCAACCGTCTGCCACGCGGTGCGCGGAGCTGGCATCCAGTACGCGTGCGCCGACTTCATCTGCCAGCGCTACCGCTTCACGCGCGGCGGCATCGGGAAGGCAAAGGATGGTGACATCGGCCTGTTTCATCAGTGCCTGGCGGGCGCGGGCATCTTTACGCTGCGCCTCATCAATGTTGAGCATGTCAATCTGCGGATGGTTCACCAGACGCTGCTGGATCTGCAATCCGGTGGTGCCCGCCTGACCGTCAATAAACACGCGATATCTCTGACTCATTACGACCTTCGCCTTAAAAATTAGGATGTGGTGCGATTATGAAAGATTTGGCGTAGCGCGACAACGCATAATGACTGAATAATTGATAATTTTGCATAAAAAATCATAATTTGGCGGGCTGGATGCAATAAAAAGGGCGGCCCCTGAGAGAGGGGCCGCCCGGAGGGAAGGCGTAAAACAACTATTCAGACTTCACTTTACGCATTTTGCACACTGGGTGTCATGGATCTTCTGGAAGAAATCGTTGCCCTTATCATCGACCAGAATAAAGGCCGGGAAGTTTTCAACTTCGATTTTCCAGATCGCTTCCATACCCAGTTCCGGGTACTCCACGCACTCCAGGCTCTTAATGCTCTGCTGCGCCAGTACGGCAGCCGGGCCGCCGATACTGCCGAGGTAGAAGCCGCCGTGCTTATGGCAGGCATCGGTCACCTGCTGGCTGCGGTTACCTTTCGCCAGCATGATCATGCTGCCGCCGTTGGCCTGCAGCTGATCGACGTAGGAGTCCATGCGACCCGCCGTGGTCGGGCCGAGGGAGCCTGATGCGTAGCCTTCCGGGGTTTTGGCCGGTCCTGCGTAGTAGATCGGGTGATCTTTCACGTACTGCGGCAGGCCTTCACCGCTGGCAATACGCTCCTGCAGCTTGGCGTGGGCAATATCACGCGCCACGATGATGGTGCCGCTCAGCGACAGACGGGTCGAAACCGGGTACTGCGACAGCTGGGCGAGGATCTCCTTCATCGGGCGGTTGAGGTCAACGTGGACCACTTCGCCTTCACCCTGCTGGCGCAGCTCGGCAGGAATATACTGGCCCGGATTATGTTCCAGTTTCTCAATCCAGATACCGTCGCGATTGATCTTCGCCTTCACGTTACGGTCAGCCGAGCAGGAAACCCCCATGCCCACCGGGCAGGATGCGCCGTGGCGCGGCAGACGGATTACGCGGATATCGTGGGCAAAGTATTTACCGCCAAACTGCGCGCCCAGGCCGAGATCCTGCGCGGCACGCAGCAGCTCCTGCTCCAGCGCCACGTCGCGGAACGCCTGACCGTGCTCGTTACCTTCGGTGGGCAGGCCGTCGTAATAGTGGGTCGAAGCCAGCTTAACGGTTTTCAGCGTGCTTTCTGCCGACGTGCCGCCAATCACAAAGGCGATATGGTAAGGCGGGCAGGCTGCCGTGCCGAGGGTGCGCATCTTGTCGGTCAGGTAATCTTTCAGCTTACCCGGGGAGAGCAGCGCCTTGGTCTCCTGGTAGAGATACGTTTTGTTCGCCGAGCCGCCGCCTTTGGCGATGCACAGGAACTTATATTCGTCGCCGTCAACGCTGTACAGGTCGATCTGTGCAGGCAGGTTGGTGCCGGTGTTCACCTCTTTGTACATATCCAGCGCGGCATTCTGTGAATAGCGCAGGTTATCTTCAATGTAGGTGTTGTACACGCCCTGCGACAGTGCCGCTTCATCGCCGCCGCCGGTCCAGACGCGCTGGCCTTTTTTACCGGTGATGATCGCGGTGCCGGTGTCCTGGCAGGTCGGCAGAATGCCTTTGGCCGCAATCTCAGAGTTACGCAGGAACTGCAGCGCCACGTATCGGTCATTCTCGCTGGCTTCCGGGTCGGCCAGAATTGCCGCCACCTGGCGCTGGTGCGCCGGGCGCAGCATAAAGGAGGCGTCGTGGAACGCCTGCTGCGCCAGCAGCGTCAGCGCCTGCGGTTCCACTTTCAGGATCTGCTGGCCGTCAAACTCCGCCACGGAGACGTGCTGGTCAGTCAGCAGATAGTATTCGGTATCCTCTTTGGCAAGAGGGAAGGGATTTTGGTAGTAGAAAGGTTTATTCGACATTGTTTTCTCACTTAATGACCGGTTGCCGCCGGGCTCTGGCGCACAACATCACTGGCGATAATTCGTTGTTTTTATCCTGCCGGTCTCAGGAGCGAGACCGGCGGGTAGGGAATGGTATTACATTGTTGCAACATCTGCATGGTTCATCGTGGCTCTGTGATGAAAATCATCAGAACATCATCACCATCCACGGATAGCCAATCAGCATCAGCGCGCAGAGGAAGATGGCGCCAAAGAGGGTGCCAAGGCGCCAGTAGTCTTTGGTTGGCAGATAGCCGCTACCGTAGTAAATCGGGCTTGGACCGGTGCCGTAAGGGGTGATAATCCCCATCACACCCAGCGAAGTACACATCATCAGGCAGAACACCGGCATATTGATGCCCGGGATAGAGGCCGCGATGGTCAGCATAGCCGGTAACAGCGCGGTGGTGTGCGCGGTGGTGCTGGCGAACAGATAGTGCAGCAGGAAGAAGGCAATCATCAGCACCACGGCAGAGACCTGCGGGTCATAGCCCTGCAGCAGCTGGCCACCCTCTTTACCCAGCCAGGCGATAAAGCCAACGCGTGCCAGGCCATCCGCCAGCGCCACCAGGGTGGCGAACCAGGCAAAGGTATTCCACGCCGGTTTGTTGCTGGTGATGTCGTTCCAGTTCAGTACGCCGGTCCACAGCATCAGCACGACCACCAGCAGGGCGGCCATCGCCGGTTCAATCCAGGCGGTAGCAAAGATCCACATCAGCAGGGCAGAGACCACGAACACCAGCAGCAGGATTTCGTTACGGGTCAGCTTGCCGAGCTTTTCCAGTTCGCTAATCGCCCAGCGTGGCACTTCGTCGTTGAACTTCACTTCCGGTGGGTAGAACCAGTAAGCCAGCAGCGGCATGGTCAGCAGCAGGATAATACCCAGCGGCAGGAAGGCGAGGAACCACATGCCCCAGGAGATATCAAAGCCGATAATGCTTTTCACCAGCGCCAGCGCCAGCAGGTTAGGTGCCAGCGCCGACAGGAACATCGAGCTGGTGATACAGGCGGCGGTAATGGCGACCCACATCAGGTAAGAACCGATTTTGCGCGCGCTTGGGTCATTGGGTTTTGAACCGTACAGCGGCGGCAGGTTGGCAATAATCGGGTAGATAGTGCCGCCGCTGCGCGCGGTATTCGACGGGGTGAACGGGGCCAGCAGCAGATCCGCGAAGGTGATGGCGTAGCCCAGCGTCAGGCTGCGGCGGCCAAGATACTTCACCAGAATCAGCGCCAGGCGGCGGCCGAACTGGGTTTTATCATAGCCAGCGGCAAACATAAAGGCACCGAAGATCAGCCAGACGGTGGAGTTTCCAAACCCGCTAACCGCCCACTTAAATGCCTGAGTAGCCGTTTTGAATTTCGGGTCGGCCAGCTCAGCGGGGCTGAACAGCAGCCACTGACTGAACAGTGCGATCACCACCACGCCGGTCAGCCCGATAACGGCCCCCGGCAGCGGTTCGAAGATCAAACCGACAATCACGCCGACAAAGATGGCGAAGAAGTGCCAGGCATATGGCTCCAGTCCTTGCGGGACCGGCACCAGTAACAGCAGTACCGCGACCAGTACTGGCAGAAAGAGCATGATCAGGTGTTTTTTTTGCCCCGAAGAGGCTGGAGCAGCCTTCGCGGGTTCACTCATCACTGTTGGTTTCATAGTTTTTATCTGCAAGTTAAGAAGAATTCGGTAGATATTCCGGTTTCTGACGGGTGATTTTTTTACTTACTTTTCTATTTATATCGTTGTTTAACCGAAACGTCCAAAAATACTTTTCATTGGTCTCAATAAATTCTGAGCTAATTTATTGGGTGGATAAGAATATAATGATACTTCTCTAAATATAGACTTTGATCCAGATCAATAAAAATAAATCTGTCATTTTATTTTTTAACAATCGCCGTTAATTAGACGATGGCAGGTTTGGGGATTGCGTCGATTAGGGTGGCATAACGTAAAGCCAGGTACAATAAAATGCCAGTATCATTTTCGTAAGAGTCTGAATTTAATGGTGTTAATTATGATGTGAACGAAAGGTTGATTTTTGGAAACTATTGATTAACAATTAGAATGACAATTACTCTCATCATTGCGTGAATTATTGGCTGGATTTATTTAAAAGTTAAAAAACTAAAGAAATAACTATTGTAGTTAAAGAAATTGGTATATTGGTTTCATGACATCGGACCACAGAATAATTATAAGAAAACGGTCGCCAAAGAATTCAAAACTTTTAAATTTCGGAGTTCACTAAATGAATACCATCACCCCGATCCTTAACCCGCTGACTCTGCCTAACGGCGCCGTACTGAAAAACCGTTTACTCATGGCGCCGATGACCACCTGTACGGGATTTTATGACGGTACGGTGACCAGCGAGCTGGTTGAGTACTATCGCGATCGCGCGGGCAGCATTGGTACTGTGATTGTGGAATGCTGCTTTATCGATCCGAAAGGCCCGGCCTTCCCCGGTGCCATCGCCATCGACAGCGACAACAAAATTTCCGGTTTAAGCAAAATTGCTGACGCGATCAAGTCAAAAGGTTCGAAAGCGATTCTGCAGATTTACCACGGCGGCCGCATGGTGGAGCCTGAGCTGATTGGCGGCAGAACCCCCGTGGCACCCAGCGCCATTGCCGCGCCGCGTGAAGGCGCCACCACCCCACAGGCGCTGACGGCAGAAGAAGTGGAGGTGATGATCACCAAGTTCGGTGATGCGGTGAACCGCGCTATTAAAGCGGGCTTCGACGGCGTCGAAATCCACGGTGCTAACACCTATCTTATTCAGCAGTTTTACTCGCCAAACTCTAACCAGCGCGACGACAAGTGGGGCGGTAGCCGCGATAACCGCGCACGCTTCCCGCTGGAAGTGCTGGAGATCACCCATAAAATGGCGCAACGCTTTGCCGCGCCATCCTTTATTATCGGCTATCGCTTCTCGCCGGAAGAGCTGGAAGTCCCTGGCATCCGCTGGGATGACACGCTTTACCTGCTGGAAAAACTGGCGGCGCGCGGTCTCGACTATGTCCACTTCTCCGTCGGCCAGCTGCTGCGCCCGTCGATTGTCGACCGCGAAGACCCCACTCCACTTATTACTAAATACCTTGCGCAGCGCTCTGAAACCCTGGCCAAAGTGCCGGTGATTGGCGTCGGCGGCGTGGTGAATAAAGCCGATGCGGAAAGCGCGCTGGAGCACGGCTTCGACCTGGTTGCCGTGGGTAAAGCCTGTATTGCTTACCCGGACTGGGCCGACCGCATTATCAAAAATGACCACCTGGAGCTGTTTATCGACAGCACCCAGCGTGAAGCGCTTAACATCCCGGAACCGCTGTGGCGCTTCTCGCTGGTCGATGCAATGATCCGCGACGTCAGCACCGGCGGCCGTAAATACAAGGCCGGGGTTTATCAGGAAAAAGTGGAAGCCGAAGCGCTGAAGCTGCGTATCAACGTGGTGCTCGACACCGACCGTATCACCGATATCACCCTGGTGCCGGACGACACGCTGGACGTCGATTTCACCACCACCTTTGAAAGCCTGCGTACCCGCATGCTGGTGGCTAACAGCCCCCACGTGGATGCGATCACCGGGGCGACGACCCAGAGTGAGGCGTTGAAAAAAGCGGTCTCCCGCGCACTGACCACCTCCAGCAAGGAGCACGTGATTGAAGAGGGCGGCAACCCGCAGGCACCGCAGAATTACGATGTGGTGGTGGTCGGCAGCGGTGGCGCAGGTCTGGCGGCGGCGATTCAGGCTTCTGAAGCCGGGGCGCACGTGGTGATCATCGAGAAGATGCCCACCATTGGCGGCAACACCATCAAAGCCTCGGTCGGGATGAACGCGGCGGAAACCCGTTTCCAGAAGCTGAAAGGCATTGAGGACAGTAAAGAGCTGTTCTATGAAGAGACGCTGAAAGGCGGCAAGTTTAAAAACAATCCTGCACTGCTGCGCGAGTTTGTCGATCTGGCCCCGGAAGCCATCGACTGGCTGGCAGGCCACGGCATTGAACTTAATGACATCACCATTACCGGCGGCATGAGCATCGACCGTACCCACCGTCCGGCGGACCGTTCAGCGGTCGGCGGCTTCCTGATTAGCGGCCTGGTGAAAAACGTCAATCAGCGTGAAATTGAAGTGCTGCTGGAAACGTCGGTGGCCGAAATTCTGGTTGAAAACGGCGCGGTAAGCGGCGTGAAGGTGGTGGATGAGTACAACGACAGCCGCATTCTCAACGCCAAAAGCGTAATTGTTGCCACCGGCGGCTTCAGCGCCAACCGCGAAATGGTGGTGAAATACCGCCCTGAGCTGGACGGCTTTGTGACCACCAACCATAAAGGCGCCACCGGCAGCGGCATCGCCCTGTTGCAACAGATTGGCGCAGATACCGTCGACATGGGCGAAATTCAGATCCACCCTACCGTTGAGCAGACCACTTCTTACCTGGTCTCCGAAGCGATTCGCGGCGGCGGGGCGATTCTGGTCAGCCAGGCCGGTCAGCGCTTCTATAATGAGATGGAAACGCGCGACAAAGTGTCGGCGGAGATCATTGCCCTGCCGGAAAAAAGTGCCTGGATTATCTTTGACGACCAGGTGCGTGCGGCCAATAAAGCCGCCGACGAATATATCGCCAAAGGGTTTGTGATTAGCGCCCCGACTCCGCACGAACTGGCGGTGAAGCTGAATATGGACCAGGAAGCGCTGCAAACCACGCTGGGGCGCTACAATGAATTTGTTGCGCAGCAGAAGGATGAGGATTTCGGGCGCACCACCGCGCTGCGTCACCCGCTGAACAAGGGGCCCTATTATGCTATCCGCATCGCCCCGGGGGTCCACCACACGATGGGCGGCGTCACCATCAACACCGATACCGCGGTGCTCGACGCGCAGAAGCAGGTGATCCACGGCGCGTGGGCGGCGGGTGAGGTGGTTGGCGGCATCCACGGTGCTAACCGCATCGGTGGTAACGCGGTCGCAGATATCATTATTTTCGGGATCCTGGCCGGGCGTAACGCGGCGAATTACGCAAAATAGTAATCAACGACGGGTCGGGCATGCCCGACCCCTACGGTTTAACGCGCAACCATCCGTAGGGACGAGGCATGCCCGACCCCTGCGGTTCAACGCGCAACAATCCGTAGGGGCGAGGCATGCCCGACCCCTACGGTTCAACGCGCAGCCATCCGTAGGGGCGGGGCATGCCCGACCCCTGCGGTTTAACGCGCAACCATCCGTAGGGGCGAGGCATGCCTCGCCCGTTTTGCCAGGAGGATGGCACCATGCCTGCAGGTTCTTACACCTATTCCGCCGTGATGATGGGCTCGCCCATCCTGCTCAAGCTGTTCGACCACGATGAAACCCTGGCGCGCAACGTCTTTCGGCTGATTAAGCAGCAGGAAAACAGCTTAACCGTTAACCGCAATGCGTCGGAAGTGATGGCGATTAACCACGCCGCCGGTCAGCATGCGGTGGTAGTCAGCCAGCCGGTGTTTGACCTCATTGCCCGCGCCAGAGCGGTCAGCGTTCTGCCGGGCAGCTGCTTTAACTGCACCATCGGCCCGCTGGTCAAACGCTGGAAAATCGGCTTTCGCGGCAGCAGCGTACCGCCCGCCGACGAGCTGCGTGGCCTGCTGGCGCTCACCGATCCTCATCAGGTGATCCTTGATGCCGGGGCGCGTTCGGTGTTTCTGCAGCAGGCCGGTATGGAAATTGACCTCGGCGCAATTGCCAAAGGCTACATTGCCGACGTGGTGCGTGACTATCTGCGCCAGCAGCAGGTGGCGCACGCGCTGATTAATCTCGGCGGCAATGTGCAGACGCTGGGTGACAGTGGCGGGCAGGCGTGGGGCATTGGTCTGAAACAGCCGTTTGGCCGCGATGATGAGCTGATCGGTGTGATAAACGTCACGGGAAAATCGGTGGTGACATCGGGGATCTACGAGCGCTACTTCGAGCTCGACGGGCGCTTATACCATCACATTCTCGACCCGCAGAGCGGCTACCCGCTGGATAACGAGCTGCTGAGCGTCACGATTGTTTCTGAAAACTCGATTGACGGTGATATCTGGACCACCCTGATGTACGGCATGGGCGTCGAAAAAGGCCTCGCCTACCTTGGCGACTATCCGCACATTGAGGCCATCTTCGTTACCCGCGATCGTCAGGTGATCTGCTCATCGCAGCGCCAGTTCCGCTTTACGCTGTCAGACGCCCGCTACCGTCTTACTGACAATACTGCTTAAGCAGCGCGCTGTGTTCCGCCTGCAGGCGATAGCGGTACACCGGGCGGCCGGTGGCGCCGTAGTGAATGCTGGTAAACAGAATATTGACCTGCGCCAGCCAGATCAGATATTTACGGCAGGAGACGCGAGAAATATTCACCGCCGCTGCCAGATCGTCAGTGGAAAACTCCTCCGTGGGATGCGCATCAATCCACTGGCACAGGGTGCGTAACGTCTGCGGCGTTAACCCTTTCGGCAGGCGCTTGGGATCCTCCGCGGCGGCAGGATTGCCGTGGATCAACTGATCAACGTCGGCCTGCTCGTAGAACTGATGGTTATCCATCAGCGTCTTTTTCTGCTTCCAGCCGGTCAGCGCCTCTTCGAAACGGGCAAACTGGAAAGGCTTAATCAGATAATCAACCACGCCGTAGTGCAGCGACTGCTTGATGGTGGCGGCATCGGCGGCGGAGGAGATAACAATCACATCGATGGCGCGGCCCGCTTCACGCAGTACCGGCAGCAGGTCCAGCCCGTTATCCTGCTGCATATACACATCCAGCAAAATCAGATCGATGGCGAATTCCGGATCCAGCACCCGGTCCCGCGCCTGTTGCAGGGTTGAGGCCACATCACAGCAGTGAAAACCGGGTAATTGTGCGACATAGCAGCGGTTCAGCTCTGCCACCATCGCATCATCATCGACGACTAAAACATTGATCATGCGCTTTTACTCTCTATATCCCAGGGCAGTTGTACAAAAAATTGCGTATAAACGCCAGGTTCGGACTCTACAATAATTTTGCCGCCAAGGCTCTCGGTTTGTTGCCGGGCAAGGAACAGCCCGACGCCGCGCTGTTCACCTTTTGACGACACGCCGCGCGCGAAAATCGCCTCCAGCTGCTCTTCTGCAATGCCCGGGCCGTCGTCGCTGACCACGCAGGTCAGCCAGCCGTTCTGGCTGTGCAGCAGCACGCTGATTTCGCCTTCGCCCTGATCGCCCGCCGCATCCAGCGCGTTCTCAATCAGGTTGCCGAGTACGGTGATCAGGGCCGCCACCTGCTGTTCATTCCCGCTGTCGGCCAGCAGGCTCTCATCGCTAATAATCAGCCGGTTGCCGGTATCGGAGGCGCGGCCCATCTTGCTTAACAGGAATCCGGCAATCACCGGAGACTTAATTTTCCCCAGCAGGGAGCCGATTTCCGTCTGGTAATTATTGGCGGTTTTCAGAATATAATCCTCCATCTTGCCATAACTTTTTAAGTGCAGCAGGCCGAGGATCACGTGCAGCTTATTCATAAATTCGTGCGAGCGCTCGCGCAGGGCATCGACATAGTTGACCAGGCCGTCCATGCGCTGCATCAGCTGGCTGACCTCGGTTTTGTCCCTGAAGGTGCAGATCGCCCCAATAATGGCGCCATTGCTGCGTACCGGCATGGTGTTGCACAGCAGCGGGTGACCCTTGAAATCAATCTCGGCATCGCGCTTCGGCCTGCCGGTTTGCAGTACCTCATGCAGGTTGGCGATCAGCGGGCCGGAGTCGGCCACCACCGCACTGATATCGCGCTCTGCGGCCTGCGCGCCGGTCTCGCGAAACAGCAGATGCGCCGCGTGGTTGATCAACGTCACCTGCGAGCAATCGTCAATGGCAATCACCCCCTCTTTCATTGACTGCAGCATCGACTGACGCTGCTCAAACAGGGTGGATATTTCATAAGGCTCCAGCCCGAACAGAATGCTCTTGGCCGCCCGCACCAGCAGGAAGGTGCCCAGCGCGCCGGCCAGCATGCCGAACAGGGCGGTCCACAGGATATTCCAGCGGCTCTTATTCACCTGCTGTACCACTTCGCTCAGCGAGATGCCTATTGCCACCACGCCAATCTGCTTATGCTGGCTGTCATATACCGGCGTAAAGACGCGCAGTGCTTCCGCCAGCTTGCCGTGGTTAATGGCGATATTCTCGCGGCCGGACAGGGCAGGGATGAGGTCGTTGCCGATAAAATGCTGACCGATCAGCTCTTTCTTCGGATGCGAGAAGCGCACGCCGTCCATATTGGTCACCACCACAAACAGCAGGTCATTGCTGCGCTGCGCCGCCATGGCCAGCGGCTGGATAATGTCGCTGTCTGGCGACTGTGTCAGCCCAAGCCGGATATCGGGCGAATCCGCCAGCGTGCGCGCCACCGCCAGCGCTTTATCTTTCACCGCATCGCGCGTTACGTCACTGATCTGAAAAAAATAGAACAGATGGACGATCAGCAGCACCGTGGCGATCACCGCACTGACCATCAGGCTGACGGAGGTACTGAGTTTCATCGGGCGCTTGCGCAGCGCTTTCGCTTGCTGTGGGGCGTTCATGGGCACTCCGAAAAGAGCAGGGCGCACAGCGCGAGTGGGTAGCGAGACATCAGACATCCTCTTCCGCAGAGTTTTGCAAAGCGCAGCCAGTAATGTAAAGGGCAGGGGTGGTGAGAGCAAGGGGGCGGTAAGTGCCCTGAGGGGATCAAAAAAGCCCCTGGCGGGGCTTTAAGCGAGTTAGTTATCCAGTTCACTCATGTTCTTAACCTGATCGCGGTTAATCTGTTCGGTTTTACCCGTCTGCGCATTTTTATAAGAGACCAGACCGGTATCATTATCAATCTGCGGCTTACCGTCGGTGACAATGGTTCTGCCATCGGTGGTATTGAGCGTCTGGTTAGAGGAACAACCCGCCAGCACAAATACGGAGAGTGCGGCAATCACAGTGGTTTTAAAGATGTTCTGTTTCATCGTTAATTTCCTTATAGGTGAATAAAGTCAACAACCTGTAAGTGTAGATGAAAACTGAAATTTTGCAGGCCGCCTGAATAAAAACGGCCATGTTAACCCTGAGAGTTACGCGTCGTCCGGGGTCAGGCCAACCACCACTTCCAGCACCTGGCGGTAAACGTCTAGCTCAACCACGTCAGAAGTGGTTTCCAGCTTCTCAATCAGCTTCAGAATGATCGCCTTGTTATTAACCAGTTGACCCGTAGCGATCAGATCCCTGATCACGCCGCCGAGCGCCTGAGATTCCTGGGCGTACTTTTCTCCTCCTCCTTGAAACCAGGCGACGATTTCGGATTCTGTTGATTGCTGCTGCATAGAGGTAGCCTTCTTAATAGGAGAAATTCTCCGAGATGAAAACGCACTGACGAGAACGGCTGGGTTCGCGGGCGTCAGCAGGTAAAAAACTTAACCAAGTGTAGTTAACTCACAGAAAAGTCTTAATGTTTCTTTGCACCGTTAGCCGGGCCTTCACTGGTAAAAAGATGGGTGACATTATCGCGGTCGCGGATCTCATGCGTCTGGCGGTTCTGCTCCTGGGCCTGAGATTGTCTGACTTCGGCGATAGCACGCCGACAGGCGCGCTGACGCAGCCCTTCTTTTTCTGCTGCCGCCATGTCCTGTAACTGTCTGATAAGTGCAGTTTTACTGATGGCAGCATCGTTTGAGAGCAGGACCATGACAGCCTCGCCCATCACAATATCGGCTAATTTCTCTTCTTCGTTTTTATACATACCAACGTCTCTGAATCAGTGAAGCGGGACATCGAAGATGCCCACAGAAACCTGTTATCCAGGTACCTGCATGCCGGTCATAAAACGCCTGCTCAAGTCAGGCGTCCGGGCCGGTCAGATTGTCGGACTGAGCTGTAACGTAACGCACACTAAAAAGTGGTAATTCAGCAAACATATTGCTTAAAACTCAGTCCCCGCGACCAAACAGTAGCCCAATCAGTTCCTGATAGTGGCGTTCCTGCTCGTGTCCGGTCGCCAGTTCAAGGCGCGTTAGCAGCTTTGAACAGATGGCTTTGCGGTTAAGGTTACGTCCTGAGCGTAAAATCTCAACCACTATCTGGCCAAGAGTTTCCTGCTGGGAGGGCAGGATGGCTTCATTAAAGTAACGGCTGATGTCATTTTCAATCTTCGGGTTGGAATTGTCCTGACGCATGTTAAATGCCCCTCAGTCGTAAAGTTCAAATTATGGTCAAATATTTCTGAATGCAAAGTTATACATCTTTTGACGCGTTGTACAGAAATAGTGAATATTTATGCTTTTCATTTTTGTGCAAAAAGTGCTAAGTGATGATTATCATAGGGTTATGTTGATGCTCTGGGTGTACAGGATAGCTGTACAGCGTCCGGAAACTATCGGTAATGCGGCGGGGATTATTGTAAACAAAAAGTATTCCAAGACCAGTCTTGTGAAGGAAAAAGCAAGCGGCGTTTAAACTATCGGAAATTTCTGGTCTTTGTGAGTGAAAATTATGCCGCCGCGTATCCAATCTTCAGGGCGCAAGCCCGTTGCTCCCTCTGCTGCTATGGTGCAAAAATGCCAGCAGATCGCCGCGCAGTTCCGCCAGGCCATGGCGCAGCTGGATTACCCACGGGCACGCCAGTGCTGCGAGCAAGTGCTGAGGATGATGCCGGGCAATATGTCGGTGTTGAGCGACTACGCGCTGGCGCTGATGCGCGAAGGCAATTACAGCCAGGCGTATAAAACCTATCAGCGCATTGAGGCATCGCCGTTTCGGCAGCAGGCTTCTGAAACCTGGCTCGACGGGCTGGCTGAAGTGTGCGGCTGGCTGGGTAAAACAGAGGAGCTGCAGCGCTACGGCCATCGCTCGCTCCGGGCCGCGGATGATAAGTTTCGTCACGGGCAGCGCTGGCCGCTCGGGCCGATAAAACCCTTCAATACTCAGGCACGTGACAAGAATATTATCGCTTTCAGTTTATACGGTGCCCAGCCGCGCTACTGTGAAACGCTGGTTGAAAACATTAAAGCGGCAGCCGAACTCTATCCGCACTGGAGATGCCGCGTCTATCTGGATGACAGCGTGCCTGAGCACGTCTGGCAGCGTCTGAGGGATGCGGGAGCTCAGCTGCGCGATATGTCCGGTGATAAAGATATCTTCCCTACGCTATGGCGTTTCCTGGTGATGGACGATCCGCTGGTGGAGCGCTTTATCGTGCGCGATGCCGACTCGCTGGTATCGGAGCGTGAAAGCGCTGCCGTGCAAGCGTGGCTCGCCTCGCCGTATCATTTCCATCATATGCGCGACTACTTCACCCATACCGAGCTGCTGCTGGCCGGAATGTGGGGCGGGGTGAACGGGGTATTCCCGCGGGTGGAACCGCTGATCCAGAACTTTATCGCCAGCTACCAGGGCGCCGAGCGCTTCACCGATCAGTACTTCCTGAAAGCGGTGCTGTGGCCGACGGTGCGTGAAAGCATCCTTAATCACGACGAGCTATTTAATTTCCACCACGCGCAGCCGTGGCCGGCGCATGGTCCCATCCGCTGGCAAACCGATGCCTTTCACGTCGGCAGCAATGTCGGTTATTCCTGCGCAGCCGGGAGCAGCACGCTGGCGGACGGGGCGCAGCAGGCGGTGGAGCTGATGATGGGCGGCCAGCAGTATCGCTATCACGCCGGTGTCCAGGGGGGGGATTGGTCGATTTCGCTACCCTTTTTCTTAGTGCAGCGGTATCAGCGTGGCGAGCTCAGCGTTCGCAAGGTTTGATGGCGGGGGCGCGAACTGAGCAACCAACACCAGGGTCGTCTGGTTCTGCCTTTAATTATATATAGAGGGTATTTTTCACTAGCGAACTGAATTATTTGAGTTAAGTCCGATTAAATAGATCCGGCAATGGCTTTACTATTTTTGCCGCCATTGGTTTAACAGCTTAACAAGGTCATTTTTCACCGGGAATTATCAAAAACCATCTAATAACTAAGGTTTTTTTTCGGGAAATTAACTTTTTTATAGCCTAAAGGATAAGTAATATCCTACAGTTAAATCTGTATTAACCAGCTATGGTAGCGCCCTTCTTCACCCCTTATGGGGAGAGTTTGCTTATCCAGGAAACTGAATTCTTATGAAAAAAGTGATCATTGTTGACGATCATCCTGTCATCCGCTTTGCGGTAAAAATGCTGCTGGAAAAGCATGGTCTGGAAGTGGTCGCTGAAACGGATAACGGCGTCGATGCGTTGGCAAAAGTACGTGAGCTGGAGCCAGATTTAGTCCTGCTGGATATCGGGTTGCCTAAGATTGACGGTTTCCAGGTGATTGAGCGCTTACGTTCGATGGCCATCCCGCTGAAGATCCTGGTGCTGACTTCGCAGGCGACAGCGCACTTTGCCCAGCGCTGCCAGCAGACCGGCGCAGATGGTTTTGTCACTAAAACTGACGATCTCGCTGAATTGACGGACGCTATCAAGCTGGTCATGCGCGGCATTAGCTATTTTCCCCAGAGCAGCCATAACTACGGAGCCGCGGCCGATGTGGATCCGCTTAAGCAACTTTCTGATCGCGAACTTAGCGTACTGATGTTGATAGGGCGGGGCTTTGGCAATAAGCAGATTGCCGAGCAGCTGCTGCTGAGTGAAAAGACCATCAGCACGTATAAACATCGTCTTAAAATCAAACTTAATGCCAGCACGCTGATCGAGCTGATTGATTTTGCCCGCAACAATGCCCTGATCAATGACTGACGCGATGATGCGCCTGTTTCAATCCATGCTGCTGGCTGCCTGTGTAATGATACTGACGCCTGCATGGGCAGCAGAATTTCATTTGCTGTCACGCGCAGCGCTTCACGAATTCAAACCGCTAAAGCTTAGCGTTACGCAGCAGCAGTATCTGCACCAGCGTAAACAGTTGGTGATAGGCATATTACGTTATGACATGCCGCCGTTTGGCATGCGCAATATGCGCCAGGAGTATGAAGGCGTCAGCGCCGATTATATCAGCATGGTGGCTGTACAGCTCGGGCTGCCAGTGGTCGTCAAACAATACGACGACAGCAAGATGCTGTGGCAGGCGCTGGCTAAAGGAGAGATTGACCTTATCCCCTCAGTACCGGGATTCAGCGATGACCCGGACTATGATTTTTCCCTTCCTTATGCAGTGGAAAAACCGGTGCTGGGGGTCAATATCAATGATATTCAGACGCTGCCGTACGATCTGCGCAACATCAATGTGGCGATGGTGAAAGACTTTTTACCGCTTACCACGCTGAAGAAATACTACCCCGAGGCAAATTTTCGCTTTTACAATAATTATCAGGATGCCCTTAGCGCTGTGGCTTTCGGTCAGGAAAAGGTCTTTATTGGCAACAGCTACTCGCTCAGCCGCAACTTTCTCAACAACGTGCGCCTTGAGCGTTACAGCCAGCTGCCCGATCGTCTGGTCGGTTTCGCGCTGAGCCGCCAACAGCCGATCCTGGTTACGCTGGTAAATGAAGCGCTTGCGGCCATTCCTCAGGAGGAGAAAGATCGGCTACAGCGGCTGTGGCAGACTAATCTGGTGGAGGTGGGGCAGACGGCATCACCGCTCAGTTTTACGCCAGAAGAAAAAAAATGGATGGCAGATCATCAGCATATTAACGTGCTGCTGTATGGCCAGGATAACGCTGCGCCCATCTCTTTTGTTGATAACAATGGCACTCTGCATGGCATGGTGGGTGACCTGCTATCGGTTATTGCGTTAAAAACCGGTATGCATTTCCATTTTTCTACGGTGGACACCACGCAGCAGCTGGTTGACGGGGTGAACAGCGGCAAAGCCGATATGCTCGCCTCCCTGACCCCGAGCGAGGCACGCAGCAAGCAGATTCTCTTTACCCGGCCTTATCTGCGCAGTGCCTTCGCCCTGGCGGTGCGCAAAGATAATAATGATATTCACTCACTGCCCGATCTGCGCGGTAAACGCCTGGCACTGGTGCACAACACCAACGTTGAGTCGCTGGTGCGCAGCCGTTATCCTGAAATTAATATTGTGGCGGTGGAGAACGAATCCGAGCTGTTAGCCAGCGTCGCCAAAGGGCGGGCCGATGCCTCAGTCAGTATCCTGATGATGGCGGATTACCACATTAAAACCCAGTATGCTAACCGGCTGAAAATCGTAGGTACGATTGGGGATACGCCCGCCTGGATCTCTTTTGGCGTCGGGCGGGCCGATCCGGTATTACGCAATATTCTCGATAAGGTTCTACTGAGTATTCCTCCCTCTGAGATGGAAAGCCTTGCCAATCGCTGGCGGCCCAGTGACTTTATCGTGGTGGATAATTTTTGGTCACGCTATCGTGAAGTGCTGATCGCCAGCGGGCTTTTTACTCTGCTGATCATTGCTATTATCACCGGCTGGGCGCTCTATTTACGCCAGCAGATCAAACGTAAAGCCGAGCTGCGTCGACAGCTGAATAACCAGCTTTCACAACTGCGTGAAGTGGTGAACAGCATGCCTTTCCCGGTATCGCTGCGCGACAATAACGCCTGTTTAATCTACTGTAACCAGCGCTATCTGGAAGAGACCGGAATCGATTATCAGGCAGCGCTGGGTACCACCATGGAGCAATCACCCGGTTTGCGCTCCCCCGAGCAGGCCAGCTTCTATCATCAGCAAATGCTTGAGGTGATTGCTACCGATCAGCCGATCGTTGAGGACCGCCGCTACGATCTCTATGGTAACCCGGACTCCTCAATTGGTCTGACGGTCTACCAGTGGATCCAGCCCTGGCACGACAGTGATGGCAAGGTGATGGGGGTGATTGGCGGATGGATGGATATTACCGAACGTGAGGCGCTGTTTGCCGAATTGCGCGATGCCAAAGAGCGCGCCGAGGACTCAAACCGTGCCAAATCGGTATTCCTCTCCACCATGAGCCACGAAATCCGCACGCCGATGAACGCCATTATCGGCATGCTGGATATGGCGCTGAAAAGAGGGCGCGATAACCAGATCGATCTGCAGGCGCTGGAAGTGGCCTATGAATCAGCTGAGAGCCTGGTCGGGCTGATCGGCGATATTCTTGATATCAGCCGTATTGAGGGCGGTCATCTGGAGTTCAATCCTGAAACGATCAACCTTGGCAAGGTGATCGACAACATGCTGAAGGTTTATCAGGGCCTGGCGATTGATAAAAATATTACTCTCAACAAACTCTACCCGGAAGAGCCGATAGTGGATGTCATGGCCGACCCGCTGCGAATTAAGCAGGTGTTGGCGAATCTACTCAGCAATGCAATCAAATTCACCGATCGCGGCGGCGTCTCGCTTTCACTGCAACAGAGTATCGACCGGGATAATGGCTGCGTATATTACTGTATTGAGGTACAGGATAGCGGTATTGGGATTGCGGCAGCCAGCCAGGCGGCGCTGTTCCAGCCTTTCAGCCAGGCGGAAAATCGCCGTGCTGGCACCGGGCTGGGGCTATATATCAGCCGCACCATTTGCGAAAATATGCAGGGCTCGCTGACGTTAAACAGCGAAAAGGGTATGGGCACGCGGGTACGCGCTACGCTACAGCTGCCGCTTGTTGCTCAGATAGCTGAGCAGAGTAGCGTTAGTGAGCAGCCGGAGCAGGGGCTGCCGATATTCCACGTGCTGGTGGTAGATGATAATGCCGCCAATCGTATGCTGCTGGCAAAGCAGTTGGCATGGCTCGGGCAAACTACCCAACTGGCAAGTGACGGCTACGCCGCGTTAAAACTTTGGCAGGAGAATCGCTTCGATGTGATTATCACCGACTGTAATATGCCGGGGATCAATGGCTATCAGCTGACGGAGATTATTCGTGAATCGGAAGAGGAGCAGCAGCGCGAACCCAGCTGGATAATGGGCTTTACCGCCAATGCCATGCATGAAATCACCGAGCGGTGTTTGCGGGCGGGTATGAACAGCTGCCTGTTTAAACCCTGCTCGATCAACAGTCTGGCTGCCGCACTGCGGGCTATTAACGTAAGCCGTCAACATGTTCAAAGCGTGAAAAAGAGTATCAGCATTGAGCAAAACCAACGTGCCGAAAGCGTTGAGCCTGACAGCAGTATCGAAAATGCTAATGATGAAGTTGACCGTCAGATTAAAATCGCTATGCGCAACCTGATGATCACCACCCTGAAGGCGGATCTTGAGCGGATGGCGGTGCTGCATCTTGCCGAGCAGCCTGGTGAGGTTGCCGACCTGGCGCACCGTATCGCGGGCAGCGTCAGGATTGCCGGGCGAAATGACTTAGCGGATGCCTGCATTCAGCTGGAAGTCAATTGTCGCCAGCCTGAAGCTCATGAAGGTAGATTAGCTACACAGTACAGTCAGTTAATCAGGATACTTAATGACTACCTGGCTCAGCTTGAAACGGAAGCAGCAGAGGAGTTAAACAGGCCATGCTAAAAACCGTTACGACGGGCAAAATCCACCACGTCGCGGATTTTATCCGTTTTCAGTTTTGTCATAATACTGCGTTTATAGGTACTGATAGTTTTACTGCTGAGTAAAAGCTCGCTGGCAATAGTTTTATTCGTTTTCCCACTGGCCAGTTCGCGCAGAATTTGCAATTCCCGGTTGGTGAATGTCAGTATTAACTGCAGATCTTTATTGGTGCTGCCGACCTGAAGTGGCGAGTGTGCGAAGATATGTCTGTCACTTTTCATTCGCTCAAGCAGTATTACAATTCTCTCCAGCTCGTCTGACTTGGTCAGATAGCCCTGAATTTCCAGACGATGGCCGCGAATCAGGTGATAGGCGCTGTCCCCTCCCGCCAGTACAAAAACTTTGATGTGCGGGTTCAAGCGTTTTATCCGACACAGCTTATTGAAAGGTTCTTCTGGCAGGTTAACCGGGTCGAAAATAATAACGTCGGGAATATGGGTTTCAACCTGATAAATAAACTCACTCGGTTCTGAAGTGCTGCAGGTTATGGTGTAATCCATATTTGCCAACAGATGCTTTAAGCCATATATAATAATCGGGTGGCTATCATAGAT
Organism: Erwinia sp. V90_4; assembly: GCF_029967685.1. Taxonomy (NCBI): domain Bacteria; kingdom Pseudomonadati; phylum Pseudomonadota; class Gammaproteobacteria; order Enterobacterales; family Erwiniaceae; genus Erwinia; species Erwinia sp. V90_4. Next base: position 207,302 of record NZ_JASCAQ010000034.1, on the reverse strand, counting down.
AATTACATTAGTAGACATGCTATTCCCTTAATTAGAAGACTAAATTCTCTCATAGCAACGCAATAGATAAACCAGGACGGGTCTCCTTCATTCCGTCGCGTGTAAAGCGCCGGCTGTGGTGTAATGAGTAATAAGACGATGCAGATGATTAGATGACAGTGGCTTGGTCAGGCACTCATTCATTCCGGCCTCCAGGCAGAGGCGGGCCACTTCCTCGCCAATCATTGCCGTCAGCCCGAGGATCGGGATTGGCGCAAGATTAAGCTGTTGCTCTTCGGTGCGAATACGCTGCGTCATGGCAAAACCGTCCATCTCCGGCATGGTGCAGTCGGTGATGATCAGCGAGTAATCCCCCGCGTTCTGCCAGTAATTCAAGCCTTCCAGCCCGTGAACCGCAGTAGTGACCTTGTGACCCATCGCGCTGAGCTGCTGGTTGAGTATCAGTAAGGCCGGGGGGTAATCATCCACCACCAGAATATTCAATGATGTCGGCGTGAGCACCTGCGTAGCGGGCTTAAGCGCTGAGCGGGCATTCAGATGCAGGCTGACCGCAGTGCCATGCCCTGTTTCGCTCTCAATCCGCAGTTTTCCTCCGGCCATCGCGACCATCTGGCGGCAGGCTTGAAGGCTCAACCCGGTGCCGTGCAGGTCGGTTTCACTGGCGGACTCCTCTAACTGGAGATCTGTTTCCCAGCTTAATGGTAGCCCAGCTCCGCGGTCAGTGACTTTTATCTCCAGTGGAAGCTGGCCCTGAGCATTGATGTTTCCCTGCAGCAGCATCACTTCGATATCCCCGGCTGGGGTGTGTTTCACCGCATTACGCAATAGCGTAGAGAGCACGCGGATAATCAGCAGGGGGTCGGTTTCACACTGTGTTTCTCTCATTCGATTGGTGATGAGAATTCGTTGGGAATTTTCTTCGGCCTGCTGGCGGTAGAGCGCCACGGTACTTTGTACCAGCGAGGACAGGTTTACCAGGCGTGAATTGCCCGCATGGTCTGGTGTTTCCGCGCGAAAGATATCGAACACGTCCCCGGTCAGCGACATCAGCTCGCAGGCAGATTCATAGGCAGTTTGCAGATTGATATTGGGGCGTGCTGCGTTACCCGGCTTACGTAACTCCAGCTCAAGCAGGCCGATAATGGCATTGATCGGCGTGCGCACCTGGTGACTCATACTTTTCATAAAGGTGTTATGCGCCTGTAGCATACGCTGATTTTTGTCTTTGGCAGCCTGCAACTGGGCTATCAGCATGCGATTTTGCCTGAGGCGGTCGAGCAGTCGCTGCAGTGAGTGGCGTAGATGGTTAATCCACAACGCACTGAGAATGATAACCAGCAGAACGGCCAGAACGGCCAGAACGGGCAGCATCAGTGAACCTAAATCTGAGAACCAGTCCTGCTCATCTTCCTCTGCCACCGGCTCTACGCGCCAGGTTGCGGCGAGTTTGATCAGGGTTTCCGGTGAGGTGGCCTGCAGCGCTTTGTTAATGATGGCGATGGCTGGGGCATTGTCACCGCGCGCGGCAAAACTAACATTGATCGGCCTGGCAGGCAGTGCCAGAGCCTGATAGAGACCGCGATGGCTGTTCTGTTGCAAATAATATTGTGCAGCAAACAGGGTTGAAATAGCGCCATGTACTGCGTCATTTTCCAGTAAATCGACGGACTGGCTGGAGGTCTCTGTCAGCGTGAGCTGCAGCATGGGAAACCAGGTTTCCAACCACGGGATAAGGGGATTGCCACGCTCAATGGCGATCTTCTCTCCGCTGAGTTCGTGCATTGAGATGGGGTGAACATCCGCCTTTTTCATCAGCAAAATAGCCGGGCTGACCAGCCATGGCATGCTCTGCTTCAGGGTAGGGGGCATCACCTCACTCTCCCCTGGCACGCTCAGATCGCTGGCCACTATCGCCGACTTATACTGCCCTAGCAGCTCGGCCATCTGTTCATCGCTATGGGCGATTTTATAATTAAACGTCAGGCCGAAGTGTTGGCTCAGCCACTGTAAAATATCAACGGAGAGCCCGGCGGGTCGCCCGTTGGCATCAACAAAATTCAGTGGAGCATGGCGGCTGTCCAACAGCACGTTGATGGCATTCTGCTGTTGCAGCCAGGCGCTTTCCGGTTCGCTAAGCTGTAAAGCGTGTGGGTTGATCACATGGTCATTACCCAGCCCCCAACTTTGCGCAATCCTCAGGCGACTGACCAGCGGCAGGCTGCTCAGCACGCTATCAATGGCGCGCAGTAAGTGCGGCGAACGCTCGCTGACGCCGAAGCTAAGATTAAGATCGCCATGCGTCGGATGGGGCAGCAGCCAGAGGTGCTCGACCTGCATGTCGCGCGTCAGAAATTTCGCCGTGGCGCGGTTCATCCACTGGGGTGCAGAAGTGCCAAGTGCCACGGAGTTGATAATGTGATGATAATTTTGCTGTCCGCTGTTCTCTTCCAGCGGCGTGCGGCCGGTCAGGTTTGCCGCATCAGTCAGCAGGTCGTTAAGCAAATGAGGTGGCGCGTTAGACATACCTGCTGCAGCGGAGACAATTTTCTGGCGGCTGACCAGCACCGGGCTGTCGAGCAGCCACGGCAGTGAAGCCTGTACCCGGCCCTGCGACGTTATGGCTTTATTCCACACCGCCAGCAGCGTGATCTCCCCACTATTCAGGGCCGCCAGCGCGGCTCTACTGTTGCGATAGTGGAGTAATGTGAAGTGGACGTTCAGCGCCGACTCCAGCAGTGACAAATAGTCGGCATCGATTCCTGCCAGCTGGCCGCGCTCAATCCCCTCGCTGACGGGAGGTTGAGACAGGCCCCATACGCCGACCTTTATTACCGGATGCGAGCGCAGCCAGGCCGTCACATCAGGGGTGAAGTTTGTCACGGGCGGCGTGACTTCAATACGCGGCGTTAGCGTCAGGACTTGCGGTGCTGGCGTACTTGCCACGACGTCAGACCACAGCGTGACGGCACACAGCAGAAGAGTTAGCAGAAATCGATTCATCATTATTGCAACATGTTTGCGCCTGCTCCCTCGTGGGGCGGCTCAGTGGGCGGTGTTAAAACAGATGATGCATTTCAGTCTGTTCCGGTTCGGTTGGCGTCACTGGCGGCATTACGGCCACAATCCCGTCATCGCAGGCGGGTTGGTGGTTGTTCCAACTGGCTGGGGGTTCTTCACCCACGACGTCGTTCAGCTCAAGCGCGGACGCTGGCGTGCTGTCGGCGATCGCATTACCGCTGAACAGCTGCTCTGGCGCAGGCACCAGCAGCTCGCCGGGACCCGGCAGTAGCGTAACGCTCTTGGCGCCGGGCTCGACGCTGGCTGGAACGGTGTGTAGCGAAATAATATCCGCCAGCAGCGGGTCGTGGTGGCTGGTGCCCAGATAACTATCCTGCACCGGGGCAGCGTGATGTTGGGTTACCGCGCTATGATCGGCCTGCGGATGATGCTCGCCATGCTGCTGTTCTGCGTGCCGGTCGTGGGCGTCAACTTTGGCTTCAGCGGCATGCTGTGAGGGTGATTTTAACGGCGGCTCGCCTTTATCCTGTGGGTCAGCGCTGTGGTTAGCCTCCTGATGGACGACACTATTTTCAGCCTTCGTGGCGGAAGCGTCGCTGGCTGGCACGTCAGAACTCTGTGCATCCTGCTGTAGATTTACGTCTTCGGGGCGGGTCTCGGCTAAGGAGGTAACGGGCGCAGTGTCACTCCCCGCCACGGCAATGGGATCGAGCGCGCGATCGTTCACCAGGTACACCAACTCGTGGCTGACGTCAGTGCCGGTATACAGGGCACGAGCAGGGGCACTGCCCTGTAGGGAGCGCGCGTAGCGGTTGTTGTCATCATCGCCGCTATCTTCCCACTCCTGTGGGTCGGCGCGCTCTGGCTCGGTGGGGGAGAGCGCTGAAGGAGCCTGTGACTCTCGCAGATTAGTGGTGTCAGTAAAAGGGGGCATCTGGAATTGTTCCTGTAAAAAAGTGAGAAAAAGCCGCGTGTTAAGAAATTTCTTTGATTGTGCCTGAGTGGGTTAAGAGTTAGTCCAGGCCCGGTCTTGGTTTCAGCTGGCGGGGGAAATTGCAGGGAAAAAAAGCCCGCCAGAGGAGGCGGGCAAAACAGGACCACGCGCGGTGGCCTGTAACACAACGGAATTACTGCTGATGAACCTGAACGCCCTGCTGGATCAGCACATCAACCTCGTGGTCGCTGTTCTGATAGACGTTGTAGGTAGTACCATCCATGGTCACTTCACCCTGGGCGTTCCACTGATCCGTTGATTTATCGCCGTTGACGCTCTCCAGGTTAACGCTATCTCCGCTATCGCCTTTGACCATCAGCTGGGTACTGCCGTTGTTCAGGAACAGATCTTCACTGCCCATCGCCAGCACGTCGTTGACGTTGAGATTCAGCGTGGTGTCCCCTTTAGCCGTAATATCAATCACATCTACTTCCGGCTGCTGATGCACAATATTGCTCAGATTGATTGGCTGCTCGGCCTGATCAATCACCAGCGTATTCAGCGGCTGACCGTGAATACTGTTCTGCTGGTCATGATGCTCCACGGCACTCTGAGGCTGCTGCGCCGCATCGTGATGTTCTTCCGTCACGGACGACACCGCCATGATGCCGTGCTCTGCATCGTGAGAAGCGGATTCGTCTGCAACGCTACTGATGCCGGCGCTGTGAGCTGCGGCGATATCTGCCGCGTTGGCTTTGGAGTACTGGATGTTATCTACGATGAAACCACTTGCTTCGTTGACCGCAACGATTTCAACACGGCCAATCAGTGAACCATCGGGAGCTGTATAGCTGTTGGTGCTGATTGCACCCGTGGCTAATTGCAGTGTTCCAATCAACGTATTATTGGTGTCATAGAAGTTCAGCCACGCCGTACCCGCCACATTCACCCCAGCAGTCTCGATCGAGAAGTTATAAGCCGGGTTGTCAAGATTAAGTTCCATCGTCATGCTGAGAGAGCTTGCATTAAGCTGTAAGACTTTCCCGCCAGCAGGGTACCAGGCGACAGCTCCCACCATGACAGTAGGGTTACCCGTATAGCTGATCGTGTATCCATTCATATGCGTACCGCTGGCAACGGTGCTGCCTTCGGTATAACTGGTGAACGGATCAAGCACGGTAGCCGCCAGCTTAAAGTCGAACTCGCTACTGGCGGCACCTACGACGCCCGCCTGACTGATCGGCTGAGCCGTAAAGGCATAGTTGTCGTAAGCCATGTCGGCGGTTGGTGTCCAGCTCCAGTTGCCGCTGCCATCCACATCCACCGTTGCCACCGGGGTGCCGTTATTCATTAGTACCACCTGACCGTTGGCCGGACCGCTGCCGTTGAGGGTCGGCGTGGTGTCATCGGTGATGGATCCTGATACCAGGCTGCCGGTTACAAGGCCGACGTTATCTTCAAGGTCGGTGATTGTCGGTGCTGCCGGAACCGTATCATCAATGTGCAGTTCGAACGGGTCGGAGTCGGTACTGTTACCTGCATCATCAATCAGGCGCACGGTAAAGTTATAGTCGCCGTTGGCCAGCGCCAGGTCAGGGCTAACCGACCAGCTTCCGCCAGGGCCAGTGATCGCGGTGCCGATCAGTGTGCCGCTTTGGTCGCGCAGCTCAACGCGTAACCCTTCTTCCCCGGATGTACCGCTCAGCAGCGGCTGCTTCTCATCGGTCCAGTCGCCGCTGTGCAGCGGGTCAGTGACGGTGCCGGTGGTATCATCCGCGCTAACAATCACCGGTTTTACCGGAGCAACAGTATCCAAATCCACCGCAATTGGCGTGGATTTTGCGCTTTCATTGCCTGCCGGGTCGGTAAAGCTGGCACTGATTGGATGCGTGCCGTCGCCGGTAATCGGACCGGTAACGGTCCAGGCACCGCCAGGGCCAACAATACCAGAACCGATCAGGGTACTGCCGTCGTACAGCTTGACGATATCACCTTCAATGCCGCCGCTGCCTGACATCTCCATATTACCGTTGTTGGTTACGCCGCCCGCGGTCAAATCTTTATCATTGCCGTCTTCCAGCGTTGGCGTTGGCGCCGCCGGAGCGGTGGTGTCGAGGTCAACCGCGATAGGAGCCGATTTGGCGCTCTCATTGCCGGCTTTGTCGGTGTAGCTGGCGCTGATCGGGTGGGTGCCGTCGCCGCTAATCGGACCGGTAACGTCCCATACGCCGCCCGGACCGACAATGGCGGAACCAATCAGGGTATTGCCGTCGTACAGTTTAACGATCTCGCCTTCAGTACCGCCCGTGCCGGACATGTCCAGGTTGCCGTTATTCGTCAGACCGCCTGCGGTCAGATCCTTAGCGTTGCCATCTTCCAGCGTCGGCGTAGCCGGTGCTGACGGGGCAATGGTGTCGAGGTCAACCGCTATAGGGGCAGATTTGAGGCTTTCATTGCCAGCCGGGTCTGTAAAGCTGGCGCTGATTGGATGGGTACCCTCGCCGCCGATCGCGCCTGGTACGGTCCACACGCCGCCATCGCCGACTACCGCAGAGCCGATCAGAGTGGCGCCATCGTAAAGTTTGACGATATCACCCTTGGTGCCGCCGCTACCGGACATCTCCAGGTTACCGTTATTGGTCAGGCCGCCGTGGGTCAGGTCGAGGCCGTTACCATCTTCCAGCGTTGGCGCAGGCGCAGCCGGAGCCACGGTATCCAGGTCGACCGCAATCGGTGCGGATTTGGCGCTTTCGTTGCCCGCCGGGTCGGTAAAGCTGGCGCTGATCGGATGAATGCCGTCGCCAGCAATGGCGCCGGGTACGGTCCAGATGCCGCCGTCGCCGACTACTGCAGAGCCAATCAGGGTGTTGCCGTCATACAGCTTAACGATGTCACCCTTCGTGCCGCCGCTGCCGGACATCTCCAGGCTGCCGTTGTTAGTCGGGCCGCCGGCGGTCAGGTCGAGGTGGTTGCCATCTTCCAGATGGGGCGTTGGCGCAGCGGGTGCAGTCGTGTCGAGATCGACAGCAATGGGTGCAGATTTAGCACTTTCGTTGCCCGCCGGGTCGGTATAGCTGGCGCTGAGGTCATGGGTGCCGTCGCCGATTAATGCGTCGGGAATTGTCCAGTTGCCGTCTTTGTCGACGGTGGTGGAGCCGACCAGCTTGTCGCCGTCGTACAGCTTCACGATGTCGCCAGGGGTACCGCCGGTGCCGGACATATCCATATCGCCGTTGTTGGTCAGGCCACCGTGGGTCAGGTCGGTGCCGTTGCCATCGGTGAGGGTCGGAGCAGGGGCCGCAGGTGCGGTAGTATCGAGGTCTACCGGAATCGGCAGGGAGCGCGCGCTCTCGTTGCCGGTCGGATCGGTGATGCCAACGCTAAGGTCGTGTTTGCCGTCGCCGACGATGGTGCCGGGTACGGTCCAGTTGCCGTCCTTATCAACCACCGCAGAGCCGATCGGTTTGTCGCCATCATACAGCTTGACCACGTCACCGGGCGTTGCGCCGCCGCCGGACATGCGCACATCACCGTCGTTGGTCATACCGCCGTGAGTCAGGTCCTGGCCTTTGCCGTCGGCGAGGCTGAGGTCGTCGCCCGTAGACGGAGCGGTAAGGTCAACGCTGAACGAAATCGGTGCAGTTTTCGCGCCTTCGACGCCCTCGGCGTTAACCTGACTAAAGCTGACGTTGTGCGGGCCTTCGGCCAATGCGCTGACCGGCTTAAACTCCCAGCTGCCGTTGCTTGCTACGTGCGCGGAGCCAATCAGCTTGCCGTTGTCGTAGACGTTGACGGTGCTGCCTGGAGTGCCGTTACCGGCGAATACCGGGTGGCTATCATCGGTGCTGCCGTTGGCTGGGATCTTCCCTTGCACGCTGCCGACGTTGTCGGTGGCGGTAATCGTCCCCGGAGCTACCGGGGCGTGGTTACCGTTTTCGTGATGGCCACCGCCGTGATTGTTGGCGGCCAGCGCAATGCCGGTCAGGGCTGCCAGAGCTGCCAGCGCACCAAGGGCGATCATGCCGTTGCTCAGGCCAGCCGCCGCCGCCAGGCCTTCGAGACCCGCCGTCGAATCACTGCCGAGGATCAGCGTGGATGCGCCGCTGTCATCCAGCAGCAGGAAGGCGTCGCGATCGGAGCCGTCCTGGTTGACGTAGGTGTGGTAAGTGCCGTCGGCGGTCATGCCGGACAGCTCGCCCTGGTGGTCATAGAAGCCGTCAATGATAATTTCCGGCGTGTCGTCGCCATCCTGGGTGAAGACCTGCAGATCTTTACCGACGCGTTTTACCACGATGTGGTCTGGTGCGGTCTGATTTTCACCGCTGGACAGCAGATATTTACCGCCGTCAATAGCTTTGATATGAACCGGCTGGCCTTTGGCCGCCTGCGGCAGCGATGCCGTCTTAGTGATAGTTTTGCCGTCAACAACCAGCAGATGCAGAGGTGAATTCATAATGCATGAGTCCTGATGAGAGAATTGAACGAATTAAATTCAGAGGCTGTTCCTCAGAATTTTCCTGATAATGCAGGGAATGGTTTAGAAAAGAACCAGGCCATGTCTTGGATGAGAAGATTTTGTCCGTAAAAATGTGTTCTGATGAAAAGTAAATAAAGAAGAAGGCGTGTCGGCTCGAGGGGGATAATTTTCTGCCAGTGAGTCGCGTTTAAAGGTAATCCTTTTCCTACGTCCGGGTAAGTAATCCGCTATTCAGAAAAGTCCTGCTATTTAATATTCTCTGTTCACTTCTCGAGGGGGCGAAGTCAGTGGCAACGCTTTGCTCACTCTCTTCACGCTCTGGTATCACCACAACTGACTTTTAATTAACAAGAGATTGAGATGAACGCGAATGAATCCCACAATCTGCAGCAGGATGAATTGCAGCAGCTTGCGCAGGTAACAATGCGCATCGACGATACTCTGCTGCAAAGCGTGGCCTGGATTTGCCAGCACTATGGAATGGGGCGCAGTCAGGAAGCGCTGGTAGCAGGGTTAGCCAAAGACGTTTTCCTGTCGCCGTCGCAGGCGCTGGACGCACTCGAAAATAACGGTTTCACCTCAGGCCTGGTCGAGCGGCAGCTGTGGGAATTACCGCTGGAAGTGACGCCAATTATTCTGGTGCGCAAATCTTCCGGCGGCTGCATTTTGCTAGACCGGGTAAAAAAGAAAAACGCGGAAAATAAGCTGACCTGGTTCTACAAGGTTATTTTGCCGGAAGTCAGCAAAGAGCCGGTGGAAATTGAACACGAGGAGATTGAAGCGTGGTTCAGCGGCTACGCCATTATGACTAAGCCAAAGGCGAAAGTAGACCGCCGCGTAGTAGAAGGGTTACCGGAAAATCAGAAACACTGGCTGTTCAGCACCCTGTGGCGCTATCGACGCTATTACCGCAGCGGGGCTGTGGCCTCGGTATTAATTAACGTGCTGGCCCTGGCTAGCATCTTCTTCACCATGAATGTGTACGACCGCGTTATCCCGAACCAGGCATTTACCACCCTGTGGTCGCTGGCGATTGGCGTAACCGTGGCGATGCTGTTTGAAGCCGTAACCCGCTATGTGCGTGCTTATCTGCTGGATACCGCCGGCAAAAAAGCAGATTTGATTGTCGGCAGTATCCTTTTTCGTCAGGCGCTTTCGGTACGGATGGAGCATAAACCGCAATCCTCGGGCACCTTTGCTAACCAGCTGCGCGAGTTTGAATCGGTACGTGAGTTTGTCTCATCCGCTACCCTGGCGGCACTGGCTGACCTGCCGTTTATCCTGCTGTTTATGGGGGTGATCTTCACCATCGGCGGTCCGCTGGGCTGGGTTCCGATGTTGATGCTGCCGCTGATTCTTATTGTCTGCGTGATCATTCAGTGGCCGCTGGCAAAAATCATGAAGGCCAATCTGCAGGAATCGTCACTGAAGCAAGGGGTGCTGATTGAGTCGGTGGAAGGTATGGAAACCCTGAAGGCCGTTAATGGTCAGGCCTATATGCAGCGCCGCTGGCAGAACTTCAGCGCCCTGCAGGCAGGCAGCGCAGCGAAATCCAAGCGTTTCTCTTCGCTGGCGACTGGGGTGGTAACGTTTCTGCAGCAGTTCCAGACCGTGTTACTGATTGTGATTGGCGTGTACCTGATTGATGCCGGCACACTCACCATGGGTGCCCTGATAGGTACGGTCATGCTGGCGGGCCGCGCAACGGCTCCGCTGGGGCAGGTGATTGGCCTGGCAACACGTTACCAGCAGGCAAAAGCTGCCCTGACGTCACTGAGCAAACTGATGAACATGCCGGTCGATCGCGACGAAGAGCAGGAATATGTGGCGGACCCGGATCTTAAAGGCGGCTTAACCCTGAAGGAGGTGCAGTTCAGCTACCCGGCACCGCCGATGCGCCCAAGTCCGAAAGTGCTGCACAACATCAGCCTCGATATTCAAGCCGGCGAGCGCGTGGCGATTCTCGGCGCGATTGGCAGCGGCAAATCCACGCTGCTGCGCATCATGGCCCGTCTGTATATGCCAACGGAAGGGCAGATGTTTGCCGCCGGTCTCGACGTGAATCAGATTGACCCGGCCGACTGGCGCCACACCGTGGGCTATGTCAGTCAGGATGCGCGCCTGTTCTACGGCTCGCTGCGTGAAAACGTGATGCTTGGCGTGCCCGATGCCTCAGCCAGTGAGTTGATGCGCGTGCTGAAACTGACCGGGCTGGACCAGATCGCCGCCCGCCACCCGCAGGGTATCCACCTGCCGGTGGGGGAACACGGCGGTAATCTGTCCGGCGGCCAGCGTCAGCTGGTGGCACTGGCCAGAACCCTGCTGACCCGTCCACAGATGCTGCTGCTGGACGAGCCGACCAGCGCGATGGATGCCCAGACAGAACAGCAATTTTTACGCCATCTGCATGCGGCCAGCGAAGGGCAGACTCTGGTGGTGGTCACCCATCGTCCGTCACTGCTGACCCTGGTCGATCGCATTATTGTTATCGATAACGGCAGAGTGGCGATGGATGGACCGAAAGAGAACGTGCTGGCAAAACTGCGTGGCGAAGCGCCGGTAAGCGCGACCAGCACTAACAAAGTGAGCACGGCGACACCGGCAGCAAATAGCGCCGCAGTGGCACAGGCAGAAACCGAGGAAAGCGCATAATGGCTAAGTTATCCCTGCGCCGCAAGCAGGCAATCAGCGCCAGCGATGCGGCTTTTATGAATGATATTCACTCCTCGTTACTGAGCCAGAGAACGCCCGGCTCCTATCTGGTGCTGCTGATTTTTATCGCGGTTATTACCGGTTTTCTTACCTGGGCACACTTTGCCAAAGTCGAGGAGATCACCAAAGGTGAGGCCAAAATCGTCTCGCGCAGCCATGAGCAGGTAATCCAAAGCCTGGAAGGCGGCATCCTGGCTTCAATGGACGTGCGCGAAGGGCAGGTGGTGAAGCAGGGCGAAGTGCTGCTGAAAATTGATCCGACCCGCGCCCAGGCCAGCTACCGTGAAGCCCTGAACAAAGTGGTCGGTCTGAAAGGAACTATTGCCCGCCTGCGCGCCGAAGCTTATGGCCAGCCGCTGGTCTTTGACGAACAGGTGATGAAAGACAGTGCGGTGGTCGAGCAGGAAACTAAAGCTTACAACGCGCGAAAAAGCGCGCTGAATGATGCAGTCGGCGCGCTGCAGCGCAGCTATGACCTGTCGATGCGTGAGATTCATATGTCCCAGCCGCTGGCGGCGCGTGGGCTGCTCTCTGAAGTGGAGATGTTACGCATGCAGCGCCAGGCCAACGACCTGCAGTCGCAGATTGTTGAGCGCCGCAACCGCTATCAGGCGGAAGCCAACACCGAGCTGAACAAGCTGGAGCTGGAGCTATCGCAGACTTCGGAAAACCTGATTGGGCGTGCTGACGTAATGGACCGTACCACCCTTTCCGCGCCGGTTAACGGCACGGTGAAAAATATCAGCGTCAACACCATTGGCGGCGTAATTCAGCCTGGTGAACATATTATGGAGATTGTACCGTCAGAAGATCAGCTGTTAGTGGAAGCGAAAATTCGCCCCTCTGACGTGGCCTTTCTCCACCCGGGACTGGCGGCAACGGTAAAAATTACTGCCTATGATTACGCCATTTACGGCGGCCTGAAAGGCAAAGTGGAATTAATCAGTCCGGACACGATTAAAGATGATGTGAAATCCGCAGCCGGTCGACCGGACGATACCTACTACCGCGTGATGGTATTAACTGACAGCAGCACCCTGAATGTCGGTAATAAACAATTGCCAATAATTCCGGGCATGGTTGCCAGTGTTGAAATCCGCACCGGTGAAAAAACAATTCTCGAATATTTGCTCAAGCCAATATTCAAAGCGCGTGAAGCCTTCCGCGAAAGATAATAACGGAAATTTAAATAATGAAAATCTGTTTAATGACGCTGCGTATTAGCGCGGTACTGGTAGCGGCTGCCCTGAATATGCCGATGATGACGTCGGCCAACGCGGCCGTTGCGCCAAATACGTTCAACAGCGCGCCGGCTAAAACGGTCGCCGCTGGCGAGCGTCATCTTCCGGCTGAGCGCGATATCCGCGCCGCGTTCTACCACGCGGTAGCCATTGCGGTACAGCGCAGCCCACAGCTGCGCAGCGCACAGTTTGCCAGCGAGGCCGCGCGTGAAGAGGTTAAGGCTGCCAAAGGCGCGCGCCTGCCGCAGGTGGATATCAGCACCGACTCGCGCCGCTGGCAGTTTGGTAAGGGAAACCGTAATGCCAATACCACGCCGGCAATTGGTCTTAATATTGCTACCAATCTGTATGACTTTGGTCAGACCTCGCACACCATCGACAGCAAGCAGCATGCGGTGAAAGCGGCAGATTCACAGCTCGATGCGCAGCGTGAAGACCTCGCCTGGCAGGTGAGCGGCGGACTGGTTGAGCTGGCGAAACAGCGCCTGATTATCGAGATGAGCGAGCAGTATGTGGCGCGGATGAATGAGCTGGTGACGATGCTGAGTGGCATCGTCGCTCAGGACCCGGGACGTCGCAGCGAGCTGACCCAGGCGACCGGGCGCATGTTACAGGCGCAGTCGGCGCTGGATAACGCCGTGGCGAAAGCGCGTGATAGCGAGATTCTGCTCACCCGCCTGCTGGGCGATGCCCAGGTTGCACTGCCACCGGGAAAACGGTGGGATCTGAACCCGGCCGCGTTGAATGCACTGATGGCGCAGGTAAACGATCACCCGACGCTGACACAGGCGCGTGAGCAGGCTGAGGCGTCGTTCGACGAAGCGAAAGCGCTGAAATCATCCAATCTGCCGCAGGTCAACTGGGTAGTCAGTAAGAGCACCGGTCGCGATGAGTATAACGGGCGTGAAGAAGCCTGGCAGACCGGTATCAACGTCAGTTGGGGCGTATTCCGTGGCGGTTCAGGCAAGGCCGCTGAGCAGGCAGCCGTGCAGCGTGCCTATGCGCAGCGCGAGCAGGCAGAGAACCAGCTGGACGATCTTCAGCAGCGCGTGCGCGCGGCGGATCAGGATGCCCATTCGATGCTACAGCGCGCGGACCTGTACCGCAACCTGACCACCGAATCTGACCGCATTCGCCATGACTTCTTCGACCAGTGGTATCACCTGGGTAAACGAACGCTGTTAGATGTGCTAACTTCAGAATCGGATTACTACAACAATCGCGTGGCGGAAATTACCAATCGCTTTGACGGTTATAGTGCGATTTTCCGCGGTTATGCCAGCGCCGGGGAACTGCTTCACTGGCTCCAGGGCCAGAAATAATAAGATTAATTTTAGGGGGGCTAATACGCCCCCCTCATTGTAGAGGTCTGCTTAATGAGCCTGTTGAACGATAAAAAAATTACCGTGGTACTGCTGGACGATCATCCGATGATCCGTTTCTCCTTTGAAGTTGCTGCGGCCAAAGAGAAAGATATTATGATGGCGGCAACCTTTGGTTACAGCCATGAACTGCTGGCATGGCTGCGTGATAATCATGCCGATGTGCTGATGCTGGACTATATCCTTAACAGCGATGAGATGGATGGCCTGTCGCTAATCAAACAGATTCAGGCTCACCACCCAGAGCTGAAAATTCTGCTCTCTTCATCAATGGAGAGCCTGGCGGTGATCCGCGCGGCATTTATGCTGGGTATCAAAGGCTATATCACCAAACGCGAAGAGACGCAGTTCTACTTTGATGCGGTACGCAGGGTTGCGGCAGGGCAGCGCTATATGCCAGAGAATATTGCGGTTGAGCTATCGCAGGTGCCCACTCGCAAACGCGACAACGCACTGCTGGAAATGGCCTTTACGGCACAGCCGCAGGACAACGACCTGGCGAAACTTAGCAAGCTGCTGACCCCACGCGAGGCAGAAGTCATTCGCTGCTTCCTCGACGGCATGGCAATTGTTGATATTGCTGACAAGCTGAAGCGCAGCCGAAAAACCATTAGCGGTCATAAGCAGACGGGAATGAAAAAGTTGGGGATAGGGTCTGACCTCGAGTTATTTAAATACCGTGACGATCTGTTTAAATAAGCAAGAATTTTATCTCAAATAACGATGTGCAGAAGATTCTGCGCGTCGTTTTTTTATGGCAAAAAAAAGTGTACGCCAGGCATTCAGCGTACACAGGATGATAACAACAGCTTATCAAGACACAGTAAGGATTTAGTTGTAGGTCATGGTGAAGGTGGCCTGGGCGTTGGCGGTGCCGGCTTGCACCGCGGGTAAAGTTTGGTAATAGCGCGCAATCAGTGGAATATTAAATACGCCACCAGGGGACGTCAGAATCGGCATCTGGCTGCCAAATGTGACCGGTGCGCCGCTATAGGTTAATTGAATCCCAACACCACTCGCCACGCCCGCTGAACCTGCTGAAGTCAGCGCGATCACCCCTGGTGCTGCTGAACTGTCGGCGACAGCATCGACTGTCAGCTTCACACTGGTACCCGCATCACATCGCAATGGTATAAAGAAGGGAACGGGGGTGCCTGCATACCCTACATGTGTAAAGAGATTGCGTGCCACATTGCCCATTGGCACATTAATGGCGCTGCTGGAAACGGAGCAGGCAACCGGGACGATGGTATTGGTGCCGGACAGATTCAATGTATATACCGTCGTGGCATCAATTTTAAATGTAACAAGCGCGCCATTGGTGAGATTACCGCTGCCTACGGCAGCAGCAGAGGTTTTAATCAGGTCTGCAGCAATCGTCCCACCTTGAAATGAGGAAGCGGGTCCAGACACGGAACCGATCGGAAAATAACTGTTAAACCCTGCCCCGAAATGTATACGCATACCGACACCTGGAATATTGGTTGAATATACGCTGTTACCATAGGGGCTTAGCGTTGAGAACAGTGTGAGATTGCCTGTATAAGTCCAACGAGCATCACAGGTCCAGGTTGCTCCTCCAGACACAATAGACTGTGTTGCCAAAATCGTCCCCACAGGCGTATCGCGCTGAACGACAACCCGACCAAAACTGATAGTGCCAGTGCCAGGTCCTGACTTTAAGGTACAAGCCGCCATCGCCGCGCCAGGCAGCAGGAACATCATACCTAATGCCGCCGAAAAACAACGCGTTCGTTTATTCATTCTCATGGTGTGCATCCTGTTCGCTTAGCGGCAGACAAAGTCCGCTGCGGTTATGGTAGTGGCACCCTGGTCAGGTAGTGCAAAGTTAACCTGACAATGCTGATTAGCCGCATTGCCCCATTTGACCCGCAGCTGGCCTTTATCCGGCACCCCGCTCATATAGAGCTGACCATCGCTGCCGACAATACTGCTGTTGGCTGAGTTGTCATTATTTTGGCGCAGCGCCGCAGTCGCGCCAAATGGCACTGGGCGGCCCTGATAGCTGAGGGTCATCAACACCCGGCGCCCGACGCGGGTCTTAAAATCGGCCAGCACCACGGCACCCTGGGTAGGGACCACGGTCTGGACATTGCCGTCAAGGTCGACATTCTCCGCAAGGCTTTCAGTTTCCAGCGCCACGCGGTTCTGACGATAGGTGCTGACGTACGGCACTACGGCATAACCGCGCCAGTCGGTGCGCACCCCAGTGTTATTCTCAATTTTGACGCCGCTGGCTCCCGGCGCGCGTACCAGCGCCAGGGTTTCCCCCTGCTGCTGTGAAAACGTTACGCCGTAAGGATGCAGCACAATGCCACCCTGCAGGCCGTAGTTGAGCTGTTCAGAGTCTTTGGCATAGTTATAGCCGCCCTGCATTTCGCCATACGTCCCTTTATAGTTGGCGTTGACATTGCCGCTGGCCCCTTCGCCCTGATTGCTATAGCTCTGCTGCAGGTTATAGTTCAGATTGTTATCGGCCAGCGTAGTGCCGCTCAACCCAACCTGGTGGGTGGTGCTGCCGCGCTTGGTGGTATTCATATTGTAACTTGCCCAGCTGTTCGGCAGCCACTTACTCAGCGGCACCTGGATATTAATAGCAAATTGCTGGTCGTTAGCGTTATTGCCCGGCGACTGGCTATAGGTATAGCTCACGCCCCAGGTGATGCTGTTGTAACTCAGGTTGTATCCCGCACCGAGATTGCGTTCATATCCAGACTCACGCCAGTAATCCTGTTGCCAGGCGGACAGGTAAAAGTTGCCGTACTGTGCCAGCGACTGATTGATGTTGACCTGCGCCTTGCTGCGCTTGTTATATCTCTGGCGCCAGTCATCGAGGGAAGTGGTCCCCAGCTCGTTAGCTTCTTTGAAGTCATAAAAACCGCTGGTGGAGTAACGATAGCCTGCCAGGGTAAAGGTCGTTTTAGTGACTTCAATATCTTTGGCGTACTGAAATCGGAATGACTGGCCGCTGTGGTTGCTGCCGTCGCGCAGTTCGGTTTTAGCCTGGGTGACGTCCACAGAGAGGGAACCGAGATCGCCAAAGCCATGACCCAGACCAACCACCTGTGCACTATAGCGGTCGGAAACCAGCAGGCCGCCGTAAACAGTCGTATTGGCCGGCAGGCCGTAAATCAGCGTGCCCTGGGCAAAGCCAGGCTTCAGCGCATCTGGAATGACGGAGCGATACTCACCGGCCGTGGCGGCGTACTTCAGGCGCCCTTCACGCAGCATCACCGGTACCGCCGAGAAAGGCTGCACCGAGTGACGTTCACTGCCGTCAGCCTCGGTGATGGTCACGTCGAGATCGCCGCTGGAGGCAGTCGGGTAGAGGTCAGTGATTGCAAAGGGGCCAGGGGGGACATAGGTCTGATAAATAATGTAGCCGTTCTGGCGCACCGTTACCTGGGCATTGCTCTGGGCTATGCCGCGCACCACCGGGGCAAACCCTTTCAGGCTATCCGGGAACATATTGTCATCGGAGGCGATCTGCGCGCCGCGAAACTGCACGCTGTCAAATATTTCCCCTGGCGAAGCGCTGTCCCCCAGCGTCATCTGGCCTTTCATCGCCTGGACATCACGCTGCAGATAGGTATTGACGTTCTGCCACTGGCGCTGACCGCCGCCGTCGCTCCAGGTAGAATAGTTGCGCAAACGCCACGCGCCGAAGTTCAGGCCGGTGCGCAGGTTAAGATAATAATTGTCGTCGCTGCCGGGACGCCCGTCGCGGCGGGTGTTGGAACCGCTGAAATTATAGTTGACCAGGGCGGCTGGCAACCCCTGGTCCCATTGTGAGGAGGCGATATAGCCGCGTGCTTCGCTAGTCAGCGCAGCCTGAGGAACACTCAGATTCAGGCGCTGGCGGCTGAAATCGAACTGGCTGTCAGCGTCGGGAATATACTGGCTTAGTCCGATTATCGGCTTATCCGCAGCCATCAGCTGCAGCGCAGGGAAAGCTTCCAGCTTAATCCCCATTGATCGTAGCTGGTCTGGGGTCAGCTCGGGCTGCAGTTTACCGTTAAGGTCATCAAATTTTACCTTACGGGTCTCGATCTTATTATCGTTGAGGTAAATATCCACCAGGTAGCTGCCCGGCATCTGGCCGCCATTAGTTGAGAACTTGCTTAGATCAAGTCCGGCCTGTTCCGGGGTCAGCTCCAGCGCCGCTGGGTTGAAATAGTCATCAGCCTGAACGGCGCCAGAACATACGGCAATAGCCAGCGCCAGCAGTGATGGCATAAAGGCCTCACGCGCGGTGCCGGGCCGGGTAATGGCGGCCGCATGAGTTTTGTAATATTTTTTGTTCATGGCAAAGCGTTCCCTTCAGGAATGACAGCAAGGGGATCCCTCCCGCTGTCATAAAATGATGGCGGTTGAAAAAAGCAGTGGGCAGGTTTAACGGGTGTAGCGGTGGTGATTACAGGGCTTTGCTTTCCGCCGGAGTAATACCTCCGAAATCATTAATGGTCTGCCAGCTGACCTGTCCGGAAGCACCGGCAGGCAGGGGGAGGCTCAGTGTGCCAAATGGCGTAATGCTGCCAGGCTCTTTGATCTCTACGCCGCCGACTTTCACGCGGTAAAAAGCGATTTGATAGGCCGTGGGGTTGGTGACCTGCAGCTGATTTCCCCGGCGGGAAAAAGTTAACTTTTTATAGGCATCCGGTGCGTTAGCGACTAATGATGCAGGGCGATAAATCAGCTTAATGCGGGTTTTGACCGAGATCTGTAACTGGTTCGTATCGGCTTTTGAACTGGCCGGGATCGATTTAATATTCAGCCAGTAGAGCGACTCGCGATCTTCAGGCAGTTGCCCGCCAGTGCGCACGATGCGCAGGGTATTTTCCTGCCCGGCATCGAGGCGGAATAGCGGCGGGGTAATAATAAACGGTACCTTGCTAGTGTCAGTGGGGGAGGCGTTCTCAACCCAGGACTGCATCAAATAGGGCGTGGCTTTCTCCGGGTTACGCACGGCAATTGAGGTCTCTTTTTGGGCTGCGTTGTAGATCACACGCGTTCCGCCTACGATGACTCCGGCTGAGGCAAACTGCGCGGTGCTGAGAATTGCAGCGGCTACACAAAAAGTTTTCAACTTGCTGAACATGACATCCCCCTTAAGAATTTTTAGCAACTGCTGCTTGATGGCGACGTCATGACGTCGCCAGGTTCAATAACGGCTTCCCTGCCCGGTTGCATGAGCTTAGCAACATCCTTCAATACTCGCGTGCAAATTAGTTATACGAAACAGTGAAGTCGCTAACGGCGTTCGCCGGGCCAGCAGTCACGCCCGTAGCGGTCGCAACGTATTTGGCGACGAAGTTGAAGGTGGTGTCTGTAGTGGTTGATAACGTCTTGCTGGCAGAGGCGCTCGCCACTGGGATCAGCGTTGAGGCATCCTGCTCGTAAATACCTACCCCAACATTCTGCGCTTCTGTACCCGCTGATGGGGTAATGGCCAGCAGGTTGCTGTTGGCAGCATTGGTTGGGCCATCAAATTTTATGCTTGCAGTGGTGGCCGTTGCAGGGCAAGAGGTCAGCACTACGCTAAATTTGGTTGGACTGGCGCTGCTGCCTGCTGCGCCAAAGGCCGATTTATTCACGGTCCCCAGCGCCACGGTCTGGTTTGCGGTTGCCGGGGTTACCGTACAAGCGGTATCGATAATCGTACCGGTAAAGTTAATAGTGCCGTCAGCCGCCTGAGCCACTGAAGCGAAAGCAGAACCGGCCAGCACAGCAGCAACGATCAATTTTTTATTTATCATATTGTTAATCCTTTTTTTCCAGGCAGAGAGAAGGTCGTTCTGATAGTCATGCCAGTATTGCCAGGCAAATCCCTAACGACGCGAGTGTTTGCGTGAATATTCGCGACATCAGTAAAAGTGGGGCGAATACCCGCAGTGAGGACAAAGATTTAGCGGCAGTGGTATGGCTACGCCGCAGCACTCTTTATCTGCGGGCATTGTGACGGCGGGAGAGGATTAAGAATACAAGCCGGGTCTTGGAAAAAATAAGGCAGAGTAAACAGAGAATTAGTGAGGGCGGGGCGCGTAAACGAAAACGGGGAGTGCCGCAAGGCACTCCCCGTTTCTCATATTTCCAACTCATCTGCTCAGGCTGTTGCCGTCATCGCGATTGTGAGCCGGTAATAATGAAAGGCTTACAGACCGACTACGTTAGCGGCTGATGGACCTTTAGCACCATTCTCGATGGTGAATTCAACTTTCTGGCCTTCATCGAGGGTTTTGTAATCAGTACCCTGGATTGCAGAGAAGTGTACGAACACATCTTTGCTGCCGTCTTCTGGAGAAATAAAGCCGAAGCCTTTATCAGCGTTGAACCATTTTACTAAACCAGTCATTTTATTAGACATAAATATTTCCTTAATTTTGAGCCACACAGTGTGGCAGAAGGCCTGTTTTCAGAGTTTTACTTATTGGGCACTTAGGAGGAGGCTCATGAGAAAGGATATCTATGGATAACACTTGAACTGAGGACTGCTTTACTAAAACTGCTTCATAAGGTCTGTATTCCAAACCGATGACGCTATAAAAACATGGCTGGTCTTCATTAGCAAGGTTTAATTATTTTAATTTTTTTTGTGGCGCGTTGATTCGCCATAACCCGGATGACTCCGAAAACAGAGTCATAAATCCGCGTGTGGTACGGCGTGTACTACGGAGTGGTGGTGCTGAAAGCGCAGCGGTTCTGGCAAATGCTATACTGTCTGTACATCCAGTCACACAAGGGGTACACGTGCACGGCAAAGATCACCACTATCCAGCGGAAATTTATGCAGTAATAGGACGCGCAGTATCCGAGTTAATCGCCAGCGGTAAAGCGCTGGACAAGAAGAGTGTCCTGCTGACCTTGCACGCTCACAGCGAGCAAGCCTCAGAATCACGCCTCAAAGATATCTATCAGCAGGCGTTCCGCTATCTGCTGGAGAGCTTTCACTAGTTGAGGCGTGCCCGATGTTTTCTGTTAACGTCATCCCTGACGTTAAGGTTGAAAGTGTCCGGCGGGTCAGCCGGTTAGGATTCCGTATTTTCACTATCGGAAAAACGATGCAGGCGGATATCAGCCTCGCGGTTGCCGGGGTCTGCATGCTCCGTCCCGGAGGTTAGCCAGTGCGGCTTTTTATAGGCGTCAGTGCTGCCCTGTTTGTGTTGCAACAGCCATTTCCGCGCCGCCCAAATCTTGAGTAGTCTGTCATCATCTTCCTCCAGTCGCGCCATGTGCTGTAGCTGGTTGATGAGCGAACCGGTACTCACTTCTTCCCTGCTGAAGATTAGGTTCATTGCGGCTTCGCCGATCATGACGTGGTGCAGTTCATCTTCATCAGAAATAGTCAAAAAGACCTCCACTTCGTTGGTTAAATATATTTACTACCAAAGGAAGTATAGGTGCTGTGCCGATATTTGTCGCCCGGCTAACCGGGCAAGGATTATGCTATTAATAATGTGAAACGATTAATAAAATTTTTCAACAATAATGGTTAACAGCACTGTCTAATTTATCCCAATATTCATTTCAGCGGTGATTATTATATTTCTCATACTAACCATGATGTTGTCAGGAAGAGGCGGGGCGCTGAGCAAATCGCCACAGCCCCGGCCTGGCAAACATCACCAGGTTACCCAGCAGAATCAACACCAGCCCGATCGCTGCATTCAGGTGCCAGACGTAGCCCTCATACAGCGTTGAGAGGGTCAGGGCGACCAGCGGGAACAGCAGCGTGCTGTAGGCAGCCTGGCTGGCCCCGATGCGCCCCACCAGAGTAAAATAGGCACCGAAGGCGATCACGGAGCCAAATATCGCCAGATAAAACAGCGAGCCGAGGTAGCGCGCCGACAGCTCCGGCATAAAGCGGTCGCCGTGAAACAGGCTGATGCCCGCCATCACCATGGCGCCGTAAAACATCGCGTAACTATTGGTCGAGAGCGTCTCCAGCCCGCGCCGCTGGTGGCGGGTGCTGATCATATTGCCGAGCGAAAAACCGAAGGTCCCCAGCGCGCTCAGGCCGACCCCGAGCAGCAGCTGCGGTGCCATTTGCGTGCTGACCAGATCGTTCCAGAACAGCGCGACGATGCCGATAATGCCGAGTAAGGCGGCGGGCAGCAGGTTAGGGTGCGGGCGCTGGCGGAAAAAGAGCCAGCTGTTAACGGCGTTATACAGCACCGCCATGGAGAAAATCACCGACTCCAGCCCGCTGCTGATATAAGAGGCGGCGTGATAGAAGCAGACAAAGTTGAAGCCAAACACACAGCAGCCCTGAAGCAGGCAGAATGCGTGGTCGCGCAGGGAGAGTTTGCGCAGGCGGCCCAGCACGCCCAGCACCAGCATCATTGCCGCGGCGGCCAGCAGAAAGCGCCAGAAAATGGACACGGTGATTGACACCACCCCCTGCTGCATCACTATCGCAATCCAGGTTGTTCCCCAAATCACCACCACTAAAAAATACAATAACGCGTTCATGGCTACCTCAATATCCTGGGATTTACGCGTAGTGTGGCCCGATTGCCCACCGCTGACTTGCAGCAGGCTGTGGTGACTTGCAAAATCTTGCGCTTTTTTTTGCCGGCGAATCGCTAACATCTGGTATCCGGCGGTCAGGCTCCTTAAACTGAACGCCTGTCAATTTGCGATCGGTTGCCATGAAAAACGTCTATCAGGCCTTTGAAAATCTCAGTCAGCATCGTGCGCGCCTGCAGGGCCACGTGCAGCTTGGCTCCGGGATCCAGCTGGCGGCCTGGCGCAATGATTTCGACTGCGTGACGCAAAAGAGCGACCACCATACGCTGAGCCTGTACGTTGAGGCGGGTTTTGACACCTGGCATAAGACCCGCTCCGGCTGGCAGAACGGCGGCGCGCCGGATCGCTTCTGCCTGATGCCGCAGGACAGCGAGTCAACGTGGGATATTCGTGGCGAGTTCTCTTTTGTCCACCTTTACTGCACCGACCAGCACCTGAAAAATCTGGCGCTGCAGATCTGGGACCGCAGCCCGGCCAGCATCGCGCTGGATGAAAAAGTGTTCCAGCAGGATGAGCGCATTACCCAGCTCTATCGCCACTTCCTGCTGAGCAGCGACTGGCGGCAGAACGCCAACCAGCTTACGCTCAGCTCCGCCTCAACGCTGCTGATGACCCACCTGTTACAGCACTACAGCGAAGTACAGTGGCAGCTGCCAACGGTGCGTGGCGGGCTGGCACCCATTGTGCTGCGTAACGTGCTGGCGTTTATTGATGCCAATCTGAGCAATGGGCTGACGCTGGGGGAGCTGGCGGCGGTCGCGGATCTGAGCGAGTTTCACTTTGCGCGCATGTTTAAACAGTCGACCCGGCTGGCCCCGCACCAGTATGTGATGCAGCGGCGTATGGCGCAGGCCGAACAGCTGGTGCGCCACAGCGCGCTGCCGCTGACCGAAATCGCGCTGCGCTGCGGCTTTAACTCCTCAAGTCATTTCAGCAATCGCTTTAAAAGCGTATACGGCATGACGCCTTCCGCCCTGCGCGGCTGATTTCATTTTCAACAGGATAGTGCATGATCTGGCTGATGCTTTTAACTTTGGTAGTGGTGTTTATTATTGGTTTTCGCGTGCTGAATTCGCGCCCGCGCCGTGCGGCGAAGGCGTTAACCCGGCGGCTCAATCTCGACCCGGTGTACGTCGAGTCGCTGATTAGCCTGATGGGGAAAAGCGCAGGCGAGGAGTTCGTTGACTATCTGACGGTGGAAAATGAGAGCCACCTCGCCAATGCCGCCAGCGTGCTGTTTATCTACCAGGTGTTTATTGTCGATGAGTCGGACGAGAGCATCGCCTTCTGGCGCGGCGTGTTGCGCAAAGCCTACCTGCCAACCGAGATCGGCGCCGAACATGTGCGGCTGGCGCTGAATTTTTTGCGTGAGATTGAACCCGATGCGCAGGAGATGCATGACTTCCGCCTGCGCTATAACGCCCGATTTTCCGCGGCTGACGGCAGCAATGTGGTCTCCCTGTTTCCGACCCTGCACTGACGCTGACGGGTCGACCGGTACAGAGGGTCGATCCCTGAGGAATCTCCATAAAAATTGATTTGAATATGGTTGCGGGATGACAGGTGCCCGGTTTCAGGAGGGAGGGCTGCTTACCGCACCGGCATGAATACATCCCTGTAGCCTGGCTCACGGCCATCCCTGGCCGTGGGCCTGCTGCAATCAGCCCTCCCTCCTTGCACCCAAAGCCTCAGCGTCGCGGTTTAAAACCCGCAGGGAGCGTCTTTTGCCGTTCCGGCGTGCTCAGGCTGAGCTCAGACCGGTTAGCGGACGTTTAGCGATGGAAGTCATTTCTGGGGATCCCTCAGTGGTCGACCTCTACAACGAATGGAGGGACCTTTTATTTCGGTACGCCCGCAATTTATTACGCCAGAAATATCACAAGCATGCCGTAATAAGTAACGACAAACGATAATAATAGCTTTAATAGTTGTTTAATGGTGCTGAATTTTTCCAGTAATAATGGTTAATTGTGAGGTTTATCACTTTACCTGCGGAACGTTTTGATATTATTGTGCCGCCCGCTGACAGGAGTTCAGCCATTAATCAATAAGAAAAGGATTTCACACATGTTATTGACGCTATCCGGTAAACCTACGTTCCTGTTTTCTGCTGCGCTATTCACGCTGGCGCCGCTGCCACTCTGCGCCTTCGAAACTTCCTCCTTGCAGTTAACTGACTCATTAAGTCGTTTTATCACCGACAGTCACGCGGAAATCTCCTTCAGGAATCAATTTAAGAATCTGAATACTTCAGATTCTGGAGATAGCTCGGTGCAGACAGCCTGGGGGCAGGGAATATCGCTGGACTACAACTCCGGCTATTTCGCCGATATTATCGGGCTTGATGCCTCTTATTATCAGGTGTATAAACTGGCGGCCAGCGATGACTTCGCCGGGCGCAGTGTGCTGTATAACCATAACGGCCACGCCAGCGGGTTCCATAAGTTGGGCCAGCTATTGGCTAAAGCGAAGCTGGAAGGCGACGACAGCTATTTAAAACTCTATTCCGGCTGGCAAATCGTCCATCAGTGGGGGGCGATAACTAACTCCAGTCGCACTATTCCCAGCACCTATCAGGGCTGGCGCATGGACAGCGGCGCGGGGCCGTGGGTACTGCGCGGCGCCTGGCTGACGCGCTATAGCGACAGAGGCGCACCGCAGCAGATCCACTTCACCACGGCGGACCGCAAAACAGAGATCGGCCACCTCTCAACCGGCGAGCTGCTGTACAAACAGCCGGGGTACAGTGCGCTCTACTTCTTTGGCGAAAGCCAGCAGTACCTGCAACGCCATGGGCTTGAACTGGGCTGGCATCCTGCGGCGCTGTCCGGCAATCAGGTCAATGTATTAGGTATGCTGTATTACAATCATGCGTTGAAAAACTGGAAAGCGATGAGTGCAGATTATCGGCCGTTCAACAATGATGCCTGGCATCCGTCCGTCTATGTTGAGTGGCGCGAGAAAAGCTGGAAACATAAGATTGGCGCTTCTTATACCAAAGCGAAATCCAGCGATCGCCTTGGCTATTTTGAGCGCCATATGGCGAAAAACAGCCGTGGGCGGTTCTCTTCGATGGCCGATGCCTGGGGCAATGACTATGTCGTCAACAATGAGAAAATGGTGGCCTGGACGACTGAATATCTCGTGACGCCGGAAATCAAGCTGGGGCTGCAGAGCGCCTTCGGCTGGGGCATTAAGTATCGGGATCATGCTATCCGGCGCGGCGAAACTATTCTCTTCTCAAAATGGCAGCCGTCGTCGATGAAAAAACTCAGTTTCCAACTCTCTGGTGGGCCATCTTGGAATTATCAGAATCAAAAAAATCGCCCGATTCTCAGCGCAGAAGGGAAACCTAAACGCGCGATAAATCATTCGATTGATTTCCAAATCGACTACGCTTTTAACCTGTTCTAACGCCACAATAAGGATGAGAGATGTCCCTGTTTTTACGTCATAAACCGGCCTTGCTGCTGCTGGCTTCACTCTTCTCAACTGCCCCGGCCTGGAGCGCTGCAGAGGTGCCAGAGGTGAGTGAGGCGGGAGCCACGCTACAACAGCTTAATCAGCAGTATGCGATTCATTGGATCACCACCGCTCAGATCGCCGAAGGGCTGCAGGGTAAAGCGCCGATTGATGTTGGCTTTGATATTGATGATACGGTGTTCTACTCAACACCTGCCTTCTATCACGGCCAGCAGATGTTTTCTCCCGGCAGCAATGACTTTCTCAAAAATGATGAGTTTTGGGAGCAGGTGAGCAACGGGTGGGATGCGTTTTCGGTGCCAAAAAAATCTGCGCAAGCGTTAATAAAACTGCATCTTGAGCGCGGCGATCGTATCTGGTTTATCACCGGGCGACCCAAGCCGAAGAGCGGCCATGAAACGATCAGCTCGCAGATTGCCAAAGACTTTGGGATTGCAGCCGATAAGATGAACCCGGTGATTTTCACCGCGCCAGGCAAAGGCGCGAAGGTGAATGATATTCGCAGCCACCATATTCAAATTTATTACGGTGATGCGGATAGCGACATTACCGATGCCCGCGCCGCTGGGGCAGAAGGGATCCGGGTGCTCAGAGCGTTGAACTCCTCCAACCTGCCGCTGCCGCGGAACGGTGCATTTGGCGAAAGAGTGCTGATTAACTCTGATTATTAATTAAGATTTCGCTCGTGGCCACCATCACCAGGCGGGCTGGTCCCCGACTGGTGGTGGTAAAGGGTTACTGCTGGGCGTGACTATCTTTGATCCAGGCTTTCAACACCTCGTAAACATAGTCCTGGCAGACCAGGCCGGTTTTCGCATCGTATTTGCCATTATTGGTGATGTTATTTGACAGCACCCGGATGCCGATAAACGGAATATTGAACAGGGAGGCGATCTGCGCGGCGGAGGCCGTTTCCATCTCTTCAACTGACGTCTGGTAATGCTCATGGAAGAAGCGAATGCGGTCTAGTTCACTGTTCCAGACGTCGGCAGAGCCGATAACGCCTTCGACAACTT
The DNA here is from genome assembly GCF_029967685.1 of Erwinia sp. V90_4. Classification (NCBI taxonomy): domain Bacteria; kingdom Pseudomonadati; phylum Pseudomonadota; class Gammaproteobacteria; order Enterobacterales; family Erwiniaceae; genus Erwinia; species Erwinia sp. V90_4. The sequence continues at coordinate 180,492 of NZ_JASCAQ010000034.1, read as the reverse complement.
TCCCGTTTTTATACTTTGGCATTGCCTGTTCTGCGGCTTTCAGCAGCAGCGGGTCGGCGGCAAACTGACGGATGCTGTGCGCGTTCTTATCCTCGCCCGCGCTGCCTTTTGACGCCAGCAAATCCATTGGCTTCCAGTCAAGGGCATGGCTGCCCTGGCCTGCTGCCTGGGCTGGGGTTTTGAACGCGCCCAGGTTGACCGAGTATTTGCCGACCACAATATCGTAGACGTTGAGCGCCGGGTCGTGGCCGCCTGCAGTACCCTGATTGATAATCGCGACGGGTTTGAACTCCACGGCCGCCAGTGCGGTGGCAGCAGCAGCATTCGACATGCCTTTCAGGGTTTCGGAAACGATAACCGGGTAACCCTCAACGGTGCCTTTCCAGAAACGCCACTCGCCGATTTGCTGTAGCCTGGCGTTGTCGAGCCTGGCCGCAAAATGCTCGGCTTCAATGGGCATTGCTCCCTGAATTACAATCGGTGCTGGCGCAATGTCATCAGCGGCGAAGGTGAGCAAAGGGGTAAACAGGGCACATCCACCAAGGATTGCCGCAGAAACAGTAAATAATCGTGTTGACATGAAAAGATCCACCCGCTGTTAGAGAACGATTCCTGGCTGGCATTATACGCATTTGACTCTGCTTACTGTGGGTTTTAGCCGCAGGCTGGGATTCTTCTTAGCTGCTGGCCAGGCTTGTTCGCAACAGGGTTCAGGTGCTCGAATGTTTATCCGACGGGTGTTCACAGGCCAGGGCTATTGAGCGAGCTGTCATAAAATCTGCGACGGCTTTTACTGCCGCTTCAAGCACCTTTTTTAGCGGCTGATTCGCATCAATATCGACAATCTGTGCCCCTTCAAATGTGAGCAGCGGCGTGGCAGCAATTTTCTTCGCGAGCGATTCAGGCTGATGGTCGGGCTTGCGGGCGCAGGCCACCTCGAGGTCAACATGGAGTTTAATCACCAGATCCGGTTTTTGCTGCGCCATCCAGTGAAATGCGCGGCGTTCCTGCCGGGCCAGCCAGTTAACAGCGCAGCTGCCCGAGGCAGCGGCGGGGAAAACAGTGGTGTCATAGGTGTTTGGCAACTGTACCTGCGGAAAACGGTCGGTGACCACGATCAATCCGCGGCGGCGACAGGCCAGCATATGCCTGAAGCGCCATAGTCGCCTCAGCACAAAAAACATTATCACTGCCGCTGGCAATGTTCCTGGCAGCACTTTGGCGGTTTTGACTTTATTACGACGGATGGTTGTGGCCAGCATTTTCCCCAGCAGGGGAAGTTTAATCACGGCACGCTCCACATTACCGGCCTGCTTACCGAGATGAACTCTGACCGATGGCCCGTATTTATTTAAATGCTTAATCAGATGTTCGCACACGGTGGACTTCCCTGAACCATCACTGCCAATAACCGCGATAAGCGGGGGCATTTTGGATTGCATAACTTTCTTCCTTAAATTGCACCTGGAAAAAATACGCTCTAATTGCATTCGCTTCAAGCGAGCGCGGTGTAAATAGCGATAAAAATAAATAGTTCTGCTACCGCACTTATACGCAAATCGATAGGTGAAAAGATCTATTAGCATTGGGCAAATTTTTTGGATATTGGTTTTTATGTGAATCGTCAGGCGCCTCATTTTAGCCGTCATGCTCCTGTAAGGGTTATTGCCATTACTGGCTGTGATGGTGCAGGAAAATCAACGCTAGCCGCAAGCCTGGTGAGTCATCTCTCGTTACAGGAACCCACAGAATTATTATATCTTGGGCAATCCTCCGGGCGTATTAGCGAGTGGATTAGTCGAATTCCTATTATTGGCGCATCATTTGGCTATTATCTGCAAAAAAAAGCCAGCCAGGTTCACCATCGCCGTGCTCAGCCACCGGATGCAGTAACGGCATTGGTGATTTTTTTACTCTCCTGCTGGCGGGCTTATAAATTTCTGCGCATGCTTTCACGCTGTAAAAATGGCTGTTTACTGGTTACCGATCGCTATCCCCAGGCTGAAGTGGCGGGGTTTCGTTTTGACGGTCCGCAGCTGGACAAAACAGCAGGCGGAAGTTGGTGGGTAAGCGCACTGAGAAAGCGCGAGAAAAAGATCTATCAGTGGATGGCCTCCTATCCCCCTTTGCTGCTGATCCGTTTGAATGTGGATGCCGGGACCGCGCATGCGCGCAAGCCCGACCACGCGCTCTCTTCACTGCGCGAGAAGAGCGCGGTTATTCCGCATCTGACTTTCAACGGCGCGACGATTTGCGACTTAAATGGCCTTGAGGCCGCCGACAAGATCTTAGCTAAATCACTGCGCGTGATAAACGCGTCTCTGGCTTCGCCCGGCATTCAGCCTTTTAACGATCTTTGAGAGAAACCCATGGCGATAAATAGAACCCCCGTCAATAAAGACGCCTCTGCCAGCTATATCGCCGGGTTAGTTGCCGTGGTGGGGTGTGACGGCACCGGTAAATCAACGCTCACGGCCGATTTAGTCAAAAATATGCAAGCCCGTGGGATGAGCGAACGCCGCTACTTAGGTGTGCTGTCCGGTGAGGATGGCGACAAAATTAAGCGCCTGCCGATTATTGGTGTCTGGCTGGAGCGACGGCTGGCAAAAAAATCCTCAGAAACTCAACGTATGAGCAGCAAGGCACCTCCCTTATGGGCCGCGCTGATTATGTATGCTTTTTCACTACGCCGCATGGCGAATTTACGCAAAGTACGGCGCCTGACAAAGCGTGGAGTATTGGTGATTAGCGATCGCTATCCGCAGGCGGAAGTTTCAGGGTTTTACTATGATGGGCCAGGGATTGGTATTGAAAGGGTGAGCAGTGGGTGGATGACATATCTTGCCGAGCGCGAACGCCGTTTATACCAGAAAATGGCGAACTACCGTCCTGAACTGGTTATTCGCCTGGATATTGATATCGAGACGGCGCTTGCCCGCAAGCCAGACCATGATTATGAAGAGCTACGGGATAAAATCTCCGTGATGCAAAAGATTAATTACAATCATGCGCGGATTTTTGTGCTTGACTCCCGCGCGCCCTATAACAGCGTATTGAGCGAAGCGCTTAAGCTGGTTTCTTCCGTGGCTCAACATACTCACCTTAAAAAGGCGCTCAGCGAGTGACTTCCTGAACTGGCTATATGGTTCGCACGTGGGTCTATTTCCATGAAACATTGGTTCTCTGATGGTGTGTTTCGTACCATTCTTCGTAATGCGGCTTATCTGGCTTCCAGTAATGCGCTGAGCGCTTTGTTGGGGCTGGTTGCACTCTCCTGCGCGGGCAAAGGTATGTCGACGCAGATGTTTGGCGTGCTGGTGGTTATTCAGGCCTATGCGAAAGGCATTAGCGATGTTATTAAGTTCCAGACCTGGCAGCTGGTGGTTAAATATGGCGCAACTGCGGTAGATAATAAAAATATTCGGCAGTTTCGCGATGTTATCTCTTTCTCCTTTGCCCTTGATATCGCCAGTGGTGCCATTGCCGTGGTGGCTGGCATGCTGCTGTTGCCGCTGCTGGCACACTCGCTAGGGCTTGACAGGCAGAGCTTGTGGCTGGCAATACTTTACTGCACGATGATCCCTTCGCTGGCGGCATCGACGCCCACGGGAATTTTGCGCGCCGTTGGCCGCTTTGATTTGATTGCGATCCAGCAGGCGGTCAGGCCGCTATTGCGCGCTGCTGGCAGCATCATCTCTTACCTGGGGGATTTGGGCTTCGCCGGTTTCATTATCACCTGGTATGCCTCTAATCTGATCGGGGGAGTGCTCTACTGGTGGTTTGCCGCCCGCGAACTGCGGCGTAGAAACATTCATCACGCACTGCGCCCTCGCTTATTTGCCCCTGCCAGCAGGTTGGCAGGGGCCTGGAATTTTGTCTGGACCACCAACTTCGCCCACTCAATTTGGTCAGCGCGCAACTCCTGCAGTACGGTGTTAGTGGGGATAGTGTTAGGGCCGGCAGCGGCCGGCTTGTTTAAAATTGCCACGACCTTTTTTGATGCGACAGGCTCCCCGGCCAAGCTAATGGAAAAGAGCTTCTACCCCGAAGTGATGCGGTTGGATCCGCGCAGCAGCCAGCCCTGGCTACTGGGGCTGAAATCTGCCTGCTTAGCCGGCAGCATTGGCGTGTTGGTGGCGCTGCTGGTGATGGTGGTCGGTAAACCCGTTATCTCCTCCGTTTTTGGCGAGCAATATCTGCAGGCCTATCACTTAATAGAGATCATGCTCGGCGCGATCGTTGTCTCTATGCTGGGTTTTCCACAGGAGTCGCTGCTGTTTATGGCGGGTAAACAACGCGTTTTCCTCGTGGCACAAACGCTCTCTTCAGCCAGTTACATTGCGTTGTTAATTGTTTTGTCCCATTTTTTTGGCGTGTCAGGTGCGGCTTACGCCTATCTTGCAGGGCAGTGTTTAGACGTGCTGCTGTCGTTCATTCCTACTCTGCGGGCCTGGCACTATCGCCATTTATTACCCTTCACCAAGCCTAAAGAGAGTCATTAATGAGCGGTAACATTGAGTGGCGGAAATTTCCGCCGGAGACGCTACAGCAGCTGCTGGCGGCAGTGGATGAGGATGATTTGGTTGATGAAAATATCAGCCTGCCCGATGTTATCGATTTACACGGCTCGCAGAAAAATATTCAGGATAATTACGCCTTGTGCCTGCAGTACTGGGAAGAGGGCTTTACGCGTGAGGAGCTACTCGACCTTATTAATAAGCTTCTGAATGAAGGTCACTTATCTGAAGCTGAGCGCTTAAAATATAAATTGATCCGTGCGCGCTATAAGCATTTGCGTTTTGCCCAGCGCCTTTATTGTCAACATCATGCCTCCAGTCTGTGGTTCAGTAAAACGACGGTTTTTTTGGGTAAATTACAGGATGCCTTTCGCCATGATGATAAGAAGAACCTTATTTTTTACGCCCGCATTCTGCGATTTTATCTCAGCCCCCCGGTGTGGAAGATGGTCAATCATTCGTTGCGCCAGATAAAATTAGACACAGAGCAGGATTTTATTGCGTATTGCCAGGGGGAGATGCACGCATTGAGAGCATTTATTCGCAAACCTCTGCTGAGCGGAAAGGAGTTCCATACGGTACGTAAGATTATCAGTCAGCAGGTCTCCTGGTTTGACACGCTCAGAACCCTTAATCCGCAAAGCCTGCACCTCCGTCAGGTTTCCCGTTATTTAGCCGCTATAAATGGGCTAATGGGAGACCGACATGATGAGATGGTGCGGGATAGTCTGACCGGGCGCAATGCCTACGATTCACCGGCACGATTAGATGACGATATTCGCCAGCGCCTGGCATTATGGCTTGAACGTTATCCATGGTGAAGATCGGTGCGCGGATTTTAGCGATAAGCGCAGCGTGATGACGTTAAGCAGATTGCTACTCACATCGCTATTGTTATGCCCACTCATGGCCTGCGCACACAATTTTATTGTCGGTGAGCAGATGGCGCCGCTGACCATAAGCGAGCGGGGCGAGCTGGTGCTCGATAAAGATAATATCCGCTATGGCCCCTGGTCGAGTCCGCAGCTGGCGGGCAAAGTACGCGTGTTACAGTATATTGCTGGGCGCACCTCCGCCAAGGACAAAAATGCGTTACTGATTAAAGCGATTAAGCGCGCACAATTTCCAGATAAACAGTTTCAACCCACAACCATCGTCAATACCGACGATGAAATTCCCGGCTCGGGTTTTTTTGTCGGCAGAAAAGTCGAGAAAAATAAAAGAAAGTACCCCTGGGCACAATTTATTATCGACAGCCAGGGGCTGGGGCGAAAGACCTGGCATCTTAAGCCAGCAAGCTCCACGATTCTGCTGCTGGATAAAGACGGGCATATCCAGTGGGCAAAAGATGGCGCGCTGACTGAGCAGGAGGTCTGCCAGCTGCTGCGCAGCGTGCATGACCTGCTGAACCCAAGCCATGCTCAACCGGCGCCGCTGCCCGCTACTCCTTGAGGCGCGTAAACCATGCTGCTAATAGAACGCTATATCGTGAGTGTGACCCAGCGCTTAGTGCTGACTCTGGCAGGTTTTCTGATCTTTATTTTTGCCAGCTACTCCGCGCAACGCTACCTGACCGATGCGGCGAGCGGTACCCTGGCGCTGAAAGTGGTGTTCGATATCATCTGCTATAAGGTTCTGATTGCGCTGGAAATGCTGCTGCCGGTTGCGCTGTATGTTGCCGTTGGCGTCACGCTGGGTCAGCTCTGGAATGACTCGGAAATCACGGCGATTTTAGCCGCGGGGGCCAGTCCACTGCGCCTCTACAAAGCCGTGATGATTTTTGCCATTCCGCTGGCAATGCTGGTGATGCTGCTCTCCCTGTTTGTCAGACCCTGGGCTTACGGGCAGATCTATCGGCTGGAGCAGCAGTCGCAATCGGAACTGGATGTTAACCACCTTATTGCCAATAAATTTAACGTCAATGATGATGGCCGGATGATCCTGGCAGGAGAGGTCGACTCCGCTAACAGCATGCTCTGCGATGTGCTGATTTACACCCCGTCCGCTCATAGCAGCCGTGTCTATCGGGCCCACACGGTGAGGGTGCTGAACCCGTCACCGAACGCACCTTCCGTAATGCTGCACGTGGGCACCTCTGACGTGTTGGAGTACCAGGGGGCGGGGGATAACCAGATGATTTACCGTCATATGAAGCTGCAGCTTAAGCCGCTGCGGCAAAACCCCGGCCTGAAGCGTAAATCCGCCCCGAGCCTGACCCTGTCAGGCTCCGGCGATCCTGCCGACCGGGCCGAGCTGCAGTGGCGCGAAAGTCGTGGCATTAACACGCTATTGATGGCGCTGCTGGCTATTCCACTCAGCCGCATTAAGCCGCGGCAGGGGCGTTTTGCCACGCTGCTGCCGTTAACGGTGCTGTTTACCCTGATCTTCTACGGCGGTAATCTCAGCCGCACGCTGGTTGCCAACGGTACGTTTGCCCTGATACCCGGCGTCTGGATCCTCTCCGTTATGATGTTTCTCGGGCTGCTGCTGCTGATGGCGCGCGACTTTTCGCTCTGGCAGAGATACCGACCATGACGCTGTTAACCCGCTATTTAATTCGCCATATCTTTATCGGATTCGCCGCCGCCGCAGGCATGTTAATGCCGTTGTTCACCACGTTTAACCTGATTAACGAGCTTGATGACGTCAGCCCGGGTGGCTACCGCTGGACCCAGGCATTGCTGGTGGTGTTGATGACATCGCCGAGAAGCCTGATTGATTTAGGACCGTTTATCGCGCTGATCGGTGGCATTGTCGGGCTGGGGCAATTATCAAAAAGTCTGGAGCTCACCGCGATGAGGGTGGCGGGTTGGTCAATTTTCAAAATTTCTCTCGCCGCGCTGGCCGCTGGCGTCATGCTGACGGTGGCTTTGGCCGCGCTTGATGAGTGGGTGGCTTCACCGCTACAGCAGCGTGCTTTGCAGCTGAAAGCGGCGGCCGTGGCTGAAGATCCTGACAGCGGAGGGGTGAGAAACGCGCTGTGGGCGAGGAAAGATAATGAATTTGCCACAGTGAAAACCCTCGATGCCCGGCAGCAACCCGTGGGCGTGGAGATATTTTACTATCTTCCTGACCTGTCGCTGGCGAGCTATATTTTTGCCGCGAAAGCCACGGTGCTGAAAGACGGCAGCTGGATACTGCACGGCGTGAGGCTAAAGAGCTGGCAGAACGGCAAAGAGACCCTGACATCGACAGAAAGTCTGCGCTGGCGCTCGATCTTTAGCCGTATGAGCCTGGCCGAACTCACGCTGCCGGGCGGCAGCTTTTCCATCCACCAGCTGCGCCAGTATATTCACTACCTGCATGATAGCGGTCAGCCCTCGGCAGAGTACCGCATGGCGCTCTGGCAAAAGCTGGGGCGCCCGCTGTTAACCCTCGCCATGATTTTACTCGCCGTTCCCTTTACGTTTAGCGCGCCGCGTTCGCCCGGGCTGGGCAGCCGATTAGCCTTGGGGGTAATAGTCGGGCTGCTCACCTACATCAGCTATCAGATAATCGTTAACCTGGGGCTGCTGCTGGCGCTGAATGCCCCGCTCACCACGCTGGCAGTGCCAGGGCTGCTGATGCTGGGCGCTTTGCTGCTGATTTATCGCTTTGATAAACGCCACTGACTGCGATCAAACAGCTTATCTGCTCTCACTTTGACGGGGAAATTAGCGCTTCAGCTCAGCAAAGGCCTGAATGATGGTATCAATCTGTTCGTCGCTGTGGGCTGCATTCACGCTGCAGCGCAGCAGGGTGATATCTGCGGGGGCGGCAGGCGGTAACACCAGGTTGACATAGACGCCACGTGCAATCAGCCCGCGCCAGAAGCGTAAACCGTCCTCTTTCGAACCAATCATTACCGGTACCACCGGGCTGATGTGCGGCCCCATTTCATACCCCAGCCCGGCAAGACCGTGATAAAGGCGGTGGGCGTTACTCCACAGCGTTTGGCGCAGCTCGGGTTTTTGCGCAATAGTGCGTAATGAGGAGCGCACCGAGGCAATACTGGAGGGTGAGGGCGAGGCGGTGAAAATGTATGGGCGGCTGCTATAGCGCAGAACCTCCATGGCTGCGCCGCCGACGGCAAATCCCCCGATGGATGCCAGGCTTTTACTGAATGTCCCTACGATGATATCCACATCCTGCTCAACGCCGAGCTGCTGCGCCAGGCCGCGCCCGCTGGCGCCCATTACGCCGAAAGAGTGCGCTTCATCCACCACTAAGTAGCCGCCAAGGCGCCGCTTGATGTCGACAATTTCTGCCAGCGGGGCCACATCACCCAGCATGCTATAAATACCTTCAACAATAATAATGGCTTCACGCGCGCGCTCGCCAAGGCGTAGCATGCGGCGCTCCAGATCGCTGGCATCGTTATGGCGAAAGCGGATAATCGTGGCGCCACCCATGGCACAAGCATCATAGATACTGGCATGGCTATCGGCATCCAGCAGCACCACGGCGTCCGGGGTGGCCAGCGTGCTGATGATGCCCAGATTGGCGGTATAGCCAGTGGAGAATACGATGGCGGTGGGGCGGTCAAAAAATAGCGCCAGCTCCTGCTCCAGGGCAAGGTGCGCGCCATAGCTGCCGTTCGCCATGCGTGAACCGGTGGTGCCGGTGCCCTGAGCGGCGACTGCCGCCTGGCTGGCCGCTATGGCCTGCTGATTAAACGTCAGGCCAAGGTAGTTGTTGGTGCCTGCCAAAAGCACCTTATTAGTGCCAATTCGCCCCTCGGTGGCGGAGTAGATTTCATCAATACAGGTGCCGAATGGGGTCAGTCCCGAATGATGGAACTGTTCGCGCTGGCGAGCGAGGCGAGCGAACTTATCATAGAGGCCCATAACTCTTCTCCAGCTGTGGCAGCAGCGCATCGCGTAACTCTGCTGGCGTCCTGATATCCAGCAAGATATTGATCGGGATTGAGATATCAAATCTCTCTTCCAGCATCATCAACAGATCCATTACCTTGATGGACTCCAGGCCGAGTTCATCAATCAGATCGCTTTCCGGTTTTATTTCAACCTCACTGGCGACCATCCCGCCTAAACACGCGAGGATGTAATCCATCACCGCTTCTCGATTTATCATAGCGCTCGTCACTTCCCTTTATCAGATGTTTAAAACCAGCCTTCACGCAGTGCATGCTGCAAAGTGATTTTTGGAAACCAATCAATATCTTCAGATAAACTGTTGTTGCTTGCCGACCAGTCGTGGTGGGTAAGCTCCTGGATTTTGCTACGGGTCAGCATCGGTTCTTTACCCGCAATACGGCAGGCAAATACGTTAATATCAGCCAGCCATTTCAGTAGCGGTAACGGGACGCCGATTAAGCGCACCGGGCCGCGTCGCACCTCCGCGCCAATCAGGCGCAGACTCTCCCAGCTATATCCCGTACTTAACCCGTCACAGAGTTCATAGGGTTGGGGTAAGGGATTTATGGCGCAGAGCCATTGGCTAACTGCTTCAGCCAAATCACTGACGTGAAGAAACGACAGCCTGGCGTCAGGCGCGCCCGTGCGCGGCAGTACGCCGCGTAGCAGCCAGCTAAGCACTGGCTTTAACTCTTTATCACCCGGCCCGTACACTGCCGTGGGGCGAAAAATTCCCAGCGCAACGGGTGACGCCTGGGCGCTTAACTGCTGTTCCGCGACATATTTTGACTTCGCATACCAGGAAAGGTCGGGATGGCGTGCGGCCAGAGAGGAGATAAATAACAAGCGCTGGCAGCGGCCGCTCTCCTTTGCCGCCTGCAGCAGATTCAGGCTGCCGCCGACATTGCAGCGGGTGAAAACCGCTTCATTGTGCCCGCGCACCTGGCCTGCACAGTGAACGACACTGTCCGCGCCGCTCACCAGTTCCGCCAGAGATGCGGGCTGCTGCAAGTCTCCCTGAACCCACTGGAGATGGTTGATCGACTGGCGAGATGCCTGGCGCGTCAGTGCTCTGAGGGAAAAGCCGCGCGCCAGTAAGTTGTCGGCAATATGCCGGCCGATAAAACCGGTCGCGCCGGTTATGGCCACGACTGCTCTCCTGTTCACTAACCTGCCAGCTCGGTTTGAGGGTTGATCGCTACGCCAAGGGCGCTGAGGTAACGCTTCTTCGCTTCGGCACGGGCGGGCTTGCCTGAAGAGGTGCGCGGGATGCTGTGCGGTGGCAGCAGTTCGATATCAACCGTCACGCCGAACTCGCTTTGAATATGGGCCATCAGTGAATGCACGATCTGCTGCCGGCGCTCTTGCGAACTCACTTTGCACTGGATCTGCAAGATAATGCGTGCCCCTTCATCCTGCCCGGCTGAGGTCACAAAGGCTATTGCATCACCTGAATGAATCTCAGGTTCCTGCTCAGCGACATACTCAATATCCTGTGGCCAGATATTGCGGCCGCGAATGATAATCAGGTCTTTCTTACGGCCGGTGACAAACAGATAACCCTGATGCAAATAGCCCAGGTCACCGGTATCCATCCATCCGCTCGCCTGGATTTTCTGCTGCGAAGCGGCATCCTGAAAATAACCGCTCATCAGGCTGGGACCGGATATACAGATATGCCCCACCTGACGTTCAGGCAGTGGCGTGCCGTCCTCGCTACGCACTTCAATACGGTGACCCGGCAACGCCTTGCCGCAGTTAACAAAGGTCGAGGTGGCTTTGGTGCTGGGCGTGGGCGCGACGGCCCGGCTGTGATATTCGAGAATTTCACGGTCGACACAGTCGGTCAACGTCCCTGAGGCCGCGGGTGAGAAGCAGACGGCAAGGGTGTTTTCCGCCAAACCGTAGCAGGGCATAAAGGCGTGGCTATCGAAATTGACCTGGCGAAAGTGCTGCGCAAAATGCGTCAGCTGCTCGGCGGAAATGCTTTCTGCCCCAACGCCCGCCACGCGCCAGCTGGAGAGATCGATTTCAGCCAGCGCTGTATCGTTACAGCGGCGCAGGCAGAGATCGTAACCGAAAGGGGGAGCAACAGAGATGCTGCAGCGGTTTTTACTAATCAGCTTGAGCCACTGCATCGGGCGCATGGCGAAGTCCTGCGTGCGCAGATAATCCACCGATAGCTGGGTGGCTAACGGCGTCAGCAGAAAGCCAACCAATCCCATATCGTGATAAAACGGCAGCCAGGAAACGCAGCGATCGCCGGCGCGCAGTTTTATTCCGTCGTGACTGATGGCCTGCAGATTGGCCATCACGGCGCGATGGGTAATGACCACGCCGCGCGGAAAACGCGTGCTGCCCGAGGTGTATTGCAGATAGGCAATATCGTCAGGCGACAAAGCGGGCATGCCAGCTGTCCCGGCGGGTAAGGCGTGCAAAGCCTGATGGCTAAGGATGTGCATGCCCGGATTATTAACGCTGGCGGAGCGGATGATGGGTAACCACTCCTCACTCCCCACGATCGCCGCAGGCTGACAATTTGTCATTAAGCCCTGCAGCCTGGAGATATACGAATCCCGCTGACCGACCCCCATTGGGATAGCGAGCGGTACTGCGACTAAACCCGCATACTGGCAGGCGAAGAACGCCTCGACGAATCCCGGGCAGGTTTCAGCGAGCAGGGCGACACGGTCACCTTTTTTTAGCTTAAGCGCTAATAACCGCTGGGCCATTGCCAGGGCACGCTGTTTCAACGTGCGGTACTCCAATACGGCAGTGAGCTGATTGTGCCGATCGTAGAAATTCATTCCCGTGCTTCCGCTGGCAGCATAATTTAATGCTTCCACTAAGGTGGGGAAATCAGCATAGCGCATAGGAAGAGAATGGATTGAACTCGTTTCAGACATATGCAATAAAGCCATTGATTAAAAACCGCCAGATAACTCCGAGAAGTACGCAGGGTAGAGGTTGTTTTTTGTTAAACGTCACGCGAAAAAATATCGGTAAGGGTGTTGGGTGAAAAATGGCTCAGTTTTATTTTGATAAACGATTAGCATAAAAACCTCATGCCCGATGAAAAACATAGCGGGAGTAAGTATGACGCGCCATTTTTAAAAAGTGTATGGTTTATTCCACATTGAGGGTGTTAAACGCATCTAGTGGTAAAGACGAACAGATTCATTCCGCTAATTTCCGTCATCACTGGCTCAGAGGGTAGGTGCTAATACAGTGCCAGATAAGTTAATTCTTAAATACTTGCTGTGCTTTCATGAATTGAAATAAGTCAGGGTGGTTATGATCCGCATCGAGAAAGTCATTAATAAGCAGGACCTTAAAAGTTTCATTGCGTTTCCCTCCACGCTATATCACAACGATCCAGGCTGGATAGCGCCATTATATATGGAGCGCATGGAGCATCTTTCTGAGAAAAATCCAGGCAATGAGCATATCGAATGGCAGGCATGGGTAGCCAGGAAAAACAATGTTATTGTTGGCCGGATAACGGCACAAATAGACACGCTTCACCGTGAACTTTATGGTGAGGATACCGGCCATTTTGGCATGATTGACGCGATTAAAGATCAGGAGGTATTTAGCGCGCTGTTTAGCGCAGCGGAAAGCTGGCTGAAGTCCAAAGGTGCCAGAAAAATAACCGGCCCCTTTGGGCTCAATATCAATCAGGAGAGTGGCTTATTAATTAACGGCTTTAACACACCGCCGTCGGCCATGATGACTCATGGTAAAACCTATTATGCCCGCGCGCTGGAGCAGCAGGGATACCGTAAAGGTACTGACCTGCTGGCCTATTGGATGCAGCGCAGCGATCTTCATTTCCCCAAGCCTTTATTCACGCTGATGGACAGAGTGCGAAAAAAGGTGACCGTTCGCACTATTAATCGCCAGCGCTTTGCTGAAGAGATGCAGATAATGCGGCAGATTTTCAACTCAGGCTGGCAGAATAACTGGGGATTTGTGCCGTTCACCGAGCATGAATTTGCAGTGATGGGAGAGCAGCTCAAGCATCTGGTGCCAGACGATATGATCTATATTGCTGAAATAGATGACAAACCCTGTGCCTTTATTGTCGGCTTACCCAACCTCAATGAGGCTATTCGCGATCTCAACGGCCGCTTACTGCCTTTTGGCTGGGCGAAACTGTTATGGCGCCTGAAGGTCAGCGGGGTGCGCACCGCACGCGTGCCGTTAATGGGGGTGGTGCAGGAGTATCAATTTAGCCGCACTGGGCCGATTATTGCTCTGCTGCTGATTGAAGCGCTGCGCGATCCCTTTGCCAGACGTCAGATCGACGCGCTGGAGATGTCGTGGATCCTCGAATCCAACAGCGGGATGCGCCATATCCTCGAGCGTATCGGCGCGGTGGCCTATAAGCGCTATCGGCTGTATGAGAAGCAGCTGTGATAACGAGGCCACCGGAGGCGTATATGCAGGTGTTCTCCGGCCACAGGTGGGGGGCAAGCGAGCCTCCCGCTAAGAAGTGGGTTTCTTAGCGGAGGTCCCACGCGGAGGTAATTTAACTTCGCGCTTTTTTTAATACCGGCGCCATAAGGCTTCGCTGATAATCTCTTGATTAATGCAAAGGCCATACAGTTAACGTTTTAGCATTGAATGAATACCTGCCTTACCGCGGCTCAAACATCAAGTTTGCGGCCAGTCAGCCATTCCACCATCGCTGGATCACGGTGAGAGAAGAAGGCACTGGTTGCGGTATCGAGGGCGGCGATCTGCAGCATATCTTCCGGGCTGAGTTCAAAATCGAGAATGTTGATATTCTCTTCCATGCGCTCTTTTCGCACCGATTTCGCCAGCGAAACGATGCCACGCTGGAAGACCCACCTCAGGACAACCTGACCCACGGTTTTGCCGTATTTCTTACCAATTTCCATTAACACGGGATGCTGAAACAGCCCATTTTTACCTTCAGCAAACGGTGCCCAGGCTTCTGGCTGAATGCCACGGCTTTGCATCCATGGCACGGCATGCAGCTGCTGATTGAAGGGATTGACTTCAATCTGGTTCACTGCAGGGGCAACGTTGTTGAAGGCGATAAGATCGGCCAGTCTGTCAGGCTGGAAGTTACTAACGCCAATGGCGCGAATTTTGCCTGCCTGCTGCAACTCCTCCATGGCACGCCAGGCACCATGGACATCACCGTAAGGCTGGTGGATCAGGTACAGGTCAACGTAGTCAAGTTGCAGTCGATTAAGGGAGCGTTCGAACTGTGCTTTAGCGCCCTGGTAATTTGTATCCTGTAGCCAAAGTTTGGTTGTGACAAAGAGTTCGTCACGTGCGATACCGGTCTGTTTCAGAGCGTTCCCGACCTGGGTTTCATTCTGGTAAGACGCAGCGGTATCTATCAGGCGGTATCCCGCATCGATGGCATCAATAACGGCGCGCTCACATTCCGCGGCATCCGTCATCTGGAAGACACCAAAGCCCAGCAGGGGCATTTCAATACCGGTGTTCAGTTTTACAGTTTGCATGATCCTATCCTTTCGCTGTTGTCGAGGAAAAGCATAACGCAAGGTGATTTATTTGATTAGAGGGTGTAATGCGCTAGGGGTCATGAGCAGGGCTCATAAATATTGACTGAACCCTGCTTCTGGTTTACGAAACTACTGTAGGTGTTTCTCTTTCAGGAATTTGTTGACCAGGTCGGCTATCTGAACATTATTCAAATCCGAGAATGGGAAGTGAGTATTACCTTTGATACCCACTTCAGGCAGATGCATAACCGTTACATCCCCGCCATGCTTGTTCACCACGTCACGCCACTCACGCGCCATTGCCAGACGTACTCGCCAGCTGTCCTGTGCGGGCATGGCTACAGGCTTATCCGGTATGTTATCTCCGTAAATAATCAGAATCGGGATTTTAGTCAGCGCTATAAACTGTTCCATCGGCACGGGTTCGCCTTTAAGCGTGTCGAACGCGCTAGGCATAGGGGTAGGGAGTTCTCTCTGCGGGAAGACAAAGCTGCTGCCTGGCTCAAAGGCGACAATGGCTTTGACCTTGTCATTTTTCATCGCTGTGTACCAGCCTGGTCCGCCGCCCTGAGAGTGAGTGAAAAGGATTGCCGGACCGGATTTATCCACTACGGCGGACATCGCATCAGAGATAACATTAATATCAAACGGCCCGGTATTTGGGGTCATCTGACGAAAATACTGATTCAGAGTTTCTTTATCGTGAGAGAATTGCACATCTTTAAAATACTCAGGCCAGACACCAACACGGAACTGATTGAACCACATCTGCTCATCCGGCTTTGGTGAAACAGTACCTTCTACAGTCGTGCGCCCGGCGCTGCCACGACGTGGCTGATCGACAAGATAGGTTGAGAATCCACGGCGCAGGAATATGTTCTGGAACCCTTCGCGACCATCCGGGGTGCTTTCCCATGTACGGGAGAACTGACCTGCACCGTGCAGCATGACGATGGGGTATTTATGCGGATTCTCCGGGATTTGGTAGAATACCGATGCATGATCGCCATGATAAGTTTGGCCAGCAGAGTCCATCGGTTTTTTCGCGTCAAATTTTCCGGGGGCGGTGGTGATAGTACCGCCAGCAGAAAAACTTCCCTGTTCCTGAATAACCAGTGGCTCGGCGCTGACTGATTGAGCTACCAGGCCACCCGCCATCATGCATATGGCCAGCGTTTTTAACATCGTCTTCAAGATTACATCCTCGGTTATGTTTGCCGTTAAATCATATCTGAGTTGTCAGGGTTAATTATCTAGCAGCCTTGATCGCCCTTATTGGGCTGACTCATGAATACGGACGATTAGCCGCGTACCGTATCTAACCAACTGATAACCGTTTCTGTGGTTCTTCGCTCCTGGTCGCATTCTATGACCAGCGGTTTTTCCCAACGGGCAGTGGGGGCCAGGCTTGCAAGTATCTCGTCGCTGTCTCCTTTACCGTAGCCGCCGTGAGTAATGAAGGGGATGAGTAATTTGCCCGCAAGGTTAAGGCTGCTGATAAATGTTTGCACTACGGGCGGCACGCTGGTCCCCCAGATAGGAAAGCCTAAATACACCGTCTCATAGCGTGAGATATCTGCGACGCTATTCTTTAATGCTGGTTTTGCTCCCCGTTCGCGTTCATCTTTTACCTGTTCAACGGTCTGAAAATAGTCTTCCGGATAAGGTGCGGCCGGTTCAATCTCAAACAGATCGGTTTTCAGGCTGCGGTGAATGACGCCCGCAATCACTCGTGTGTTACCGCTGCGAGAAAGGTACGCCACCAGAATAGGGCTTTTACCCTGCACGTTTGCGATTCCGCTCGCAGCTGTTGCCCGGGTGGCATTCGCTAGCGTGAGCCCGGCAAGCGCAGTAATCAACATTCTGCGGGTGGGATCATGTTCCATAATCAACTCCTAATTATTTGCGAGCACCTGTTGCAGCGCCTTTTCAACCCTCACAGCCGCATCATCCTCGCCATGATCACGCAGAACGCGTGCCAGTTGGTGTAACTGCGTTACCGTCAGGCCGACCCGTAGGCTGGCTCGCGTATGCGATAACAGCTGCGATTCAACGCCCGGCGTGGCGGCTAATGCGCCCACCGTTGCCAGCTCGCGACTTTGCCAGTCGAGGTTATCGCGGGCGAAAATGTCGCCGAACAGATGCGTTTGTAGAAATTGATTAATGACAGGGGCAAAATCAAATAAGGGGCCCTGGACCGGAGCGCCTGAAATTTTAGTCTGGTTTGCAGTACCGACTCGGCGAAGCTCATCTCCGACAGGGATGGGGGCGACAGGTTCTTTACCCTCAACGTCTTCGATACCACGTTGCTTACGCGCTTCGACGACCTTCATCAGTTCACTCAGCGCATTCAGGCTACGGGGGAAACCCGTGTAGGCATAGAGCTGGACGAGAATCTCTTTGCTTTCGTTTATTGTGAGCCCTGCGTCAAGTCCCTGATTCAGAGAAGCATTGAGCTTATCCATCTGACTACTGGCCATCGATGCCGCAATCAAAGGAATAACCTGCTGGCGAGCTGACAGCGTATCTGAAACCGCTTGTTCATGGTTCATTTCTGAGGTTCCTTTGTTGAAGAGCGCAGCATTTGCCGTGAGACCAAAACCCAAGGTCAGTATTACCGCAGCCATTAATGCCTTAACGGGCATGGTATTGTTCATCTGTTACTTCCTCCATCCAGTTAACGCTTTTGCCATCCACAATCCCGGTTATCGCCAGGTGCGTCATCGCGCTGCCAGGTGCCCCCCCGTGCCAGTGTTTAACGCCTGCCGGGCAAGAGATGACATCACCCGCACGGATCATCTGCACCGGCTGGCCTGCTTGCTGGGTGAGCCCAACACCAGAGGTCACTATTAGCCGCTGACCGGCAGGATGCGTATGCCAGGCGGAGCGGGCACCAGGTTCAAAGGTGACATAAGCCCCGGAAACCTGGATCTCGTTATCCGGTTTAAAGAGGGGATCAACCCGGACTCGACCGGTAAAGTTCTCAGCTGTTCCATACACCGCTTTCTGACTTCCTGCGGGAGCGATATTGACAGCGGGATTTTGTTCCGCTGCCCAGGATGAAAAAGTAATGAGAGGCAGTAACAGCCCGAGGTAACGTAAATGTCCGATCATGCAAAGCGTCCTTATCAATGAACAGGGGATGGCCTGCGATAATTTTATCGAGGGGTGATGACTTCAGGCTGACGCCCTCCTGACAATTGTGTCAGTTACCCTTAGTCCCGGCTGAGTATTGCTCGCCGTTTTATCCGCTTGCATGGCAAAGGTGAGGCCAAATGTATTGGTGCCACCTTCACTACGCGCAAAGACCTCCCCCCGGTGCATAATGGCGACTGCACGTACGATTGATAAACCCAGTCCGTGATGGGTATCGCTCCTGGCTCTGGAGGTGTCAACGCGATAGAACCGCTCAAAAAGCCGATGTAGATGCTCTGGCGCTATCGGATCGCCAGAGTTAGAAACTTCAACACAGGCTTGATGATTCTTTTCGCTTAACCGCACCGTAACTGTGCTATTGGGAGGAGAATGTCTTGCGCTATTTTCCAGTAAATTTGCCAGTGAGCGGTGAAATAGTCGCCGGTCGATGAGTGCGGTGACGTCGCCCTCAACATCCAAGGAAAGCTTTTTTTCGGCAAAAGAAGGTTCAACATACTCCGCTGTTTTCAGCGTTTCTTCTCGCAGATACACCTGCGTAAGCTGGGAAGCATGTTCACCCGCGTGTGCATGAGACATGAACAGCATGTCGTTTACGATCGACGTCATGCGTTCAAGCTCCTCAAGGTTTGAACCCAATAATTCTTCCAGTTCATCTTGTGAACGTCGACGTGATAGTCCCAGTTGCGTCTGGCCGATCAGGTTAGTCAGCGGTGTGCGGAGTTCGTGTGCAACATCGGCGTTAAAGCTTTCGAGCTGCCGCCAGGCGACCTCCTGCCGTTGTAGAACGCCATTGAAAGATGAGGCTAACTGCCGCAATTCTTCAGGTAATGAGTCAGTATCCAGGCGCTGACCATGATCTCCCGGTGCGAGATGTTGTGCCTGCTTACTGAGCATACCCACCGGACGCAGGCCAATCTTTGATACGATATATCCCAGCAACGCGACAATCACTACACCCAGTGCCGCAATAATCAATAGTGTCCGTGTGAACGCATCGAGCGTGCCCATGTACGGCGTGGAGTCGATGGCGACCACATAGCGCAGTTCGGGCCTTGCACCGTTCGCTGGGATGGTTTTCACTAACAGGAACAGTGAGCATGCCCCTTCCGATGCGCCGGGCACTTTATTAAAGCCTTCCTGCAATGAAGACCACTGGACACCCACCGGTGGCGTGCCCCCTATGCCAAAGCGTGGGTTATCGCTCACTATCCAGTAGCGAACGCGCTCACCTTCAGAATTGGTTAACACAGTGAATTTATTGGCAAGCTGAGACCAGCCTTCAGAAGAGGATCGTGCGGTTATCCACGGACTCATTAAGGATTCACGGAACAACAGTTCATTGTGCATCTGCTTTTGCAAAGAGTCATGCAAGGAGCTTCTTAGCAAGATCCCGATAAAGGAGACAATCAGCAGCGCGGCAGCGGCAAACATCAGCGCCAGGTGAACGGAGATGGAACGCTTAAGCATGCTTATCCCCTTCATTTAATCAGACCGGACTTCGAGCACATATCCCATGCCACGAACGGTATGTAACAGTTTGATAGTGAATGGAGCATCAACTTTGGATCGTAGACGTTTAATGGCGACTTCAACCACGTTGGCATCGCTGTCAAAATTCATGTCCCATATCTGCTCAGCAATCATCATCTTTGACAGAATCTCCCCCTGATGCCGGGCCAGAAGGCTCAACAGGGAAAATTCTTTTGCCGTCAGTTCCAGTCGCGTTCCTGCGCGAAATACCCGGCGAGCCAGTATGTCGAGATGCAAATCGTGAATTTGCAACTGGGTGATGTCTGCGCCATCCGTAGCGCGGCGACGCACCAGTGCCTGAATGCGCGCCACCAGTTCAATAAGCGAAAAGGGTTTGGGGAGATAATCATCAGCACCAAGACGAAGGCCTTTGACGCGCTCGTCAACCGATCCCCGCGCAGAAAGCATCAGCACCGGCGTCTGTTTGACGGCTCGCACTCCCTCAAGCAATCGGTAGCCATCCATGCCAGGCAACATCACATCAAGGATTATTGCGTCGTAGTCGAACTCCAGTGCGTAATGAAGACCTTCAGCACCATCTGCAGAGACATCTACCGTAAATCCGGACTCGCTCAACGCCCGGCTGAGGTAGGTTGACGTTTTTTCTTCATCTTCGACTAACAACAGGCGCATTACGGGACTTCCTCTTAACTTTTCAACGGTGCTTCAACATCGGAATAAACCTGCACGGCATCCGGCAGACGTTGCCCCTGAATAGCGATGGCATCCAGAGAGCGAGTGAGCTCGGTCATCTCTGTGGTTGTCAGCGCCACACCGGTGGCCGCTGTGTTTTGCAGCATATGGTCTTTATTGGTAGTGCCCGGGATGGGGACTATCCAGGGTTGACGGGCCAGCAGCCATGCCAGCGCAATCTGGCCCGGGGCGGCATTTTTTCTTGTTGCCCAGGATTTTAGTAGCTCTACCAGCTGTAAGTTATGTGGAAGGTTGTCAGGCGAAAAGCGCGTTTCTGTGGCACGGAAATCACCGGCAGCGAACCGGGTATTCTCATCAATCCAGCCCGTCAAAAACTGCACGCCGAGCGGACTCCATGGCACGAACCCAATTCCCAGCTCTTCACACACCGGAAGTACCTGCTTTTCAGGTCCACGCCAGAGCATAGAGTATTCGCTTTGTACCGCGGTAACGGGTAATACAGCATGGGCGCGTCTCAGCGTGTTAATGCCCATTTCAGACAGCCCCCAGTGCAGGACTTTTCCCTGATCCATTAAATCCTGAATTGCACCGGCGACATCTTCGATCGGAACTTGAGGATCAACCCGATGCTGATACAGCAAATCGATGCGGTCGGTACGCAGCCGTTTGAGCATATTTTCGACGACCAGTCTGATATGCTGCGGTCTGCTATTAAGACCCGGCAGGCGCTTACCTGTCTGCTGATCAATGTTCCAGCCAAACTTAGTGGCGATAACGATTTTGTCCCTGAAAGGGGCTACGCCTTCTCCGAGAATTTTTTCTACTTCAAGGGGGCCGTAGGCTTCAGCAGCGTCAAAGAACGTCACTCCCTCATCAAATGCCCGCTGGATAACATTGACCATCTCGGGACGCCAGGGAACAGAGGTATCGTATTTGCGACTCATGTTCTGGACGCCCAGCCCGACGGCAGAGACTTCCAGCTTACCGAGTTTTCGCTTGCCCGGAGCCGAAAGGGGCAGGCTGGTTGGTCGGGATGAATCGACCTGAGAGGAGCGACTCGCTGCCGATACGTGGGGGATCAGTGAGGCGGCGGCAATACCCGCCCCGGCGACTAATAGCTTGCGTCGCTCTGGCATTGTTGGATTATTCTGGTTTTTCATTGATCGCTCCTTTTCTCAGAAAGTTGAACATGAATCTCATTTCAGCAAGACTATTCTGCCGCTTATTTGCCAACATAAAGCTGACGGTTAGCTGACAGAATTGTCAGAAACGCTGCCCATCTCAGCCCGTTTCCTGACAAAAATGTTATTTTCCTGTCACGATGCTGACAGTCCTCTCTCTCTAATCTGAGTCTGCAAATTTGATTCCGCCAGCCTGCATAACCCGGCTGACACTCATCGGGAGAGACCATGAAATTCACGCTTATCAGTGCAATGTTGCTAACGGCGATGGCCGGAGTAACCTCAGTCAATGCGGCTGATTACAAAAAAAATCCATTCACACTGGTCTATGACGGTGCCATCACTGAGAACATCAAAGGCAAGGTCAACATTCATCCGGAAAAATACGATCTTCATGGTATCCAGATTGCCGCGAATGTTTATACGCCTGCGAACTATGATCCCGCCAAAAAATACCCTGCTGTGGTGGTCGCACATCCTAATGGTGGCGTAAAAGAGCAGGTCGCGGGTTTGTATGCGCAGCGCCTTGCCGGGCAGGGATACATCACCATTACCGCAGATGCGGCTTATCAAGGTGCCAGCGGTGGGATGCCTCGTAGCGTGGATAAACCGGCTAACCGTATCGAGGATATCCACGGCATGGCAGACTACATCAGCCAGTATCCGGGGGTTGATACTTCCCGCCTCGGTCTGCTTGGCATTTGTGGAGGCGGCGGATATTCACTGGTTGCCGCCGAGACGGACAAACGTTTCAAATCAATTGCAACCCTCAGCATGTTTAATTCCGGTCTTGTACGCCGCAATGGTATGCAGGATTCACAGCTGGATACTCTCCAGCAGCGTCTTCAGCAGGCTTCTGACGCACGCGCTCAAGAAGCCGCTGGTGGCGAGGTACTTTACTCAGGTGATGCAAACCTGAGCAGTGAACAGATTGCAAAATTACCATTTGCGTTATATCGACAGGGCTACGAGTACTACTGGAAAACCCACGCTCACCCAAACTCAACGTTTAAATACACCACAAGCAGCCTGTTAGACTTGATGAACTTTGACGTGACGGACCATATCAATCTCATCAATAAACCCCTGCTGATGATTGCCGGCACTAAAGCGGATACGCTCTATATGACTAAAGATGCATTTGCTAAAGCCACCGGTACGAATGACAAAGAACTCTTCCTGATCGAGGGTGCTACCCATATCGAGACCTACTGGGTTCCTGAGTACGTTAACCAGACAATGCAAAAATTAGATCTCTTCTTCGAGCAGCATATTTAACCACTCTCTGATGATATTTTCGGCCAGTCGTTCAGGCTGGCCATACCCGGGCACAATCACCGTAATTCGCACCTGACTCAAGAGTATCGAACTCGGCAGGAAAGATAATGCCGCACAACAACTAGCTGCTATGAATGAAATTCATAAAACCACCGCAATCTGCGGTCATTAATTTTTTAATGGGAAGCTGTTTGCCAGACCGTTTCCTCGCCAGCGGGTACACCTCATCGCTACAATACTGTATTGGAGAGTAATCGATTACTTTTAAATCACCCTGCGTTTTGTAAAACTGTGATGTGGCTCAAATTAGTTTAGAATCTTGTCAGGTTTTGCCTGCAAGGGTTTTAAGCCACTGAAATTTGAAACCTGTAAGGGGGAGTTTTGCAAAACCAGAATGTTTTGAGTGCCGCAGCGGCGCGCTGGGCTATCTTCGCGCTGGCGTTAGGTGGGTTCGGTATTGGCACCGGCGAATTTATCATCATGGGATTGTTACCGGGCGTCGCCAGCTCTTTCCACATCACTGAACCGCAGGCCGGTAATGCGATTGCCAGCTATGCGCTTGGGGTGGTGGTGGGCGCACCGGTGATTGCGGTGATTGCGGCGCGGATGGTGAGAAAACATCTGCTGCTGGCATTAATGGCGCTGTTTTTTATTGGCAACGTTGGCAGTGCGCTGGTGGGAAGCTATCACGGCCTGATTATCGCCCGCTTCCTGACGGGCTTACCGCACGGTGCCTATTTTGGCGTAGCGTCGCTGGTGGCCGCTTCTCTGGTTCCGGCAGGAAAGCGCGGCAGGGCGCTTAGTGCCCTGATGCTGGGGTTAACCATCGCCACGCTGATTGGCGTCCCGCTGGGATCGTGGGTAGGGCAAGTCTTTAACTGGCATGTGGTATTCGGTTTTGTCGGGATGATTGGCTTAGTCACCTGCATGCTGATATTGCGCTTTGTACCTGCCACACCGGCAGACAGCGATGCTCATCCGTTACGTGAACTGGGCGCGCTGAAAAACAGCCAGGTGTTGCTGACCCTACTGGTGGGGGCGATCGGCTTTGGCGGGATGTTTGCGGTGTTCAGCTACATTGCACCCACCCTGATGCACGTGGCGGGCATGTCCGCCCGGCTTATTCCGTGGGCCATGGCCGCGTTTGGCCTGGGGATGATTGTCGGGAATCTGGTGGGTGGCCGGCTGGCGGATAAAACCGTGCTGAAGGTGATAGGCTGGACGCTGCTGTGGAATATTTGCATTATGATTGTCTTCCCGCTGCTGGCAACGCAGGTCGCGGGGGGGATGCTGGCGACTTTCCTGATTGGTACCTCGTCGGTTTTACTGCCGTCACTGCAGATACGCCTGATGGACGTGGCGAAAGAGTCACAGACGTTAGCCGCCGCAATGAATCACTCCGCGCTGAATATTGCCAACGCGATGGGCGCCTATCTGGGCGGCATGGCGGTATCTTTAGGCTACGGCTGGATCGCGACCGCCTATGTGGGCGTGATTCTGGGCGTCACCGGACTGGTGGTGTATGCCTGTACCGTCTGGCAGGCGGGAAGAGTGCAGCCATGCAGTGAGTGTTAAGCGACAGTAAGGAGGGCCTTACTGTTAATTGTTAGCGAGATAAATGATGGATACCAATAGAGTCACCACAGCAGGAAAACCCACGCTGCACCTGCTGTGTGGAAAAATTGCATCAGGTAAATCCACGCTATCCGCGAAATTAGCTGCCTCGCCAGCCACCGTGCTCGTCAGTGAGGATCGGTGGCTGGCGGTGCTCTATGCCAATGAAATCCATTCAGTAGCCGATTATTTGCAGTGTTCCTCGAAGCTCCGCAGCGCCATCAAGCCCCACCTCGTATCGTTACTCAGAGCGGGTGTATCCGTCGTTCTGGATTTTCCGGCCAACACACCTACAAATCGTGAATGGATGATGAGTATCGTTAAGGAGTCAGGTGCCAGTCATCGTCTGCATTATCTGAAAGTCTCTGATGAGGTCTGTAAAGCCCGATTGCATGCCCGAAACGCAGAGGGTGTACACGACTTTAGCGCGACCGATCAACAATTCGAAATCATAACGCGCTATTTCTCCGCACCAACAGATGACGAAGGGTTTACTGTTATTGAGTACGGCTAAACGCAATTACATCAGGGTTGCGGCCCAGGATCGGCTATGACCCACTGGGCGTTGTGTTCAATACTGGTAGCGGTCATGGCAAGGCGAATTAGGTTGATTACGCCGATAAAAGGAAAGTAATGAAATAGGCGAATGAGAGTCACCATCGCTTTGCACAATCGTTGTGATAGGTTTTGCCAGCGATGTTAACGCTGAACTACGCCCGGTCGTATAGCAGCTGTTTTAAATTAATAACCGATGATGCACCACTATTAAGATGGTCAAATTTAGTCTGCCGCAACAACTTTCCTTAAAACTCAACGTGTAAAAATAAATCGAGAAGACCTTATTCCGGAGCGCCTGATATATTTAGATATTAAAGGGGCGGCTGGGAATAATTTTCTGATTCAGACAGGGTAAGGAGTTATTACAAGTAGCCAACAATTATTTAACTATAGCGTCAGGGTGTTTAACATAAACAGAGTGGCGTTAGGCGATATCATGCACTAGACTCACAGGGATAATAATAAACGCCATGCTTTTTTTATTTCTTCCTAATCGAATTTACAGCCTGATGATTGGCAAGGCATAAAGTATTTCCATCAGTAATAACGTTATGAAACTAAAACAATATTCTTGTGCCCTTTTTTGTCCCCAAAAAAAAGAGTTTAAGATTTGTCTTAAGTGGGGTAGGATAAAGAACACCCGACCCTGTAAATTAATAAGATGGATCTCTTTATTCAATGATATGGATTGTAAAATTATTTAATAACAGCTTACAAAAAATCTGTATTTTAATTGTTTTCTTGACGTTCCCGTATATCGCCAATGCCGTCGTATCAGGGCACGCAGATCGGTGGGCCAATCCGCCATCGATGAAAAGTATGGCGTCGGTAGATCTGAAAACCGCTATTTTGCAGGCGTTTTCACGCAGTCCGTCGGTTACGCAACAGGCGTACCAAATGGGGATCGGCCAGGCGCAGATCCGCGAAGCGCAAAGTGCGTGGTTTCCGCAGGTCGGTCTGACCGCCAATACCGGCAATTCGACCCAGCAGGATACCTTCAACAATATGAATAATGCCGCTGCCTACGGCCTGACGCTGTCGCAGCTTGTCTACGACTTCGGTAAAACCAACGCCAGCATTAACCAGCAGAAATCTGCGCAGGAAAGTTATCGCTACAAATTGTTGGCGACACTGTCTGACGTCGCTGAGCAAACGGCGACGGCCTACCTGGATGTGCTGAAATATCAGGATCTGACCAAAGCGGTGGAGGATAACATTACGGCGCTGGAGGATGTCCGCCGCATGTCGTCATTACGTGCCGATGCCGGATTAAGCACGCGCTCAGATGTGCTGCAGGCGCAGTCGCGTATTTCCGGTATGCGCTCGACGCTTAAACAATATCAGGCCAGCCTGTCAGCGGCAAAAGCGCAACTCGCCTCGCTCACGGGTGTGCGAGCCAGCCATTATCAGTCCATTGCCGCGGTGAATCTCGATACTCCAGTGCTGCCGGATAATATCGATTATTCCAAAGTGCCCTCGGTACTGTACGCGCAGGCGCAACAGGAATCGGCGTCATTTGAAGTCAATAAGGCGAAGGCGGATTATTTGCCTACCCTGAGTTTACAGGCGAGTCGAACGCGTTACGAAACCACGAACAATCCGTACTGGAATAATCAGATCCAGTTACACGTGAATGCGCCGCTTTATCAGGGCGGTGCGGTGTCGGCTCGCGTCAGTCAGGCTGAAGGGCATAAAAATATTGCCGCCACGCTGGTCGATCAGGCCAAGCTGGATGTGATGCAAAAGGCTTCAGTGGCTTATGCCAACTGGGCTGGCGCTGAAGGGCAGGCGCAGGCCAGTGCTGAACAGCTACAGGATTCTGTCCGCTCGCGCGATGTGTACAAGAGCGAATATAAGCTCAATCAGCGCACGCTGAACGATCTGCTTAGCGTCGAACAGGAGGTATTTCAGGCACAGTTTTCGCAAATCAGTGCGAAATATGACAGTTGGTATTCACTGATAAATTACACCACGGCCGTCAACGAGTTATTAACTCAGCTCGGTATTAATCAGAGTGGGAGTCAGTCACTACCTGATTTGAAATAAAGTCAGTTATGCACGCAAATTCAATACCCTTTTGACGGTATTGTTTTAACACCAGTCAGATATACAAGGAATGGACACAATATCATGAGCAGAACCATGGATATTATCTCTCGTAAAACGTCGCTTAAAAATACTTTCACTGCAGAAGGTAACACCGCTGTTGCGATGAATGAATCCGGCATTGTCGTTATTCACGACGCAGTGAAGAATGTCGCCAGCTACGAACGCAGTGGCAACGATCTGCTTATTCATATGCAGGATGGATCGGTCATTCGCTGCGTAGGATATTTCGAGAATATTGGTGAGAAAGACGAGAATAAACTGGTCTTTCAGGATGAAAATCAGCAGATGACGGAGGTGAATTTCACCGACGCCACTGCGCCTCATGATACCCCGGCGTTTGCGCTGACGGCGGTGGAAACCCCACTGCCGGGCATTGATCCGCTGCTGCTCAGCACCGCCGAAGTCACCGTGGAGTGGCCGTATCTGCTGGCCGGTGTGCTGGGCGCAGGCGCGGCCGGGGCGCTGCTCGGCCACGGCGGCGGCAGTGACGGAAAAACCGAAGTCATTGATAACACTCAGGCGGTGGAAGTCGCAAAACCGACTTTCCTCGTGACCGACACGCAGGGCGACAGTCAGGGTATTCTTGCTAATCAGGCCGTGACTGACGATACCCGACCAACCTTCAGCGGTACCGGCTATCCGGGCGCGGAGATTTCGATTGTCGATGCCAGCGGCCATGTGATTGCCACAGCCATCGTCGGCACCAACGGCCAGTGGACAGCGCAGCTCGCCGCGCAGAGCGCCGGTGCGCACACCTGGGTCGTGGTGCAGGAGAGCAACGGCTCGACCACCAGCGCCGGGTCGATCACTCTGAACATAGTTACCGCGCAGGCTTCCCTTACCCTCGACACCGTGGCGGGGGACAACGTGCTGAACGCGGCCGAAGCGGGCGCGGACGTTGCCATTTCCGGTCAGAGCGCCAACCTGGCGGCGGGTACCACCGTCACCGTTTCCCTTAACGGTAAGGCCTGGCAGACCACCGTTGCGGCGGATGGCAGCTGGACAATCACTGTGCCTGCCGCAGACGCGCAGGCGCTGGCGGACGGTGTCCACACCGTTCAGGTCAGCGGTGTAGACAGCGCTGGCAACACCATCACCTCCGCATCTACGCTATCAGTGGATACGCAGGCACCTACGCTGACTATTGCCACGCTGGCGGGCGACGATATTCTGAATGCAGCCGAAGCGGGTCACGATCTGACCGTCAGCGGCACCTCAAATGCCGAAGCCGGGCAGGTGGTGACGCTGGTGCTCAACGGAGTGACCTATACCGCAAGCGTTGAGGCAAACGGTAACTGGTCAGTGAACGTTCCGGCTGCACAGGCGGGCGCGCTGGCAGACGGCAGTGTCACGCTGAGCGCCTCCGTCAGCGATGCGGCGGGTAACCGCACATCTACCACGCACGATCTGCGCGTTGACACCACCGTGCCGGTCGTGACCATCAACACCATCGCCGGTGACAACATCCTTAACAGCCTCGAACAGGCTCAGGCGCAGATGGTCAGCGGAAGCAGCACCGGCGGCGAAGCGGGCGATACTGTCACGCTGAGCATCAACGGCCAGACTTACACCACGACGCTTGCCGCCGACGGCACATGGAGCATCGGTTTACCGGCATCCGTGTTCAGCGCGCTGGCCGACGGCAGCTATGATGTGAACGTCAGCATCACTGATAAAGCGGGTAACACCGGCAGTCAGAACGCGACCGTGGTGCTGTCGTCCGAACTGCCGCAACTGACGATTGATACCGTCGCCTTTGAGAACGTGGTTAACGCCGAAGCCAAAGGCCAGGCGCTGGAGGTGACCGGCACCAGCAACAGCGCTGAGGGTACGCAGATCGCTCTGACCCTTAACGGCGTGGAGTACACCACCACCGTCGTCAGCGGCGGCAACTGGTCGGTCAGCATTCCGGCCAGCGACGTCGCAAAGCTCGGCGAAGCCCATTACACCCTGACGGCAGTCAGCACAGACGCCGAGGGCAATACCGGCACTGCGTCGCATCAGGTGCAGGTGGATTCCGTGCTGCCTGTCGTCACGGTTAACGTGACCGCAGGCGATGACATCATCAATGCCACTGAAATCACCGCTGACCAGGCTCTGAGCGGCAGAGTGACCCATGCGGCGGCGGGCGATACCGTGATCGTGACGCTGGGTGGCAACACCTACCAGGCCACCGTGCAGGACGACCTGAGCTGGAGCGTCAGCGTTCCGGCGGCTGATTTGCAGGCGCTGGGCGACGGTGATTTAACCGTCAGCGCGAGCGTCACCAATCAGCACGGCAACACCGGTCGCGACGATCGCGAGATTATCATCGACGCCGGTTTGCCGGGCCTGCGCATCGATACCATTGCGGGCGACGACATTGTCAACAGCATCGAAATCAGTCAGAACCAGATCATCAGCGGCACCAGCTCTGATATCGCCGCAGGCAGCAGCGTCACCGTTAGCGTAAACGGCATCGATTATCATGCTACGGTCGGCGCGAACGGCAGCTGGTCTGCGGCGATTCCGGCATCGGACGTCGCCAGCTGGCCTGCGGGCGCGCTAACCGTTAGCGTCACCGGCTCCGACACGTCGGGCAACAGCGTCGGCATTGCCAATATCATTAACGTGGATCTGAGCAGCGTGGCGATTGCCATCGATAGCGTTGCGCTGGATAACGTGCTAAATGCGGCTGAAAAAGCGGCGGATGTCACACTTAGCGGTACCACGCAGGGCGTGGAGGCTGGCCAGAGCGTGACGATTAATTTCGCGAATGGCACTTATCACGCCAGCGTGCAGGCCGACGGCAGCTGGAGCGTCACCGTTCCGGCGGCAGATATCCGCAATCTAAAAGACGGCGACACCACGGTAAGTGTCAGCGTGACCAACGTGGCGGGCAACAACGCCAGCGCCGCGCAGGATGTCACCGTGGATACCGCTGCGCCAACGCTGACCATTAACACTATCGCCGGTGATAACGTGCTCAACGGCGCGGAAGCGGGGGCGGACGTGGCGATCGGCGGAACCTCCACCGCCGAAGCCGGCCAGCGGGTCACCCTGACGCTTAACGGCCAGACCTACACGGCGAGCGTGGCGGCGGACGGCACCTGGAGCACGGCGGTTCCGGCGGCAGATGCGGCAGGGCTGAGCGACGGCATCTATACCGTCAGCGCCAGCGTCAGCGATATCGCCGGTAACAGCACCAGCGTGACCAGCGCGTTACTGGTGGACTTTACTGCGCCAACGCTTGCCATCAACACCGTTTCTGCAGACGACATTATTAACGCGCATGAACACCAGCAGAACCTCATCATCAGCGGTTCATCTACCGGCGTTCCGGCAGGCGGCCTGGTCACCGTGGTCATCGACGGCAGCAGCTACACCGCTGCGGTGGATGCCAGCGGCAACTGGGGCGTCGGCGTGCCTGCCGCCGTGGTCAGCGGTCTGGCTGACAAAAGCTACACCATCACCGCCACTGGCGCCGATGCGGCGGGCAATCCGGGTTCAGCCTCGCACGTGGTGACCGTAGAGACCGCCGCGCCGGTGCTGACCATCAGTACCGTGGCGGCTGACGACGTGATCAACGCCATCGAGAAAGGCGAAGCCCTGACGGTGAGCGGCACCAGCAGCGGCGCGGACGGTTCCACCGTGACGCTAAACCTGAACGGCAAAGACTACTCTGCCAGCGTCAGCGGCGGCGCGTGGACGCTGAACGTTCCGGCGGCGGATGTGGCTCAGCTCGGCGAGGCGAATTACAGCCTGACCGCCTCCACCGTCGATGCCGCAGGCAACACCGGCAGCACGACGCACGGCGTACTGGTCGACAGCGCGCTGCCGTCGGTGAACATCAGCATGGTCGCGGGCGATGACATCATCAACGCAGCCGAAGTGGCGGCAGACCAGACCCTGAGCGGGCGCGTGACCAACGCGGCGGCCGGGGACACCGTCACCGTTACGCTCGGCGGCCACACTTACCAGGCCAAAGTGCAGGCGGATCTGAGCTGGAGCGTCAGCGTTCCGGCGGCCGATTTGCAGGCGCTGGGCGACGGCGATTTAACCGTCAGCGCGAGCGTCACCAACCAGCACGGCAATACCGGCAGCGGCGATCGCCAGATCGTCATCGACGCCGGTTTGCCGGGCCTGCGCATCAACACGGTTGCCGGTGACGATATCGTCAACAGCATCGAGATTAATCAAAACCAGATCATCAGCGGCACCAGCACTGATATCGCCGCGGGCAGCAGCGTCACCGTGACCGTCAACGGCACCGATTATGCTGCCACGGTCGGCGCCAACGGCAGCTGGTCGGCGGCGGTTCCGGCGGCAGACGTGGCGAAGTGGCCTGCGGGTCAGCTGGCGATCGTCGTCAGCGGCGCGGATGCCTCCGGAAACCCGGTGACCATCACGCAAAACATCACCGTCGATCTGAGCAGCGTAGCGATCGGCGTCGATAGCATTGCCAGCGACGACATCATTAACGCGGCGGAGAAAGCGGCGGATCTGACCCTGAGCGGCACCACGCTGAACGTCGAAGCCGGCCGCGATGTGAGCGTAAACTTTGCCGGTCATCAGTACACCACCCGCGTGCAGGCCGACGGCAGCTGGAGCGTCACCGTTCCGGCAGCGGACATGGCGGCGCTGAAAGAGGGCGACGCAACGGTGTCCGTAAGCGTGATCAACGCGGCGGGCAACGGCGCCACGGCGGCAAACACGGCGCAAGTGGATACCGCTGCGCCAACGCTGACCATCAACACCATCGCCGGTGATAACGTGCTTAACGGCGCGGAAGCGGGGGCGGACGTGGCGATCGGCGGGACTTCCACCGCCGAAGCCGGTCAGCGTGTCACCCTGACGCTTAACGGCCAGACCTACACGGCGAGCGTGGCGGCGGACGGCACCTGGAGCACGGCGGTTCCGGCGGCAGATGCGGCAGGGCTGACCGACGGAACCTATACCGTGAGCGCCAGCGTCAGCGATATCGCCGGTAACCGCACCGGCGCGAGTGCTTCGCTGCAGGTGGACGTGACCGCGCCAACGCTTGCCATTAACACCGTTTCTGCCGACGACATTGTCAACGCCCATGAACACCAGCAGAACCTTATCATCAGCGGTTCATCTACCGGCGTTCCGGCGGGCGGCCTGGTCACCGTGGTCATCGACGGCAGCAGCTACACCGCTGCGGTGGATGCCAGCGGCAACTGGAGCGTCGGCGTGCCTGCCGCCGTGGTCAGCGGTCTGGCTGACAAAAGCTACACCATTACCGCCACTGTCGCCGATGCGGCGGGCAATCCGGGTTCAGCCTCGCACGTGGTGACCATAGACACCGCCGCGCCGGTGCTGACCATCAGTACCGTGGCGGCTGACGACGTGATCAACGCCATCGAGAAAGGCGAAGCCCTGACGGTGAGCGGCACCAGCAGCGGCGCGGACGGTTCCACCGTGACGCTGAACCTGAACGGCAAAGACTACTCTGCCAGCGTCAGCGGCGGCGCGTGGACGCTGAACGTTCCGGCGGCGGATGTGGCTCAGCTCGGCGAAGCGAATTACAGCCTGACCGCCTCCACCGTTGATGCCGCAGGCAACACCGGCAGCACGACGCACGGCGTACTGGTCGACAGCGCGCTGCCGTCGGTGACCCTCAGCGTGATTGCGGGCGATGACATCATCAATGCAGCCGAAGTGGCGGCAGACCAGACCCTGAGCGGGCGCGTGAGCAACGCGGCGGCCGGGGACACCGTCACCGTTACGTTCGGCGGCCACACCTACCAGGCCAAAGTGCAGGCGGATCTGAGCTGGAGCGTCAGCGTTCCGGCGGCCGATTTGCAGGCGCTGGGCGACGGCGATTTAACCGTCAGCGCGAGCGTCACCAACCAGCACGGCAATACCGGCAGCGGCGATCGCCAGATCGTCATCGATGCCGGTTTGCCGGGCCTGCGCATCAATACCGTTGCCGGCGACGATATCGTCAACAGCATCGAGATCAATCAAAATCAGATCATCAGCGGCACCAGCACTGGCCTGACCGCGGGCAGCAGCGTCACCGTCACGGTTAACGGCGTTGAGTACCACGCGAGCGTGACCGCCAACGGCAGCTGGTCGGCGGCGGTTCCGGCAGCGGACGTTGCCAGCTGGCCTGCGGGCGCGCTGACGGTATCCGTTACCGGCACCAGTTCAGCCGGAAACAGCGTCACGATTTCAAACGATATCAACGTCGATCTCGCCAGTGTGGCGATCGGCGTCGATACCATCGCCAGCGACGGCATCATTAACGCGGCGGAAAAAGCGGCGGATCTGACCCTGAGCGGCACCACGCTGAACGTCGAAGCCGGTCGCGATGTGACCGTAAACTTTGCCGGCCATCAGTACACCACCCGCGTGCAGGCCGACGGCAGCTGGAGCGTTACCGTCCCGGCAGCGGACATGGCGGCGCTGAAAGAGGGTGACGCAACGGTGTCCGTGAGCGTGAGCAACGCGGCGGGCAACGGCGCCACGGCGGCAAACACGGCGCAAGTGGATACCGCTGCGCCAACGCTGACCATCAACACTATCGCCGGTGATAACGTGCTTAACGGCGCGGAAGCGGGGGCGGACGTGGCGATCGGCGGAACGTCCACCGCCGAAGCCGGTCAGCAGGTCACCCTGACGCTTAACGGCCAGACCTACACGGCGAGCGTGGCGGCGGACGGGACGTGGAGCACCACGCTACCGGCGGCAGATGCGGCAGGGCTGGCTGACGGAACCTATACCCTGAGCGCCAGCGTCAGCGATATCGCCGGTAACAGCAGCCGCGCCAGCGGCTCATTGCAGGTTGACGCGACCGCGCCGGAAGTGACCATCAACACCCTCGCCGGTGACGACGTCATTAACAGCACCGAACACGCGCAGGCGCTGGTGATCAGCGGCAGCAGTACGGGTACGGTCAGCGGTAACATCGTGAACGTGGTGATCGACGGCCATAGCTATAACACCGTGGTGGATGCCAGCGGCAACTGGAGCGTCGGCGTACCGGCCAGCATCATCAGCGGCCTCGCGGACGGCAGCTATAAGGTCACCGCCAGCGCGACAGACACCGCCGGTAACGTCGGTTCGGCCGGGCAAAACGTGGTGGTCAATACCGCCGCGCCGGTCTTTACCATCAACGACATGGCAGGCGGCGACAACATTCTTAACGCCACCGAAGCGCTTTCAACGCTGACCATCACCGGCACCGTGACCGGTCTGATGGATGGCGTGACGG
The DNA here is from genome assembly GCF_029967685.1 of Erwinia sp. V90_4. Taxonomy (NCBI): domain Bacteria; kingdom Pseudomonadati; phylum Pseudomonadota; class Gammaproteobacteria; order Enterobacterales; family Erwiniaceae; genus Erwinia; species Erwinia sp. V90_4. Next base: position 146,316 of record NZ_JASCAQ010000034.1, on the reverse strand, counting down.
TTATCGTTACCCTTAACGGTCTGGAGTATCAGGGCACCGTGACCGACGGCGCATGGAGCGCGGACATTCCGGCCAGCGATCTGGCGAATCTGGGCCAGGCGTTGTATCAGGTTAGCGTGCGCGGCACCGATGATGTCGGCAACAGCGGGTCAGTGAGCAAAGGGCTGCAAACTTCCTCCGACAGCCCGGCGGTGACCATCAACGTGGTGGCCGGTGATGACATCATCAACGCCACCGAAGTGAAGTCCGATCAGGCGATCGGCGGCACCGTTATCCATGCGGAAGCGGGACAGCAGGTGACCGTCACCGTGGGTGGAAAAACGTATTACGCCACCGTCGAAGATGATTTTACGTGGAGCCTGACGATCCCTGCCGCCGATCTTGCTGCCATGGGCGACGGCGCGCTGAAAGTCTCCGCAACGGTGACCAATATCAGCGGCAACACCGGATCCGGTGAGCGCGACATTGCTATTGACGCCGCGATCCCCGGCCTGCGCATCAATACCGTTGCCGGTGACGATATCGTCAACAGCATCGAGATCAATCAGAATCAGATCATCAGCGGCACCAGCAGCGGCCTGACCGCGGGCAGCAGCGTTACCGTCACGGTTAACAGCGTTGAGTACCACGCGACCGTGACCGCCAACGGCAGCTGGTCAGCGGCGGTTCCGGCAGCGGACGTTGCCAGCTGGCCTGCGGGCGCGCTGACGGTATCCGTTACTGGCACCAGTTCAGCCGGAAACAGCGTCACGATTTCAAACGATATCACCGTCGATCTCACCAGTGTGGCGATTGCTATCGACACTGTCGCGGCCGATGACATCATTAACGCGGCGGAGAAAGCGGCGGACCTGACCCTGAGCGGCACCACGCTGAATGTCGAAGCTGGTCAGAAGGTCACGGTGATTTTCGCCGGTCATAGCTATAGCGCGCAGGTAGAAACGGACGGCAGCTGGAGCGTCACCGTTCCGGCAGCGAGCATGGCGGCGCTGAAAGACGGCGACGCAACGGTGTCCGTGAGCGTGACTAACGCGGCGGGCAACGGCGCCACGGCAGCGCATACCGTGGAAGTGGATACCGCTGCGCCAACCCTGACCATCAACACCATCGCTGGTGATAACGTGCTCAACGGCGCGGAAGCGGGGGCGGACGTGGCGATCGGCGGAACCTCCACCGCCGAAGCCGGCCAGCGGGTCACCCTGACGCTTAACGGCCAGAGCTACACGGCGAGCGTGGCGGCAGACGGCACCTGGAGCACCACGATACCGGCGGCCAGTGCAGGTGCGTTGACTGACGGAACCTATACCGTGAGCGCCAGCGTCAGCGATATCGCCGGTAACCGCACCGGCGCGAATGGTTCGCTGCAGGTGGACGTGACCGCGCCAACGCTTGCCATCAACACCGTTTCTGCAGACGATATTGTCAACGCTCATGAACACCAGCAGAACCTCATCATCAGCGGTTCATCTACCGGCGTTCCGGCGGGTGGCCTGGTCACCGTGGTCATCGACGGCAGCAGCTACACCGCTGCGGTGGATGCCAGCGGCAACTGGAGCCTCGGCGTGCCTGCCGCCGTGGTCAGCGGTCTGGCGGACGGCAGCCACACCATTACCGCCACCGTCGCCGATGCGGCGGGCAATCCGGGTACAGCCTCGCACGTGGTGATCGTAGACACCGCCGCGCCGGTGCTGACCATCAGTACCGTGGCGGCTGACGACGTGATCAACGCCATGGAAAAAGGCGAAGCCCTGACGGTGAGCGGCACCAGCAGCGGCGCGGACGGTTCCACCGTGACGCTGAACCTGAACGGCAAAGACTACTCTGCCAGCGTTAGCGGCGGCGCGTGGACGCTGAACGTCCCGGCGGCGGATGTGGCTCAGCTCGGCGAGGCGAATTACAGCCTGACCGCCTCCACCGTTGATGCCGCAGGCAACACCGGCAGCACGACGCACGGCGTACTGGTCGACAGCGCGCTGCCCTCGGTGACCCTCAGCGCGATTGCGGGCGATGACATCATCAACGCAGCCGAAGTGGCGGCCGATCAGACCCTGAGCGGGCGCGTGAGCAACGCGGCGGCCGGGGACACCGTCACCGTTACGCTCGGCGGCCACACCTACGAAGCCAAAGTGCAGGCGGGTCTGAGCTGGAGCGTCAGCGTTCCGGCGGCCGATTTGCAGGCGCTGGGCGACGGCGATTTAACCGTCAGCGCGAGCGTCACCAACCAGCACGGCAATACCGGCAGCGGCGATCGCCAGATCGTCATCGACGCCGGTTTGCCGGGCCTGCGCATCAACACGGTTGCCGGTGACGATATCGTCAACAGCATCGAGATCAATCAAAACCAGATCATCAGCGGCACCAGCACTGATATCGCCGCGGGCAGCAGCGTCACCGTGACCGTCAACGGCACCGACTATCATGCTACGGTCGGCGCCAACGGCAGCTGGTCGGCGGCGGTTCCGGCGGCAGACGTAGCGAAGTGGCCTGCGGGTCAGCTGGCGATCGCCGTCAGCGGCGCGGATGCCTCCGGTAACCCGGTGACCATCACGCAAAACATCACCGTCGATCTGAGCAGCGTAGCGATCGGCGTCGATACCATCGCCAGCGACGACATCATTAACGCGGCGGAGAAAGCGGCGGATCTGACCCTGAGCGGCACCACGCTGAATGTCGAAGCCGGTCAGAAGGTGACGGTGATTTTCGCCGGTCATAGCTATACCGCGCAGGTAGAAACGGACGGCGGCTGGAGCGTCACCGTTCCGGCAGCGGACATGGCGGCGCTGAAAGAGGGCGGCGCAACGGTGTCCGTGAGCGTGAGCAACGCGGCGGGCAACGGCGCCACGGCGGCAAACACGGCGCTGGTGGATGCGACAGCGCCAACGCTGACCATCAACACCATCGCCGGTAATAACGTGCTTAACGGCGCGGAAGCGGGGGCGGACGTGGCGATCGGCGGAACCTCCACCGCCGAAGCCGGTCAGCAGGTCACCCTGACGCTTAACGGCCAGACCTACACCGCGAGCGTGGCGGCAGACGGGACGTGGAGCACCACGCTACCGGCGGCCAGCGCAGGCGCGCTGGCTGACGGAACTTACACCGTGAGCGCCAGCGTCAGCGATATCGCCGGTAACCGCACCGGGGCGACCAGCGCGTTGCTGGTTGACGCGACCGCGCCGGTGGTGACCATCAACACCATCGCCGGTGACGACGTCATTAACAGCACCGAACACGCGCAGGCGCAGGTGATCAGCGGCAGCAGCACGGGTACGGTCAGCGGTAACAGCGTGAGCGTGGTGATCGACGGCCATACCTATAACACCGTGGTGGATGCCAGCGGCAACTGGAGCGTCGGCGTACCGGCCAGCGCGATCGGCGGGATCTCTGACGGCACTTACACCGTGAGCGTCAGCATCACTGACAGCGCCGGTAACACCGGTTCGCAGACGCACAATGTGACCGTAGATACCGGCCTGCCGGGCATCAGCATTGACGCTATCGCGCAGGACAACGTACTCAACGCCGTCGAAAAAGGTGCAGATCTGACGATTTCCGGCACCGGCAGCAACCTGAGTGACGGCACTCAGGTCAGCGTCACGCTGAACGGCGTCACTTACAGCGCGCAAATTGCCGCGGGCGTCTGGAGCCTGACCGTTCCGGCCAGCGCACTGGCAGCGCTTGGGGAAGCCAACTACAGCGTAACAGCCAGCGCCAACAGCGATGTCGGCAACGCCATCACCGAAAGCGCTAACCTGCTGGTTGATACCTCGCTGCCTTCCGTCATCATTAATGCTGTGGCGGGCGATAACATCATCAACGCAGCCGAAGCGGCGGCAGGCCAGACCCTGAGCGGGCGCGTGAGCAACGCGGCGGCCGGTGACACCGTCACCGTTACGCTCGGCGGTCACACCTACCAGGCCGAAGTGCAGGCGGATCTGAGCTGGAGCGTCAGCGTTCCGGCGGCCGATTTGCAGGCGCTGGGCGACGGCGATTTAACCGTCAGCGCGAGCGTCACCAACCAGCACGGCAATACCGGCAGCGGCGATCGCCAGATCGGTATCGACGCCGGTTTGCCGGGCCTACGCATCAATACGGTTGCCGGTGACGACATCGTCAACAGCATCGAGATTAATCAAAACCAGATCATCAGCGGCACCAGCTCTGATATCGCCGCGGGCAGCAGCGTCACCGTGACCGTCAACGGCACCGATTATGCTGCCACGGTCGGCGCCAACGGCAGCTGGTCGGCGGCGGTTCCGGCGGCAGACGTGGCGAAGTGGCCTGCGGGTCAGCTGGCGATCGTCGTCAGCGGCGCGGATGCCTCCGGTAACCCGGTGACCATCACGCAAAACATCACCGTCGATCTGAGCAGCGTAGCGATCAGCGTCGATACCATTGCCAGCGACGGCATCATTAACGCGGCGGAGAAAGCGGCGGATCTGACCCTGAGCGGCACCACGCAGAACGTCGAAGCCGGTCGCGATGTCAGCGTAAACTTTGCCGGTCATCAGTACACCACCCGCGTGCAGGCCGACGGCAGCTGGAGCATCACCGTTGCGGCAGCGGACATGAAGGCGCTGAAAGACGGTGACGCAACGGTGTCCGTGAGCGTGAGCAACGCGGCGGGCAACGGCGCCACGGCGGCAAACACGGCGCTGGTGGATACCGCTGCGCCAACGCTGACCATCAACACCATCGCCGGTAATAATGTGCTTAACGGCGCGGAAGCGAATGCGGACGTGGCGATCGGCGGGACCTCCACCGCCGAAGCTGGTCAGCAGGTCACCCTGACGCTTAACGGCCAGACCTACACGGCGAGCGTGGCGGCAGACGGGACGTGGAGCACCACGCTACCGGCGGCGAGTGCAGGCGCATTGGCTGACGGAACTTACACCGTGAGCGCCAGCGTCAGCGATATCGCCGGCAACAGCAGCCGCGCCACCGGCTCCTTGCTGGTTGACGCGACCGCGCCGGTGGTGACCATCAACACCGTCGCCGGTGACGATGTGCTGAATACCGCTGAACATGCGCAGGCGCAGGTGATCACCGGTGGCAGCACAGGCACGCAGGCAGGCAATCTGGTGACGCTGGCGATCGACGGCCATACCTACACCACCGTGGTTGACGCCCGCGGCAACTGGAGCATCGGCGTTCCGGCCAGCGCTATCAGCGCATTGGCTTCCGGTGACACGACATTTACGGTCAGCATCACCGATAACGCGGGCAACACCGGCAGCACCGACCATCTGATCACCGTCATGACTGATGCCCTCAGCCTGAGCATCGATACCATTGCGCAGGACGACATTATCAATGCGGCGGAACAGGGCAACAGCCTGACGCTGTCCGGCAGCAGCGAAAAACTGGTGTCCGGAACAGAGGTGGCCGTCGTGCTGAACGGCAAAACCTACACTGTGCAGGTGGATGTCAAAGGTGACTGGACGCTAAGCATACCGGCGACCGATGTGGCGAAACTGACTGACGGTAATTACACCGTAACAGCCAGCGCCAGCGATACGGCAGGCAACCCGGTCAGCGCCACGCATGACGTGACGGTTGATACCACCGCACCGGCGCTGCTGATCAACCCGATCGCCGCGGACGGGATCCTGAATGCAGCGGAGCTGGGTCAGGCGTTAACCCTGAGCGGCACCACGACGGCGCAGGCGGGGCAAACGGTGCACGTGACGCTGAACAGCGTCACTTATACCACGCAGGTGAGCGCCGACGGCCTATGGTCGGTGCAGGTTCCGCAAAATGACGTTGCGGCCCTGCAGGACGGCACGCTGACGGTCACCGCCAGCACCAGCGACGTGGCCGGGAACCCGGCGTCGGCGAATGCATCGGTGATTGTCGATACCCTCGCGCCGACCCTGACCATCAACACCATTGCCGGTGATGACATCATCAACTCCGCCGAGCAGCATGCCGGTCAGGCGATCGGCGGGACAACCAGCGCGGAAGCCGGTCAGACGGTGACCGTCACATTTAATCACCGTGAGTATCACGCCACGGTGGCCTCTGACGGCACCTGGAGTGTGACCGTTCCGGCGGCGGATTTCCTCGGCGCGGCGGACGGCAGCTATACCGTCAGCGCATCCGTCAGTGATGTGGCGGGCAACCCGGTGTCGGCAGCATCGTCCGTTACCCTGAGCGGTGAGATGCCAACCATAAGCATCAACACCTTCGCGCAGGACGACGTGGTGAACGCCGCCGAGCACGGCACTTCGCTCGCTATCAGCGGCACCACCACCGCACCGGCGAACAGCCTCGTCACCGTGACGCTCAACGGGCAGACGTACACCACTTCGGTCGCGGCGGATCTGAGCTGGACGCTCAACCTCAGCGCCAACGCGGTGTCAGCGCTGGCGGATGGCAATAACTACGCAATCACCGCTTCCGTCACCAACAGTATCGGCAACACCGGCAGCGACATCCACGAGATTGCCGTGGATACCACGGCGCCGTCGATGACCATCACCATTGATTCGCTGAGTGAAGACACCGGACGCAGCAATACTGACTTTGTCACCAGCGACAACACCATCACGCTGAAAGGCGGGCTGAGTGCGGCGCTGGGCAATGCCGAGTCGGCGCAAATCAGCCTCGACGGCGGCATCAGCTGGCAGACGCTCACCGTGGTGGGCACCACGTGGAGTTATGCCCCGGGCAGCGCGCTGGCGGACGGGTCATACACCTATAACGTCCGGGTGATTGATGCGGCGGGGAACGTCGGTTCGACGGCGACGAAAACGGTGGTTATTGACACCGTAGCGCCAACGGCCAGCCAGTCGATCACTATCGATGCGGTTTCGCAGGATACCGGCCTGAGCAGTACTGATTTCATCACCAGCGATAACACCATCAACCTGCGCGGCACGCTGGGCGCGGCGCTGAATGCGGATGAATATGCGCAGATCAGCATCGACGGCGGCATCACCTGGAAAGATGTCAATATCAGTGGCCTGACGTGGACCTACATCGACAGCCGCACGCTGGCCGATGGCGACTACAACTATCAGATGCGCGTGGTAGATCTGGCCGGTAACGTCGGCGCAACCGCCAGTCAGGTGGTGACCATCGACACCGTCGCCCCGGACAGCAGTAAAACCATCAGCATTGATGCTGTCAGCAACGACACCGGTCTGAGCAGCAGCGATTTCGTCACCAGCGACACTTCGCTGACCGTGAGCGGCACGCTCGGCGCGACGCTGGCGGCGGATGAATATGCGCAAATTAGTCTTGATGGGGGGGTGACGTGGCTCAACACGACCACCATCGGCACGCGCTGGAGGTACGTTGATGACCGCACGCTGACCGACGGGGATTACACCTACTATGTTCGCGTGGTAGATGCCGCCGGTAACGTGGGCAGCATCTCCAGTCAGGTTGTCACCGTGGATACCGTGGCGCCGGACAGCAGCAAAACCGTGACCATCGACAGTATCGCCACCGACACCGGTGTGTCTGCCAGCGATTTCATCACCAGTGATACCTCGCTGACCGTGACCGGTTCTATCGGACAGGCGCTGGGCGCGGGCGAAGTGGTGCAGATCAGCATTGATAACGGCGCGAGCTGGACGACCGTTGCGCTCTCCGGCCTGAAGTGGAGCTATAGCGATGGTCGCACGCTGACCGACGGGCAAACGCTGTATCAGGTACGCGTGGTCGATCAGGCCGGTAACGTCGGCCAGACCGCGCAGCAGGTGGTGACGATTGACACCACTGCGCCATCGCAAGCCATCACCATTGGCGCGATCGGCACCGATACCGGTGATAACAGCCATGATTTCATCACCAGCGATACCACGCTGACGTTCTCCGGCAACCTGAGTGCAACGCTTGCGAGCGATGAATGGGCGCAGATCAGCCTCGATGGCGGTCAGACATGGATTGACGTCGTCACCCGCGGACGCACCTGGAGCTATGACGCTACCGGTACCGTACTCGGCGATGGCGTTTACAACGTGCAGGTGCGGGTGATCGATCTGGCGGGTAACACCGGGGCGGTCGGTTCTCAGCTGGTGACGGTTGATACGCTGAACCCGGAAGCGCAGGCGACTATCGCCAGCTATTCTGACAATAAGGGAGACCGTCAGGGATCGTTCGGTTCCGGCACCCACACCGACGAAACCGCGCCGACGCTGAGCGGCACGCTGAGCAAAGCGCTGGCCGACGGCGAAGTGCTGAAGATCTACCGCAACGGGGTGTACGTTGGCGTTGCGACGGTGGTGGGCCTGGCGTGGACCTTCTCGGATTCCGCGCTGGCGGACGGGACCTATATTTACGTCGCGACCTCGCAGGATCTGGCGGGCAACGTCACATCGTCGTCAGACTTCACCCTGACGGTCGATACCTCGATTCCGACCACGATTGCCACCGTGACCGGTGAATCGACCCAGGATACGACGCCAATCATCAGCGGTACGCTATCTGAAGCGTTGGGTGAGGGGATGTATGTACAGGTGGTGGTAAACGGCGTCACCTATACCTCGGAATCCGGCGGTGCGGTGGTGGTCGATCCGATCAACAACACCTGGTATTTGCAGCTGCCGGGTTCTCTGGCGCTGGCGACGTATGACGTGACTGCTCAGGTCAGAAGCAGCGCGGGCAACGGTAACGAGGCGGGGATCAGCCACGGTTCTCTGGTGGTTTATGCCGAAACGGCGGTGGACACCAGCTGGGCGAGCACCGCTGGGGCAACCACCACCAATGCGATGGCCTTCAGCCTGAACAGCAGTGGCTTGTGGAACGTGGTCACCGGTATCTCTGATTACACCAGCTCTGGTCTGAACAGCTATACCGGCACCACGCTGACCAACTCCCGCGGCAACATTGTGGTGAGTTATACGCTGGCGGATACCGACCGTAATGGCACCTCAGACATCTATGCGACGGAAACCAACTACGGCGGCAGTATCCAGGGCAAATGGACGGCGAACACGGATGGCACTTATACCTACGGTCAGCAGGCTATCGGCACAACCATCTGGTACGGCGGGATCATGGCTTATGACAAAACCGGTGATGGCTGGCTGGACATGGCATACGGCGATGCAGGCGGCGACTCCCGCAGCTATCTGGTCAATAACAACGGCGTGCTGTCGCCAGATGGTACGTACGGAGCGGCCGGTCTTGCCGGGGTCACCTACCGGGAAATTTCCGGCGTGGACATTAACAATGACGGTACGGTCGACATTGTGCAGCATACCAACCGCAGCGGTGCCTATGCGCTGACGGTGATCAACAACAGTGGCACAGGTGCGCTGACGGAAACGCAGAACATCGCCAACGTCTTTGTGCCGAATGCCGCGAACACCACCACGGCCGTCTCAATGACCTGGGCGGATTTCAACGGCGACGGCCTGATGGATTTGTACATTTCCTCCGGTCTGAACCCTAACGGCAGCTACAACTATGGCGGTGCGATTTACTACAACAGCGGGCAGGGAACCTTGCTGACCACGCCAACCGCGGTTGAAACATCGACCACCAATACCGCGTCCGCCGGTTATCTGTCCGCTGCCGTGGACTGGGACGGCGACGGTGACATGGACATCATCAAGTTCAGCACCTATTCGGCCAGCCAGACCGCCCAACTGTATGTTAACGACGGTACCGGCAAAGGCTGGAGCAGCAGTACGCTTGCTTCTTCACTGGTTAACGTGACGGGGATTGCCACCCTCGATTACGACTGGAACGGTACGCAGGATCTGCTGGTGTCGCAGGCAAACGGCAAAGTGGTGTACATCGCCAACAATGCCAGCATTGCGGACGGCACGGCTCTTCACCTGCGCATTCTCGACGGCGAAGGCATGAACGTGTTCTACGGTAATACCGTACAGCTTTACAACTCTGCCGGTGAACGGGTGGCGTCGCAGATCATCAACGCCCAGTCGGGCGTCGGCGTCAACGACTCCTCGGCGCTGGTGAACTTCTACGGTCTGGATCCGAATGAAACGTATTCGGCGGTGCTGGTGCGCAACATCAACGGCGTGTCCACCAATGCCACCTGGACAGACCTGAGCGCAGGCGACGGCACCAGCAGCTATTCGCTCACCGCAGACGCGGCGAACGGCGGCACCAGCGGCACCCTCACCGGCACCGGCTATAACGACACGTTTATCGCTGAAAGCGGCACCTACGTTTACAACGGTGGCGGCGGCTGGAGCAGCTCGTCAGACCATGCGACATGGAGCGCCACCGGCGGTCAGGATATCGTCGATTTTAAAAACGCCTCCAGCGGGGTCACGGTAGATCTCAGCAGCAGCAGCGCACAGAACACCGGATTCAACACGGCGACCTTCAAGGATATCGAGGGGATTGCCGGGTCGAATTACGACGATGTTATCACCGGCAGTGCAGGTAATAACGTGTTCGAAGGACGCGGTGGTAATGACACCTTCAACCTGGGTAAAGGTGGGCACGACACGCTGCTGTACAAGTTGCTGGACAGCAGCGATGCCACCGGCGGCAACGGTGTCGACACCATCAACGGCTTCAAGGTTGGGACCTGGGAAGGGACGGCGAATACCGACCGTCTTGATCTGAGTGACCTGTTGCAGTCGAGCGGGTACAGCGGTACGGCGGACGCCAGCTACGTTAACGGCGTCGCGACGCTGGGTTCAGGCGTTGGCAATCTGGCGAATTACCTGAGCGTGACCACCGAAGGTAACAACACGGTGATTAAGGTTGATCTGGATGGCAGCGGCACGGCGCAGTCGATGACGACCATCGCGACGCTGACCAACGTCCACACCGATCTGGCGACGCTGCTGGCAAACCATCAATTAGTGGTTGGCTAATTAACGGTAAATGGAAGGCGGCGGGGCAGAGGGCACAGTCTCTGCTCCGCTGCTCCCGCTCCATAATCATGTTCTGGAATGAACGTGAAGGAACAGTGAATTAGGCAACAATACAGATGAATAAAGAGACCATGTCAGATAAAAGCAGTAGCGCACCCGACGCAGCGGTCGTCGACGGTCGCGCCGCGCAGGCGGAGAAACAAAAGGGGTATGCGGCATGGCTGAGCGCCATGCTGGATGTTGCCCGGCACTATCGTCTGGATTACTCAGAAGAGCATGTGAAAGCCACCCTCGCCTGGGAGATGGGCGCACCGCAGGAGAGCGTGCTCGATGAGATGGCGCAAAAGCTCGGACTGGCACGCGTGACCCGCGATTTTCATCCGGCGGATCTCGACCCGATGTCGGTGCCGTTTATCGTTGCGCTGGATAATGGCCGACTGGGCGTGGTGACGCATCTGGACGCCAGCGGCCAATGCGCCGTGCAATTTACTGAAGATCAGGGGCTGGAAACGCCGCTGACGGCTGAACAACTGTTAGCGCGGGTGCAGAGCATCACGCTGCTGCGACCGCTGCAAACCATTCCCGATGCGCGCGTTGATAACTACATCAAGCCCTACAGAAGAAACTGGTTCTGGGAGCTGGCGCTGAAAGACTGGCGCCGCTACAGCGACATCATGGTGGCAGCGATGATCGCCAACGTGCTGGCGCTCGCGGGCATGTTGTTCTCCATGCAGGTTTACGACCGCGTGGTGCCATCGCAGTCCATCCCCACGCTGTGGGTGCTATTTGGCGGTGTGATGATCGCCATTGTTTTCGAATTCGTGATGCGCATGGTCCGCGTCCATATTTCTGATGTGGTAGGGAAACGCGCCGATCTGCGCATATCCGACCGGGTGTTTGGCCGCGCGCTGCGCATTAAAAACAGTGCCCGTTCCAAATCCACCGGCTCCTTTATTTCGCAAATCCGTGAACTGGAATCGGTGCGCGAGTTAATCACCTCCACTACCATCAGCGTGATTTCCGATCTGCCGTTTTTCCTGCTGTTCACGGTCATTCTGTGGATGATTGGCGGTCCGCTGGTGTTTGTGGTGCTGCTGGCCATTCCGCTGTTGCTGATCCCCGGTCTGCTTATCCAAAAACCCCTGGCGAAGCTCGCCAGCGAAGGGATGCGCGAATCAGCGGTGCGAAACGCCTCGCTGGTGGAAGCGGTGGAATCCCTTGAAGACATCAAACTGATGCGCGCCGAACAGCGTTTCCAGAACCAGTGGAACCACTGCAACGAAGTCTCCGCCGATATCAGTATGCGTCAGCGTTTTCTCACCAGCCTGCTGATGACCTGGACGCAGGAAGTGCAGGCGATTGTGTATGCCATTGTGCTGCTGGTGGGGTGTTATCTGGTGATGAACGGCGACATGACCACCGGTGCGCTGGTCGGAACCACCATTCTGGCCTCGCGCACTATCGCGCCGCTGGCGCAGATCTCCGGCGTGCTTTCCCGCTGGCAGCAGGCCAAAGTTGCCCGTAAAGGGCTGGATGAACTGATGCAACGGCCTATCGATCGGGAAGATGGCCAGAAAATGGTCCACAAGGCACAAATCGCCGGTGAGTATCAGCTCAATGACGCGGTGTTCTATTACGACGAAGAAGAGAAAGTCGCCAATCTGGCCATCGCCCGCCTGAAAATCGCGCCGGGCGAGAAGATTGCCGTACTGGGCAAAAACGGCGCGGGGAAATCCACGCTGTTGCAGGTGCTGGCCGGGATGCAGCAGGTTCAGCAAGGGCAGGTGGTGCTGGATAACGTCAACATCAAACAGATCGATCCGGCAGATTTACGCCGTGACGTGGCGCTGCATAACCAGCACGCCCGGCTGTTCTTTGGCTCGGTGCGTGACAACATTACCATGGGCCGCCCGCAGGCTACCGATGAAGAGATCCATCAGGCGCTGATCATCAGCGGCGCGCTGCCCTTTGTGCAGCAAAAAGAGAATGGTCTGAACTTCCTGATCCACGAAGGCGGCGTCGGGCTTTCCGGCGGTCAGCGCCAGGCACTGCTGCTGGCGCGGCATATCATCATGCAGCCGCAGGTATTACTGCTGGATGAACCCACCGCCTGGCTGGATGAAATCTCCGAGGCGAACCTGATACATCACCTGTCGGCGTGGGGGGAAAACAAAACCCTGGTAATCGCTACGCACCGTCTGGCGCTGTTGCAGCTGGTCGATCGCATCGTCGTGATGGATAACGGCCGTATCACGCTCGATGGCAGCAAAGATGAGATCCTGAATAAACATTTCAGGCCAAAAGGACAGCCCGCTCAGGCCGTTAAACCAGCGAATAAGGACAGGGCATAATGATCGGACGCAAAAAACCGATAAATGGACAAAAACAGTATCACCGGCCGCTGGCGGAAAAATCCCTGCCGCGCTCGACCGTTCTGGTCTGGAGCCTGGCGCTGATGTTGCTGAGTTTTGTGCTGTGGGCGAACTTTTATACGCTGGACGAAGTGACCACCGGCACTGGCAAAGTCATTCCCTCTTCGCACGAACAGATCGTGCAGTCGCTGGAGGGCGGGATTGTCCACAGCATCAACGTGCAGGAGGGTGAAGTGGTGGAGCGCGGCCAGCGTCTGGCGCAGCTAGACCGCACTAAAACCGAGTCCGGCGTGCAGGAGAGTCTGTCCCGTCTGCACGCGGCGCTGGCGACGGCGGCGCGTCTGACCGCTCAAATCAACGATACCCCGCTGGTGTTTCCACCTGAGCTGAACAACGAGCCGGATCTGGTGAAATCGGAAACTGAGCTGTACAACTCCAGCCGCAACAGCCTTGAGAAGCAGCTTTCTGGCCTGAAACAGGGGGTGGCACTGATCCGGCGCGAGCTTGCGATGACCAAACCGCTGGTCAAACAGGGCGCGGCGAGCGATGTCGAAGTACTGCGGCTGCAACGGCAGATCAACGAAATGGAAAGCAAGGCGACCGATCTGGAAACGCAGTATCACGTCCGCGCGGGCGAGGAGCTGGCGAAAGCCAATGCGGAGATCGAGACTCAGCGTTCGGTAATTTTAGGCCGCAAAGACTCCCTCAACCGACTGGACTTCTTCTCGCCGGTGAAAGGCATTGTAAAGAATATCGAGGTTAACACCGTCGGTGGCGTGATCCCGCCTAACGGCGTGTTGATGACGCTGGTACCGATTGACGACCAGATGCTGGTGGAAGCGCAAATTTCCCCGCGCGACGTAGCGTTTATTCATCCGGGGCAGAAAGCCAAAGTCAAAATCACTGCCTACGACTACTCCATCTACGGCAGTTTAGACGGCGAAGTGACGACGATTTCACCGGACACCATTCAGGATGATGTGCGCCGCGACGTCTACTACTACCGCGTAAAGATCAAAACCAATGCAAATTACCTGGAAAATAAGCACCACGAGAAGTTTTATATTTTCCCCGGTATGATCGCCACAGTAGACATCAAAACCGGAAATAAAAGCATCCTCGATTACCTGCTTAAGCCGCTGAATAAAATGAACGAAGCATTGCGTGAGCGTTGAATAATAGAAGTAGGGTGAAAACTTCACTCCAGTAACCGCGGTTATGAATGTGCAGTAGTTAAAGTAAATTGATGACTGCACTTAGATGAGATGCGGTGAGACACTCTAAAACAAAAAATCCACGCAACTGCGTGGATTTATTAACGGTCCTTCTGCCCCGATCCTGATTGATATAATACTCATCAATCCCAGTAAACCAGATAAGCAAGTGCGGCAGCTGAACAGAAAGCATAGGGGCTTAAAAGCAAAATATCCGAATAAGGCGTTTCACATATCCTGATAACAGGCCATGCCAGTACAACCAGCCAAATGAAGAGCGCAGAGCACACGATAAAAAAGCACCCCTTCAGGGCAGCGTCAGGAAAAAATCTCTTTGAAATCATCGCTAATGGCATGCCGATTATTATTGATCCCATCGTAGTGCCAATAATACTCACCATAACAATGAAAAAATAATTAAAAATGAAACCCACTACGGGTGTAATGCTTTTTCCCCAGGAAAGATAGGTTATAACCAGTAATGAACCCACTAAACTACTAAATATTGCTGATATCACAGATACCCTAACCCATTTGTCGTTAATCATGTTCGGCATAATTTTCTCAATGTCTGAGTAGCTATATTGATTCAGCATGCCCGCTTAAATTTTCGGCGCGAGGCTTAATCGCAAAACAGGCTTCCGGCACAGCAACCTTTTGTCGACCTGTGACGGGCATCCGGGCAGTAAGGATATTAAGGCCGCCTGTCAGGGTATTTAGCGCCTGGCCAGTGAGCGTCTCGCATCCTTAAGGCTGAATCGCTTTACCCTGCTCATTTAGCAGATCCGTCAGGAGAGCCGTGCCATCGCTTCCCACCCGAAATGCCCCGTAACGGGCCTGCGCGAATCTGTCGGCATGACCTTCCTGAAAGAACCAGGCGTTAGTGCCGACGGTCAGCGAACCGTCATGTTGATGGTACTTCACCCGTAGCTGATTCGGCTGCAGAGGTTCACCCTGATCAAAGCGGGCCTGAGTCGCGTGACGCTGCGCATCGAGGTCAACAATCAGGGTTCCGCTGGTGGGCAGGCATGGCGCTGATAGGGTCGCGCCGCAGGACTCAGCCTGTTGATACAACGTCAGTTCCAGAGGACGGGTGAGGGCATAGTTCAGCGCCATGTAATCACCCTGCATCAGGGATCGCGGGTCAACCGGGGCAAGGGGTAAAATCATGACCGCGCCTTGCTTCAGCAACTGCTCTTTTTGCCAGATGCTGACATTAACGGCTATCAACGCCAGCGCTATCACAGCGCCAGCCAGCCATCGGCACTGTTTATGCATTCTCACTGGCACCTCCGATTTGTACGGGTAATACTTTTTTGACTCCCCATGCCAGCCCCAGTAAAACCAGACCGCTGACCAGCAGCAGCAGGGATTTCTGCAGCAAAATTACCTCCAAAAAGTAATACCAGCCAGTGACATACAGCACCATGAAACCGCCACTGACCACCAGTAACCCCAGACTTCCCTGATAACGTGCCATCAGAATTAACCATAATCCCAGCCCTATACCCGGCGCATAGAGGGCGGCAGCCCCACAGATAAGCGCAGCGGGCAGCGTAATGCTCGAAAACAGCGGCTGGCTGTGCCTTTTATGACTGAGCGCACTCAGCACTAAGCCAGCCGCGATCCCTGGGCCTGTCGCAGACTGAAGCGTGGAAAATTGCGATGCTGACCAGAGGAAATCCGTGAGATAAGCCGCGTTAATCCCAAGGAAACTTAGCAACATCAGGCCACAAGGTATGCCATACAACAGGGGATGTACCGCGTCAGCACACTGCCCAGCCTGTAACCTCAACTGATAACTGACTGTCCACATCCACAAACATATGATCGCCGCCACCAGTACGGACACAGCAAGGCGTGCAGCCATCGGAGACAGGTAAAGCCGGGCCATAGAATGGCCCGCCAGCACCAGGAAAAAGGTCAGGGCAGTGATGGCCATAAACCGATAAGTGCGGTCGGGCATAGCCACCGCCATCGCGGCCAGGATCGGCAAGGCAGTCAGTGAACTCAGCATAATAAAGCTGGCGTCATTGCTCTGGATTTGCAGCAGAACGCCGGTTATCAGTCCGCACGTTGCCGCAATCGCCCATGCCAGGCCGAGGTGATGTTTACCGTCACGCTGACTGCGTAACAGGCCACGCGCAATGGCGGCAAGCAGCAGCGAAGGAATAATAAGGGTGGCAGCATTCGGATCTTCGAGCAGTTCAGTGGCATAAAGCATCAGTATCATCAGTAACAGAATGATGATCGCCGCCACCCAGCCTCCGACGCTTAGCGCCAGCCTCAGATACCAGGGCAGGTCGGATGCGTGACCGCGTTGCTTAATTTCCTCAACCTGCGAGGCGCTCAGCAAACCCTGCTGACGCAAAGTGTCTGTCAGTAACGACAGCCTGGCCGGAACCAGATCGATTGGCCCCTTTTCAACCAGTTTGCGTTGCCACTTCAGCAGAATTGAACCATTTACCGCTACCCAGAATGCCATCAGGGCGCCGGTCAAAAACAGATCGCTCGTATCGTAGGCTAAAAGAAATAACTGCATGATTAGCGCACAGCCGACCACGGTCAGGCTGGCGATGCCCAGCGTCAGCATGCAGAGATCCTGATAGCGGTATCGGTACAGGTAATAACCTGCCAGCAGGGTGATCACCCAACCGCCCGTGATATAAGGAAGGTGGTCACCGCCGCCCCAGTCAGAGAGGTTCCCGGCCACAATGGCGGTCAGCTGAAGCAGTAAAAATCCAGCCATGACTCGCGAGAACCAGCGGCTTGCCAGCCAGCTCTCAGGATGATGCGTTATCGCGCGCCAGGCCAGTGCTTCCCTGACAATCAGGCAGGCTGCCAGCAACGCCAGATATCCGCAGAGCACAGTGGTCGGGAGCCTGATTAAACTGTCAGACGCGGCCAGATCCAGCAGTGACGACGGCAGGGTGTTGTAATAGAGCTGGAACGCCAGGTTAGCGACCAGCCAGCTGCAAAACCACAGGCTGTTTTGCCGGGCAATCAGCGCCAGCGGCAGAAGAACATATAACCAGGCCCGGAATAGCTCCCAGCTGTCAGCACCAGTCTGATAAATCTGTCCATACAGCGCAAACAGGGCACCGAAGCTTAACCCTGTCGCCAGTAATGCCTTGCGTGCCAGCGTGCTGTACCAGCGCCACCAGACAATCATCGCCAGCGCGACGATAAACAGCTCGGCCAGGGCAAATTTCGCCATTTTCGGCAGCCAGGCCCAGTTCCAGGCAATAAAGAACACCGCTCCGGCAACCAGTGACAGTAATCCCAGACAGGAAAGAACCGGGGTAAGAAACTGACGCCACTGAGCATCTGAAGGTCTGATTCCACAGAAAGCAAAGATACGCTCGCAGGTCTCAGGGGTCAGGCTTCCTCCTTTCAGCAGGCGTGCGATCTGGCGACAAAGATACTCTGCCGTCCGTGACGGCATCCCGGTGATGCCATCGGGTGCAAGCTCCCTCATTCTTTCCCTGCCTCTGTTTGCGATATGACTTTGATGATGAAGTTAAAGACTGTACTTACCTGCGATCAATCCGAGTCACGCTCTGATGAGCCTCAGACTGTGCGAATAATGTTCCTGAACGAATTTAATCATCATTTCGCGGAAATAACAGCGAAAAACAAAGGCGATTAACGCATTCTGCGCGATCATACGCATTCTGATGATCATGGTTTTCTCAGTGCCATCGGTGACCTGGAGCACCTGCGTTTCCTGATGCCAGAGTCCGGTCTTACTGCGTTACCAGTCGGTGCGCCGCGTTTAGCCGTTTCATGAAGAATTTTAAGAATGTGGTACGGGGTGATTTCCGTGATAGGAAGTTTACCGATGGCGGGGAAAACCACACGCTCCAGCATATCCAGTCGCCGCGTTTTGGTGATTTCGGCCCAGTCGTTCATCTGCAAACACTGTGTGGCGACGGGCTTAAAGAGGTGAGAAGTGTCACTGGCCTTGCGGATTTTTCTAACTGGCGAGCTAAAAAAAATCCACGCAGCTGCGTGGATTTATCGCGTTTCAAATCGTAGGAGATTCAATCAAACCTCATAAGACGACAGCAGCGTTTTAGACGTTGAACAGGAAGTTCATCACATCGCCATCTTTCACGATGTAGTCTTTCCCTTCTGAACGCATCTTACCGGCTTCTTTCGCGCCTTGTTCACCCTTGCAGGCAATGTAGTCATCGAAAGCAATGGTCTGAGCGCGGATAAAGCCTTTCTCGAAGTCGGTGTGGATCTTACCTGCGGCCTGCGGTGCGGTCGCACCAACCGGGATAGTCCATGCACGCACTTCCTTCACGCCAGCGGTGAAGTAGGTCTGCAGGTTGAGCAGGGAGTAACCGGCGCGGATGACGCGGTTCAGGCCCGGCTCTTCAATGCCCAGCTCGGCCATAAACTCTTCGCGGTCGCCATCTTCCAGCTCGGCAATATCAGACTCAACGGCAGCGCACACCGGCACCACAACGGAACCCTCTTTCTCGGCAATCGCACGCACGATATCGAGGTACGGGTTATTTTCAAAACCGTCTTCGTTAACGTTGGCGATATACATGGTTGGCTTCAGCGTCAGGAAGCTCAGGTAGCGGACCGCCGCTTTGTCTTCATCCGTCAGGTCCAGCGCGCGCAGCATGCCGGCTTTTTCCAGATGCGGCAGGCATTTTTCCAGCGCCGCCTGTTCAGCTTTGGCGTCTTTATCGCCGCCCTTGGCTTTCTTCTGCACGCGCTGCAGGGCACGTTCACAGGTATCGAGGTCAGAAAGCGCCAGCTCGGTATTGATGGTTTCAATATCGTCAGCCGGGTCAACTTTATTATTTACGTGGATAATGTTGTCGTTCTCAAAGCAGCGCACCACGTGGCCGATAGCCTCGGTTTCACGAATATTGGTCAGGAACTGGTTGCCCAGGCCTTCACCTTTAGAGGCGCCTTTTACCAGGCCAGCGATATCAACGAATTCCATGGTGGTCGGCAGAATACGCTGTGGCTTAACGATAGCAGCCAGCTGATCAAGACGTGAATCAGGCATTGGCACCACGCCAGTATTCGGCTCAATGGTACAGAACGGGAAGTTAGCTGCTTCGATGCCCGCTTTGGTTAACGCATTGAACAGGGTGGATTTCCCGACGTTTGGCAGGCCCACAATACCGCATTTGAATCCCATGTTTGAATCACCTTAATTTCTTGATAATCAACGCACTTTTACATGCCCTGATAGTGTCACAGACGGTTGTCTTAAAAGTTTCCGCGCATTATACACGTAATTTTAGCCTGGAGGCGGTTGATTTCTGAGGCGGAGGTTAAGTTATCTCTTGAGATCGTGCTCACATTTTCCCATACTGACGTGTCTTTACAGAACCTGGAGAACCCCGCAGATGCATCGCTTGCTGCTTACGCCACCTTAAGACCCTCCCGCCTGCGCAACGCCCGTTGCCGCCACTCGTCACTCTGACGAGCCAGCTGTGCCCGATTAATGCGGCACGGAAGAACCAACACGTTTAAATTAACTGGAAATTTTATGTTTAACCTGAGCAATTTCAGGGCGAGTGACGTCAAAAATGACGTGCTGGCCGGTGCCGTGGTGTCCGTTGCGCTGATCCCGGAAGCGACGGCTTTTTCTCTGCTGGCCGGGCTGTCGCCGACCATTGGTCTGCACACCGCCTTTATTCTCGGGCTGGTCACCGCCTTCTTCGGCGGCAAGCCGGGGATGATCTCCGGCGCGGCCGGGTCGATTATCGTGGTGCTGATTAGCCTGATTACCCAGCACGGCTACGAGTACGTGCTGCTGGCGACCATCCTCGCGGGGCTGATTCAGCTGGCGATTGGCGTGCTGCGGCTCGGTAAGTTTATCCGCCTGGTGCCGCAACCGGCGATTTACGGCTTCGTTAACGGGCTGGCGATTGTGATTATGCTGGCGCAGTTCCCGATGATTAAAGGGCAGGGGCCGGTGATGTATGCGCTGGTGGCGCTGGCGATGTTAATTGTCTGGCTGTTCCCGAAGCTGACCAAAGCGATCCCGGGTTCGCTGGCGGCGCTGATCGCCATCAGTGCGATTGCCATTGGTTTTGGCCTGGATACTAAACGCGTCGGCGACCTGGCGGATATCTCCGGCACGCTGCCGTCCTTCCATCTGCCGACCGCGCCGTTGAGCTGGGAAACGCTGAAGATCGTGCTGCCGTATGCGGTGGTGATTGCGCTGGTCGGGCTGATTGAATCGCTGCTGACGCTGGCGGTACTGGATGAGATGGGCAGTAAAAAGGGGGCGGGCAATCAGGAGTGCGTGGCGCAGGGTATTGGCAACACTCTCTGCGGCTTCTTAGGCAGCTTTGCCGGATGCGCGATGATCGGCCAGTCCATTATCAACTTCACCTCCGGCGGGCGCGGGCGCATCTCCAACCTGGTCGGGGCGCTGCTGCTGATCCTGTTTGTGATTAGCCTGTCGGATTATATCGCGCTGCTGCCGGTGGCGGCGCTGGCGGGCATTATGTTTGTGGTGTGCATCAACACCTTTGAGTGGAGTTCCATCAGGCGCCTGAAGCGCATGCCGAAAGCCGATGCGGTAATTATGATTGCGGTGACGCTGGTCACGATTTTCACCGACCTGGCGATGGCGGTGATCTGCGGCGTGATTATCTCGGCGCTGGTCTTCGCCTGGCAGCACGCCCGCATCACCATTATTGAGCAGAGCGAGAAAGAGGGGGAGAAAACCTACCGTCTGGAAGGGCCGCTGTTCTTTGGCTCCACCGCCAGTTTCCAGGAGCTGTTTAATCCGCAGCAGGATACCGATAGCGTGGTGATCGACTTTGCCCGCACCCGGGTGATGGACTCCAGCGGCGTGGAGGCGATCGACAAGCTGACGGCGCGCTATCTGGAAGCCGGTAAAAGCCTGCGCCTGCGCCATCTGAGCGAGGATTGCATCAGCCTGTTGCGTCAGGCAGGGCCATTCTGCAGCCATGAGCTGGATGACCCGGATTATAAAGTTGCTAGCAATGATGCATGAACCATAAAGCTACTGCTGGACCTGCCGATAATCTAGAAATCGTCGTTTTATAACGGCGCTTACAGTATTTACTTCTATAGTTTAACTGT
Source organism: Erwinia sp. V90_4 (assembly GCF_029967685.1). NCBI lineage: Bacteria > Pseudomonadati > Pseudomonadota > Gammaproteobacteria > Enterobacterales > Erwiniaceae > Erwinia > Erwinia sp. V90_4. Next base: position 124,836 of record NZ_JASCAQ010000034.1, on the reverse strand, counting down.
ACCACGATTTATTTCACTGGCAGGATGCCCGTTAACTGACCCGGCGGCATGAAAAACGATTTTTTTTGTACTCCTGTACATACCCTTAGCGGTGAGATGATCGCCATCGACCTGAGCTACCGTCCGCATTCTGCTGCGGTCGGTGGCCCGCTGGATGCTGTGCGGCAGCCACCATTGCCTGAGGATCGGCTACTGCATCAGCTGCTGATCGTTGAAGAGTACGCCGATTACTTTCGCCAGCACGGCCTGCTGTGCAGCGTGGCCATCGACTTTCAGCTGGCGCGCGCCGTCACGCAGTCGTCGTTTATCCAGCAAATCCTCAGCCATCTGCCCTTTGTGCGCCTGAAACTGTCGGAAGATTTCCCCAATCTGCACGACGGCATGGACAATCCGCTGCTGCGTACCCTGATTGAACAGCTGAATATCTTATGGCTGGACGATCTTGGTGCCGGCGATGCCAATTTGCATGCGCTACAGTCAAACATGTTTGAAGCGGTGAAGCTCGACCGCCAGTTCTATCTGGAAAATGTCAATAAGCCGTTCTTTTCGGTGCTGATCAACCATATCCGTCAGTATACCAATCGGGTGATCGTGGAGGGTGTGGCCGGAGACGGTCAGCTGGAGACGCTGCGCAACAGTAAAATCTGGGGCGTGCAGGGCTATTTTGCACAGCAGCTGACGCTGGATAGCCTGGAGTGTGGCGACGACGGGAAGCGGTGCGAGAAGGGGTAATCCCCTGAAGGATCCCCACAAAAATTGATTTGAATAGTGTTGCGGGATGACAGTTGCCCGGTTTCAGGAGGGAGGGCTGCTTTCCGCACCGGCATGAATACATCCCTGTAGCCTGGCTCACGGCCATCCCTGGCCGTGGGCCTGCTGCAATCAGCCCTCCCTCCTTGCACCCAAAGCTTCAGCGTCGCGGTTTAAAAGCCACAGCGAGCACGATGCGAATGGGGGATGAGCTTGGCCTGAGGTAAGCCGGACGTCACGCGGCAGGGATGCCGCGTGCCGAGGCCCGCAGGGAGCGTCTTTTGCCGTTCCGGCGTGCTCAGGCTGAGCTCAGACCGATTCGCGGACGTTTAGCGAGGGAAGTGATTTCTGGGGATACCTCAGGAGTATTCCCCGCTGCGGCCACAGCGGGTGCGCAGGCTTAGCCCGCTTTGTAGCTGTGCAGACGATTCATGGCTTTCAGGCGGTCTTCTTTCAACCACACTTCCGTGCAGCGCGCCGCTTCATCGACCGCATCATCAATCAACTTCTGCTCTGCCGACTGCGGCTTGCCCAGTACAAAACCGACCACCTTGTTGCGGTCGCCCGGGTGACCAATGCCGATGCGCAGGCGGTGGAAGTTCAGGTTGTTACCCAGCTTGCTGATAATATCTTTCAGGCCGTTATGACCGCCGTGGCCGCCGCCCTGCTTAAACTTTGCCACGCCGGGCGGCAGGTCCAGCTCGTCATGGGCAACCAGGATCTCTTCCGGGGCAATGCGGTAGAACGTCGCCATCGCCGCCACGGCTTTGCCGCTGAGATTCATAAAGGTGGTTGGCACCAGCAAGCGTACATCCTCACCCCCGATGTTTAACCGGGCAGTGTAGCCGTAGAACTTGCTCTCTTCCTTTAATGACTGATTGTGGCGTTCAGCCAGCAAATCAACGTACCAGGCTCCGGCATTATGGCGCGTGGCGGCGTATTCAGCGCCGGGATTGGCCAGGCCAACAATCAGTTTGATGCTACTCACGTGTGGTGTTTCCTGAAGCGTACGGGGGAAAGCGGCTAGTTTACGCAAGCCGTTGCGAGAACTCAAAGATCTGCGTAAAAAGGTGAGCCATGTCACGATAGTTGACAAGCGTGATAATACATTTTCTATATAAAAACAGGCCGTTAGACGTAAAGTTTTGTCAAAGCATAAGCAATAAATGTGATCGCCAACTCATCAGAGCAGCTGTTGATTGCCTACACTAAGCGCATCTGGCAATGGAATTTGCCTTTTCAATACTGTCCGGAGGTGCGCAATGAAACGTAAACATTCACATGTGATGGGTAATGCCCTGATGGTACTCGGTTTAGTGGTGATGGTCGGCGGCGTGGGTTATTCAGTTCTCAACCAGCTGCCTCAGCTCAATCTGCCTGAGTATATGGTGCATGGGGCGATTTTCAGCATCTTTATCGGTGCGTTGCTGTGGCTGGTGGGGGCCAGAGTGAGCGGGCGGGAAAAAATCGCCGACCGCTATTACTGGGTGCGCCACTGCGGCGACAAACGCTGCCGCCACGGCAGCAGCCAGCACAACAGCCAGTCTTAAATTTCCGCGCTGCTATTACCCTCTTAGCGCAATCAACGCCCGCCAGCCGGGCGTTACTGTTTGCTCCGCTTGCTCACTTCCTGTCCGGCGTCACCAGGCAGCGCCAGATGGCTGCCGCGCACAGCAGCGTCATCGCCATCAGTACCAGTAATAACTGCTGAAAAGCCTGTTCCGCCAGCCCCAACAGTCGTGAATCCACCAGATGATAGCTCGCCAGCTGCCCGGCGAGCGCTGCCGGTTGGTTATGCGCCGTGAGCTGCCAGCTGAGCAGCTGGCTGAACAGGCTGGCAACGCTTGCCAGCGCGACACCTTCTCCCGCCACGCGCACGGTGCTGAAAATGCCGGTCGCCATGCCGGCACGCTGCGGCGGCACCACGCTGACCGACAAATTATCCATCAGCCCCCAGGGCAGCCCGGTGCCGCAGCCCACCATCGCCATCGCCAGCAGCGTGATGGGCAGCGAAGCGGTGGGAGAAAACTGGCTCAGCAGGCCAATTCCTGCGGCGGCCAGCAGCAGGCCCGCCGCGCTGACGGCACCGGGATGGAAACGGCGCGTCAGCGCCACCGCCAGAGAGGGGACAATCAGCATCGGCAGCGACAGCGCCAGCATCAGCAGCCCGGTGGTCAGCGCGCTGTAGCCGTAGAATCCCATAAAACGCAGCGGCAGCAGCACCAGCAGCACCACAAAGCAGTAGCAGGTGGCTACCGGCAGCAGCTGTACCCCGACAAAACGGCCGTAGCGAAACAGGCTGAGATCGAGCATCGGCCCGGCGCTGCGCCGTTCGATCCACACAAACAGCCCGCCCGCCAGCAGGGAAGCCAGCAGCAGCGCAACCGACAGGCGGTCGCCGCCGCTGTCCGCCAGCTGCAGCATGCCCCAGGTAAACAGCGACAGGGTGGTACTGAAGCTGATAACCCCCGGCCAGTCGAGCGCGCCGGCATCCGGGGTGCGCGACTCCGGCAGCGTCAGCCCGCCGGCAATCAGAGCCACTATGCCAAACAGGGCGCAGCAGAGAAAAACGCTGTGCCAGCCGGCAATCTGCATCAGCATCCCGGCGATCACCGGTCCGGCGGCAAGGCCAACGCCAAAGCTGGTGCCGAGCAGGCTGAAGGCGCGGGCGCGCCGTTGCCCCTCAAAGGCATTGGCCAGCGCGGCGGCGCCCCCGGCCAGTGCCGCGGCGGCGGCGGCACCCTGAAGGGCGCGCACCACGTCCAGCCACACCACCGAAGGCACCCAGGCGGTGAAAAATGACAGCAGGGTAAAGGCGCTGACGCCGCTGATAAACAGCCGCTTGCGGCCAAAACGGTCCGCCAGCGTGCCTGCGGCCATCAGCAGGCTGCCGAAACTGAGCAGAAAGGCATTGGTAATCCAGCTCAGGGCCAGTGCAGACCCTCCGGGATGCTGGGCAATCGCTGGGGTGGCAATCACCCCGGCGGAGAAGCTGAGCGGTAACATCAGGGCGGCGCTGCAGACGGCAAAAACACTCCAGCGGCTGCCTGGTGCCGTGAGGATCAGGGAACTCATTGTGGACTCTCCGCTTTCAACAGGAAAGAAAGCAGGATAAATTGGCGTCACGCCACGATAAACAGGCCATCAGGCCGCAGATAAAGGACAAAAAGTCGCGAATGAGCAGCGTGGAGAGTTTAAGCGGGCTGAGCGCGTTTGTGAAAGCCGCGCAGCTGGGAAGCTTTGTCGCCGCCGCCGAAAGGCTGGGGGTTTCGGCCTCTGCTATCGGCAAAAGCGTGGCGCGGCTGGAAGCCAGCCTCGGCGTCAGCCTGTTTAACCGCAGCACGCGCAGCCTGAGCCTGACTGAAGAGGGCGCGCTGTTCTTTGAACGCAGCCAACGCATAGTGATGGAGCTGGAAGAGGCGCAACAGGAGCTTTCCCGCCTGATGGCGGCCCCGCGCGGGCGGCTGCGCCTGAGCTTTCCGGCCATTGGCTACCGCCTGCTGCTGCCGCTGCTGCCGGGGTTCACCGCCCGCTATCCCGAAATTGAACTGGACCTCGATTTCAATGACCGCCTGGTGGACGTGATTGGTGAGGGCTATGATGCGGTGCTGCGCAGCGGCGAGTTTGCCGATTCGCGCCTCAAGGCGCGGCGGCTGGGCGGCTTTCAGTTTCGTCTGGTTGGCTCCGCGGGTTATTTTCAGCAGCACGGCACGCCGCAGAAGGTAGCGGAGCTGAGCCAGCATGCCTGCCTGCTGTACCGTTTTTCCGGCAGCGGTCAGCTGCAGCCGTGGCAGTTTAACGGCGTCGATCCCCAGGCGCTATCGCTTAATGGCCCGCTGGTGTTTAACAATCTGGAGGCGCAGATATCCGCCACGCGACGCGGTTTAGGGCTGATTTACGTCCCGGATTTTGCGGTGCAGGAGTATCTGGAGAGCGGCGAGCTGCAGAGCGTGCTGGAGGGGGAGATCGGCCATGGCGGGCAGTTTTCTCTTTTGTGGCCGGGCAATCGCCACCTGCTGCCCAAGCTGCGAGTACTGATTGACTACCTGGCGGAACATATTGCGCTGCGCAAATAAAAAGGGACAGATGAGCCTCTGTCCCTTTTTGTTCCGGTTGACCGCAAAAGAAGGTCAACCCCTACAGTAGGGGCCGACCGCTTTTCTGGTCGGCCCATCCGTAGCACACCGGAATTAATGCTCAAACATCGCAGAGATAGACTCTTCGTTGCTGATACGGCGGATTGCTTCGGCCAGCATGCCTGACAGGGTCAGGGTACGGACGTTTGGCAGCGCTTTAATCTCTTCCGGCAGTGGAATGGTGTCGCACACAACCACTTCATCAATCACCGAGTTACGCAGGTTTTCGACCGCGTTACCGGAGAAGATAGGGTGGGTTGCGTAGGCGAACACGCGCTTCGCACCGCGCTCTTTCAGCGCTTCCGCTGCTTTACACAGGGTGCCACCGGTATCGATCATATCATCGACCAACACGCAGTCACGGCCAGCCACATCACCGATGATATGCATCACCTGTGAGACGTTGGCGCGTGGGCGACGTTTATCGATGATGGCCATATCGGTGTCATTCAGCAGTTTGGCGATAGCGCGGGCGCGAACCACACCGCCGATGTCCGGGGAAACCACAATCGGGTTTTCCAGGCCAATCTGCAGCATATCTTCAAGCAGGATCGGGCTACCAAATACGTTATCAACCGGGACGTCAAAGAAGCCCTGAATCTGTTCAGCATGCAGATCCACAGTCAGAACGCGGTCAACGCCAACGCTGGAGAGGAAATCGGCGACAACTTTGGCAGTGATTGGCACACGGGCGGAACGCACGCGGCGGTCCTGACGTGCATAACCAAAGTAAGGGATCACCGCGGTAATACGACCAGCGGAAGCACGACGCAGGGCGTCAACCATCACAACCAGTTCCATCAGGTTGTCGTTGGTTGGGGCACAGGTGGACTGGATGATGAAAATATCACCACCGCGTACATTTTCGTTAATTTGTACGCTCACTTCACCATCACTGAAACGACCGACGGCGGCGTCGCCCAGGCTGGTGTAAAGGCGGTTGGCAATACGTTGTGCTAGTTCCGGGGTGGCGTTACCAGCAAAAAGCTTCATATCAGGCACGAGAAGAACCTCAGGCTTTGCGTCCAGAGAATGAAATACCATAAGCCGCACTGGGCGGTATACGACTTATGCTTTCATACGGGTGTTTTAACCCTACATTCTTGACGCCGTAGCGGCGTTGGCTGCGCGTCATCGCCCCGATCACTTACCTGGGTAAGCTCCCGGGAACTCAAACACTGGCCGCCTTGCTACAACGCCAATTATTTGGGTTAAATAAGAGCAGTCGTGCAGCGTCTGGAACAGAGTGACACTGTCACATCAACTCAATTGCCCTGAAAGTCTGCGGTGTAGCGGCGAGATATTAACACCTCGCGCAACAAACCCCTGCAGATTTTTCGGGGCCAGCTCAAGCACCTGGCGGGCGGCGGACTCGGTGTCGAATTCTGCAAACACACAAGCACCCGTTCCAGTCAGGCGCGACGGCGCGTATTCTAGCAGCCAGGAAACAAGCTGTTCAACCTCGCGAAAACGATTTCTTACGACAGGTTCACAATCATTATGGAATTCGGTGCTTAATAACTGGCTGATTTCCCTTGCTGGCGTGTCGCGGGTCAGCTCCGGATCGTTGAAAACGAGCGGGGTGGCAATGCTCACCCCAGGGTGCATCACCAGATACCACTTCTCCGCCGGGTTAACCGGGGTCAGCTGCTCACCCACACCTTCGGCAAAGGCAGCGAAGCCGTGAACAAACACCGGCACGTCGGCGCCAAGCTGAAGGCCAAGCTCTGCCAGCTGCCCCAGGCTCAGCCCGGTTTGCCAAAGGTGGTTAAGCGCCACCAGCACCGTGGCGGCGTTTGAGGAACCGCCGCCCAGTCCGCCACCCATCGGTAGGCGCTTCTCAATGGCAATTTTCGCCCCGGCAGCATCGGGCAGGGAGCCGAGAGCGGCCGCCCGCTCGCGCAGCAGCGCTGCGGCGCGCGCAATCAGGTTCTGCGCATCCGGCACGCCCGCCACCGGCGTCAGCAGCGTAATCTCGCCGCTGTCGTCCACTTCAATCGTCAGCGTGTCGCCGTAATCGAGAAACTGAAACAGCGTTTGTAGATTATGGTAGCCGTCGGCGCGGCGGCCAGTGATGTAGAGAAATAAATTCAGCTTTGCCGGGGCAGGCCAGGTTGTGATCATTTTACCGTCCAGCTGTCCATCTTCAGTTTGATGCGCTGGCTGCCTTCACGCAGTTCGAGATTGGATGGCAGCTGTGGGTTGAGCTTGCTGTCATAACCCTGGTAGGTCACGTGCCACTGCTTGCCGTCCTGGCTGTAGTTCAGTTCGCGCAGGCGGTACTGGTCGTCAAGCTGATAATCGGTGGCGTCGCCCGGCAGGCCGACCATCCACTGACGCAGGTTATCCAGCGGAATGCTCATACCGGTCAGCTGGGAGATCATCTTCGCGGCATCATTACTGACGTAGCGCTTGCCCTTATTATCAACAATTTGTGCGGTCTGGCCCTGCTGGTCCAGCTGCAGCTCGGTGCTGCCGAGCGGATTGGTTAACAGCAGGCGATAGCGGTCTGGTGCGGTCTGCTGCCAGTTAAAGCGCGCATACACTTTTTGCCGATCGGAGAGGTAGGCGAACGCGCCACGAGTCTGATACTGGGTGATCTTTTCCACCGACTGCTGATGCTCACGCCACTGCGGCGTATCGGCGCTCTTGCCCGGCCCCTGTGGCTTGGTGGGCGTAACGCAGGCGGTTAACAGCAGGCTGGCAAGGGGGATAAGCCGCAGCAGGCGGCGGTTTGGCGATAGCATAATCAGGTCAGCTCCTCAGACGGGGGTTCGGGCATACTTGCCGCAATCAACCGCTCACGCTAACCAGCTAACCGGGCCGCGTCAATGCTCAAATTGTCTCATTTGACCTGTTGTCGGTATAACTTGTTACAGGGATAGGTGAACCATCACTTTTATTGATCTCGCTCATCTTGTAGAATGCGCCTCACAAAACCCTGACAACTGTGGGATTAACCCAACCTCGCACCATGACGTTACTGGCACTCGGCATCAATCACAAAACGGCACCTGTGGCTCTGCGCGAACGCGTTACGTTCTCGCCGGACACGCTGGATCAGGCGCTTAACAGCCTGCTGGCACAGCCGCTGGTTCAGGGCGGCGTTGTGCTGTCTACCTGTAACCGTACCGAGTTGTACCTGAGCGTTGAGCAGCAGGAAAATCTGCAGGAGCAGCTGGTGTCGTGGCTGTGTGATTACCATCATCTGTGCGTTGAAGAGGTGCGTAAAAGCCTCTACTGGCATCAGGGTGACGAAGCGGTCAGCCATCTGATGCGCGTTGCCAGCGGCCTGGATTCGCTGGTGCTCGGTGAACCGCAGATTTTAGGCCAGGTGAAAAAAGCCTTTGCCGACTCCCAGCGCGGCCATTCGCTCTCCAGCGAACTGGAGCGCATGTTCCAGAAAACCTTCTCCGTCGCCAAACGCGTGCGCACCGAAACTGAAATCGGTGCCAGTGCAGTATCGGTCGCGTTTGCCGCCTGTACCCTGGCGCGCCAGATCTTCGAGTCGCTGTCGACCGTTACCGTGCTGATGGTCGGAGCGGGCGAGACTATCGAGCTGGCCGCGCGCCATCTGCATCAGCACAAGGTGAAGAAGTTGATCATCGCTAACCGTACCCGCGAGCGTGCGCAGTTGCTGGCGGATGAAGTCGGGGCTGAGGTGATAGGCCTGGCGGAGATCGATTCACGCCTGGCAGAAGCCGACATTATCATCAGTTCTACCGCCAGCCCGCTGCCGATCATCGGCAAAGGGATGGTGGAGCGTGCGCTGAAGCAGCGCCGCAACCAGCCGATGCTGCTGGTGGATATTGCCGTACCGCGTGACGTGGAGCCGGAAGTGGGCAAGCTGCCGAACGCCTATCTGTACAGCGTGGATGACCTGCAGGCGATTATTGAAAGCAATATGGCCCAGCGCCAGGCGGCTGCGGTGCAGGCTGAAACCATCGTGGTACAGGAAAGCAGCGAGTTTATGTCCTGGCTGCGCGCGCAGAGCGCCGTTGAAACCATCCGCGACTACCGTTCGCAGGCAGATCAGGTCAGGGAAGAGTTGCAGGCGCGGGCGCTTGCCGCACTGCAGCAGGGTGCAGACCCCGAAGCGGTGATGCGTGACCTGGCCCACAAACTGACCAACCGTCTGATCCACGCTCCAACCAAATCTCTTCAGCAGGCCGCCCGCGATGGCGATGGCGAACGCCTGCAAATTTTACGCGACAGCCTCGGGCTGGAATAGCGTTTAAACCTCTATTTTACAAGGTAAAACTACACGAATGAAGCCTTCTATTGTTGCCAAGCTGGAAGCCTTGCAGGAGCGCCACGAAGAAGTTGAGGCGATGCTGGGCGATGCTGGTGTGATTGCCGATCAGGAGCGTTTCCGCGCTTTATCCCGCGAATACGCCCAGCTGACCGACGTCAGTCAGTGCTTCCGTCAGTGGCAGCAAACCCAGGAAGACATTGAAACCGCCGAAATGATGCTGGATGACGCTGAAATGCGTGAGATGGCACAGGAAGAGCTAAAAGAGGCGCGTGCCGCCAGCGAAGCGCTGGAGCAGCAGCTGCAGGTGCTGCTGCTGCCGAAAGACCCGGATGATGAGCGTAACTGTTATCTGGAAATTCGTGCCGGAACCGGCGGTGACGAAGCGGCGATCTTTGCCGGCGATCTGTTCCGCATGTACAGCCGCTACGCTGAATCGCGCCGCTGGCGTGTCGAAGTGATGAGCGCCAACGAAGGTGAGCACGGCGGCTACAAAGAGGTGATTGCCAAAGTGATTGGCGAGGGTGCCTACGGGCGCCTGAAGTTTGAATCCGGCGGTCACCGCGTGCAGCGCGTACCGGAAACCGAATCTCAGGGGCGTATCCACACCTCAGCCTGTACCGTGGCGGTGCTGCCGGAAGTGCCGGAAGCGGAGCTGCCGGAGATTAATCCGTCCGACCTGAAAATTGATACCTTCCGTTCATCGGGGGCGGGTGGCCAGCACGTTAACACCACCGACTCGGCGATCCGTATTACCCACCTGCCAACCGGCATCGTGGTGGAGTGCCAGGACGAACGTTCCCAGCATAAAAACAAAGCCAAGGCGCTCGGCGTGCTCGGGTCCCGTATTCGCGCCGCCGAAATGGCGCGCCGGCAGGAGCAAGAGTCCTCGACCCGTCGCAACCTGCTCGGCAGCGGCGACCGTTCGGACCGTAACCGCACCTATAACTTCCCGCAGGGCCGCGTCACCGATCACCGTATCAACCTGACGATTTACCGTCTGGATGAAGCGATGGAAGGCAAGCTGGACGCGCTGATTGAGCCGATTGTGCAGGAATACCAGGCCGATCAGCTGGCTGCACTTGCCGGGAACGAGTAGTGCAAATCCGTGTCTGGCTGCGAGCGGCGATAGCCCGTCTCAGCAGCAGCGAAAGCCCGAAACGCGACGCGGAGATCCTGCTGGCATGGGTTAGCGGCAAATCCCGCGCCTGGCTGATCGCTTTTGACGATGCGCAGCTGGACGACAGCCAGCTGGCCGCGCTGGAGAGTCTGCTGGCGCGCCGCGCCGCCGGGGAACCGGTGGCGTACCTGATCGGTGAACGTGAGTTCTGGTCGCTGCCGCTCAGCGTGTCGCCCGACACCCTGATCCCGCGCCCGGACAGTGAAGTGCTGGTTGAGCAAGCGCTAAGCCGGCTTCCTGCCGACCCGTGCGCCATTCTTGACCTCGGCACCGGTACCGGAGCGATTGCGCTGGCGCTGGCCAGTGAACGCGCTGACTGCCAGGTGACGGGCGTGGACCGCATTGCGGCGGCGGTGGCGCTGGCAACGCACAACGGGGCGAAACTTAATCTGCCTAACGCCCGCTTCCTGCAAAGCGACTGGTTTTCGGCGCTGAATGCTCAGCGTTTCCAGCTGATCGTGAGTAACCCCCCCTATATCGATGTCGCCGACCACCATCTGTCGCAGGGCGATGTGCGCTTCGAGCCCGCCAGCGCGCTGGTGGCAAGCGACCATGGCCTGGCCGATATCAAAATTATTGCCTCTTCGGCTGCGAATTATCTGGCGGATAACGGCTGGCTGCTGCTGGAACATGGCTGGCAGCAGGGTGAAGCGGTGCGGCAAATCCTGCGCGAAAACAGCTTCTGTCAGGTGGAAACCTGTCAGGATTATGGCGGCAACGACCGCGTGACGCTCGGGCAGATAACGCATAATTAAGGAACTTTTATGGCCGCATGGTACCTTCCACTTAAAAATTTTCATCTGTTAACCGTAGCGATAACGGCAGTGATGTTTCTGCTGCGCTTTTACTGGTTGCAGACCGGTTCAGCTATGCTGCAGCGGCGCTGGGTGCGTATTGTGCCGCATCTTAACGACACGCTTTTGCTGCTTTCTGGCGTGCTGCTGGTGATGATGACCCATTTTTACCCGTTTACACCGCAGGGCAATTGGCTGACTGAGAAGCTGTTTGGCGTTATCATCTATATCGCGCTGGGCGCTATTGCCCTGGGACGACGTCCGCGCGCGCAAAAAGTACGCTGGATAGCGTTCATTGTGGCGTTAATCGCCCTTGTGGCCATCGTTCAGTTAGCCACCACTAAAATGCCATTGCTGGGGTTTGTATGACGTCCATCGCTGATTTTGATTTTACCGCAGCGCCGCTGAGTGAGGCGGTGATTGCTGCGTCGCTGGCGATCCGCAGCGACTTTCCGGCTGAAGACGTCAGAAAGCAGTTGTCGGCACTGGTTGCCGAAGCACGCGCAGAGATCCCGCCCGAGCTGGCCGCTGACTTACAGGTCGAGCAGCTGATAACGCTGTTCTGGGGCCGCTGGGGCTTTGGTGGCGCGAGCGGCGTTTATCGCCTGTCGGATACTCTGTGGCTGGATAATGTATTACGTACCCGCCAGGGCACCGCGGTGTCGCTGGGGGTGATATTTCTGCATATTGCAGGCAAGCTCGATCTGCCGCTGTTCCCGGTGATCTTCCCGACGCAGCTGATCCTGCGCGCCGAGTGGATCGATCAGGATATGTGGTTGATCAACCCGTTTGATGGCGAAACCCTGGATGAGCACACGCTGGAAGTGTGGCTGAAGGGCAACATCGGGCCGATTGCCGAACTGTATGATGACGATTTACAGGAAGCCGAACCGCTGGCGGTCCTGCGCAAAATGCTCGATACGCTGAAATCATCGCTGATGGATGAGAAGCAGATGGAAATGGCGCTGCACGTCAGCCAGGTGCTGGTGCAGATGGATCCGGAAGACCCGTATGAGATCCGCGACCGCGGGCTGATTTTCGCCCAGCTGGAGTGTGGACACGTGGCGTTGCACGATCTGGCCTACTTTGTTGAGCAGTGCCCGGAAGATCCGGTCAGCGAAATGATTAAGGTTCAGATCCACTCTATCGAGCAAAAACAGATTACCCTTCACTAAACGCAGTGAACTTTATAAAGGCGAAGACATGAATCAGAAAGTGGTAAGCATTGGCGACATTAAAGTCGCAAACGACCTGCCGTTCGTGCTGTTTGGCGGGATGAACGTGCTGGAATCGCGCGATCTGGCGATGCGTATCTGTGAGCATTACGTCACCGTAACCCAGAAGCTGGGTATTCCCTACGTGTTCAAAGCCTCGTTTGATAAAGCCAACCGCTCATCTATCCACTCTTACCGTGGCCCGGGCCTCGAAGAGGGGATGAAAATCTTCCAGGAAATTAAGCAGGCGTTCGGCGTGAAAATCATCACCGACGTGCACGAAGCCAGCCAGGCGCAGACCGTGGCTGACGTGGTTGACGTGATCCAGCTGCCGGCTTTCCTTGCGCGCCAGACCGATCTGGTGGAAGCGATGGCGAAAACCGGTGCGGTAATCAACGTCAAGAAGCCGCAGTTTGTCAGCCCTGGCCAGATGGGTAACATCGTGGATAAGTTCGCTGAAGGCGGCAACGATAAAGTGATCCTGTGCGATCGCGGTGCCAACTTCGGTTACGACAACCTGGTGGTCGACATGCTGGGCTTCAACGTGATGAAGCAGGTATCGAACAACAGCCCGGTGATCTTCGACGTGACGCACGCGCTGCAGTGCCGTGACCCGATGGGCGCCGCATCCAGCGGTCGTCGCGCTCAGGTTTCTGAACTGGCGCGTGCCGGTATGGCCGTTGGCATTGCCGGCCTGTTTATCGAAGCGCACCCGGACCCGGCGAACGCCAAGTGCGATGGCCCGTCCGCGCTGCCGCTGGACAAGCTGGAGCCGTTCCTGAAGCAGATGAAAGCGATTGATGACCTGGTGAAGAGCTTCCCCGAGCTCGATACCAGCAACTAAACTTCCTTTCTCCTGCGGGCCAGATATTCTGGCCCGCTCTTTTTCCGCGCCCTGCGCCGTTAATACCGGCTTACTCAGTTGTTAACATGGATTGCCAATTTAAGGAGTCATAATGAAAAAAGTCACTTTACTGTTACTGGGTGCTGTCGCGCTGAGCGGCTGCAGCCACAGCAACACCAGCCCGACGGATGCCAGCCAGCTGGCGAATCGTCAGTTTGTGCTCAGCGCGGTAGATGGTCAGACGGTCGTGCCGTATGAGGGCATCAGGCCGGGGATCGGTTTTAGTGAAGGGCTGAAGGTGAGCGGGGTGATGTGCAACCGTTTCTTCGGCCAGGGCAAAGTTGAGCAGGGACGGCTGAGCGTGCCGCAGCTGGCCTCCACGCGCATGCTGTGCAGCAATGCCGATCTGAACAAGTGGGAGCAGACGCTAACGCAGATGTTGATGAATGGCGCTGAGGTGAAGGTGGATGAGCAGTCGCTGACGCTGACCGGCAGCGGGCACGTTTTGCAGTATCAGGCACAATAAAATAAAAGGGCTGACCCGAAAAATGGTCAGCCCTCTTACTTGTAGGGGGCGACCATTTTTTCCGGTCGCCCCGTGCCGATGATTAGCACTAATCGTGATGAAGGCCATTTTTTCCGGTCGCCCCGTGCCGATGATTAGCACCCATCGTGATGAAGGCTATTTTTTCCGGTCGCCCCGTGCCGATTTTACAACATCACCGTCATCAGATAAGCGATAAACAGTGCCAGATGCGCCGCGCCGTTCAGCACATTGGTACGCCCGGTAGAGAACGAAATCTGGCACAGCAGCAGGGCGGAAATCATCACCACCATCTGCGGCGGCTCCAGCCCGAAGATCAGCTGCTGCCCGGTCAGCGTGGCGATAATCGTCACCGCCGGAACCGTCAGTGAGATGGTCGCCAGCACGGAGCCGAAGAACAGGTTCATCGCGCGCTGTACCTGATTGGCCAGCACCGCTTTAATCGCGCCCAACCCTTCAGGCGACAGGATCAACAGTGCCACCAGGAAGCCGGTAAACTGCTCCGGTGCGTTGAGCTCGGTCAGCAGTGACTCCAGCGTATTGGCATTCATCTTGGTCACGGCAATCACCGCCACCAGATGCACAATCAGCCATAGGGTGTGCCTGAGGCTGGAGTGCGCCGAGGGCTTACCGTGATGCGGATCGTCACCGTCATCTTCGTGCTCATAGACAAACAGACTCTGGTGCGTTTTGGTCTGGATCAGCAGGAACACGCCGTACATCGCCGCAGAAATGGCCGAAACCAGCAGCGCCTGACCAATGGTAAAGTTGCCGCCGGGCAGGGCATTCGGCAGCACCAGCACGATCATCCCCAGCGGGAAAATCGCAATCAGATACTGTTTAACCCCCGCCAGATTGACATACTGGGTGGCAAACTTGTTGCCGCCGAGCAGCAGCGCAAAGCCCACCAGGCCGCAGGTAACAATCATAATGATCGAATAGAGCGTGTCGCGCATCAGCGCGGGCGCGGCGTCGCCGGTGGCCATCAGCGCGGAGATCAGGCTGACTTCAAGGATCACCACGGAGAGGCTGAGGATCAGGGAACCATAGGGCTCGCCCAGGCGGTGGGCTAATACGTCGGCATGACGTACCACGCTAAAGGCGCTGCTGAGGATGGCGATCAGCGCAATCAGGTTGATGCCAATGACCAGAGGAAATGATGCGGTGTTGCCCCAAAACCATAAAATGGTCAGTGCGGCGATGGGAAAGATGAGGGAATACTCGGTGTGACGGGTTTTACTGCTCTCGTGCGCACTCATAGGCAAACGCTCCTTAACCTTATCCTGTTGGCCTGAAATCGGCAAACCACACCGCAGGCCCATTAAACATAGTCTGACAATATGAAAGACAAGTGGCGAAAGTGTAACCTTTTTTCGCCGCTTTTGGCAGAAATTTACGCTATTTTACGGGGTTTTATGAATAATGGGCTATAACAGCTATTTATTGTACTTATGTAGCTATCTTAATGAAAAACTGGGGTCTTTATTGTCCAGAAGTAATTAATTAAGCCATAACGGACGGAAAATGATGGCGCTATGATGCAAAAACGCAGGCTGCAGATAAAAAGTCTGGGGAGTGGCTCTATTTTACAGCCATCCCCAAGGGCTACTTGGCTGTCGCACGGCGCCAGATTAACCGTGCGGGTAACCAGCGCTGAGTCTCTTCCGGTATCTGCTCATCGATAAGTCGGGTGACCATCTCGAAGCAGTTCCATGCCAGCAGGCGTTCATCCTGCTCAACGGTATCAATGCGCACGCAGAGCGCGTCATACAGATAGTGGTCGTCAAAGCTGCACAGGTGCATCGGCGTATTCAGCAGGCCGTGCTGGCTGAGGTAACGCAGGACACCTTCCTGCAGGCCACAGGCGGCGCAAAACAGCGCCTGCGGCACCCGCCCAAGCCGTGCGTAGAGCTCGGCAAACATTTCATAGCCGGAGCTGGCGTGATAGTGACCGTGCATGATCCACTGCGGATTTAGCGTTAACCCGGCACGCTCCAGCCCGAGACGGTAGCCCGCCAGACGATCGCGCGTCGGTGAAATTCGCGGCTGTCCGCCAAAGAAATAGAGTTCGTCATAGCCTTCGCGCGCCACGGCTTCGACCAGCGTGGCGGTGGGGCCGGTGGCATCGGTGATCACCAGAGGAAGGGTGGAGTCGCCAAGATGTCGGTCAAACAGCACCACGGGCAGCTGCTGATTAATCTTCTGATATTCAGCATCATTGAGCATGCTGGAAGCCACAATCAGCCCGTCAACCTGGCGCTGGATTAAATTATTCACCGCCAGCGTCTCCTGGCTGGCATTTTCCGCGGTGCAGGCGATAAGCAGCTGCAGGCCAGCATCGCGGCACAGCATTTCCAGTTCATGAGAGAAACGCGCAAAGCCGTGGTTGGTCATTTCTGGCACCACCAGCCCGAGGGTATGGCTGCGGCTGGAGTTTAATGCGCGGGCATGGATGCTTGGCTGGTAATGCTGCTGGCGGGCGATCTCCATCACCCGGCTGCGGGTTCCTTCCGCGACGCGCAGCTCCTTTCCCCGGCCATTAAGAACCAGGCTGGCAGTAGATTTGGACACGCCTGCCAGCCGGGCAATATCGTTAATCGTGATACGTTTGTTTTTATTCACAGTGGCTTAGGTGTGATGGCTCATCGCCTTATTCTATCACGCATTGCCGTAACCTCCAGTGATGCAGGGCGATCTGCGCGCCGCCGCTAAAATGCAGCCGCGGCTGCGGGCCGGGAAAGTAGCGAGCCGACATCACCGCTTCACCTTGGTTAATAAAGATCTCAACGCTGGAGCGGTCGCAAAGAATACGCAGACTGTGGACGCTGCCCAGCCACTGCCGCTGCTCCGCTTCACCGCTGCGCAGATTGTTGCGGTGCAGCCAGATGCCGCCTGGCTCAACCACCAGCTGCAGCGTATCGGCGAAGTTAGCCCTAAAGCTGCCGTTAAAGGTCAGTTCCAGCTCTGCGCTGTCGATCGCCAGCAGCGGAAGTTCGTCAGCGCGGGCGTTTAGCGTTACCTGCTGCTGGCGAAGCTGCTGCAGCTCGCGCGCTGGCTGCTGGTAAATGCGCTCAGATCGCAGCGTCAGTTCACGTGGGCAGGTCATGGTGTGCATCCAGCCGTAGGCTTTGGTCGGCTGGTAAAACTCATCCTCGTCGGGTATGCCCATCCAGCCGATCAGCAGGCGGCGTCCGTCGTCACTCAGGCAGGTTTGTGGGGCATAAAACTCAAAGCCCAGGTCCAGCTCATGAAACTCACCGTGGCTGAACTGATGATGGTCATAATCGAGCGTGCCGCAGAAATAGCCGCTCTGGAAGGTATTCAGATACCGCCCGTCTGCCGCCGGCAGCCCCTGCGGGCAGACCAGCAGTACGCTGTGCTCACCGAGTGTGAACAGGTCCGGGCACTCCCACATGTAGCCAAAATCACCAAGGCCGTTGAGCTGGCTACCGGCGATTTCACCCAGCAGCGTCCACTGATGCAGGTCCGGCGAGCGCAGCAGCAGTACCTTACCCTGTAGCTTGAGGTCCTGAGCGCCGAGAACCATGTACCACTGCTCAGCATGCTGCCAGACTTTTGGGTCGCGCACGTGGCCGGTATAACCGGCTGGCAAAGCAACTACCGGCCCCAGCTTGGTATAGTCACCCGCTGCATTACGGGTAGCGAGGCACTGCCAGGCCGTGCGCTGACCGTCGTCAAACTTTACGTTGCCGGTATAGATCAGGGTCAGTTCGCCCTGATTGTCCACCGCGCTGCCAGAATAGCAGCCGTGACTTTCATACTCTTCCGACGGCGCCAGCGCCAGGGGTTCATGGCGCCAGTTGACCAGGTCAGCCGAGCTCCACTGGCCCCAGAACTTGGCCCCGTGCGCGCAGGCGAGTGGGTTCCACTGGTAGCAGAGCACATAGCGCTGGTTGAACTGAATAAACCCGTTGGGGTCATTCATCAGCCCCACCGGTGGCGCAAGATGCCAGGCAGGGCGGTGAGGGTCTTCAGCGACGCCAGGCTGTCCGCGCAGGACAGCCAGCAGGGCCTGTTTTACCCGCTGGGCTTCACTCATGCTTTTGCCTCGAATTTAATTTTGAACAGCAGTGAGAGCACAAACGCAGTGCCAAATGCGATAGCCATACCAATAAGATAATTGAGCATCGAGCTGGCCTGCACAATCGCCAGGCCTGGCAGGGCCGTCAGGCCGACGGCGGTCATATTGACGTGCATCGTCACCACCCAGGCGCCACCGATTGCACCGCCCACCAGCCCGGCGATAAAGGGTTTAATGTAGCGCAGATTTACGCCAAACAGAGCGGCTTCGGTGATCCCCAGCATGGCGGAAAACGCCGAGGGCAGCACCACGCTGCGCACCTTTACATCCCGGGTTTTGAACCAGACAGCCAGGCAGGCACCGCCCTGAGCAATATTGGCCATCGACCAGATTGGCAGCAGGAAGTTAACGCCAATTGCGGGGTTGCCCAACAGACCGGCTTCAACCGCGTGGAAACTGTGATGGATGCCGGTGATGACAATCACGGAATACAATCCGCCAAACAGCAGTCCGGCCAGCCAGCCGGCGTGGGCAATCAGCGTGCTGAGCACCAGCGAGATACCATCACCCAGTGCGCGTCCGGCCGGGCCGATAATCAACAGGGCGACGAAGCCAGAAATAATCACCGTCAGGAACGGGGTGAGGATAATATCCAGCGCGTCCGGGATCGCGCGCCGCAGGCGTTTCTCGCAGTGGCTCATAAACCATACCGCCAGCAGCACCGGGAACACCGTCCCCTGGTAGCCGATCATCGCAATCTCCAGACCGAAGAAATTCATGGTGTGGAAACCGCTGGCAACGCCCCATGCATTGGTCAGCGCCGGGTGGGTGAGAATGCCACCCAGCGTGGCGCCAAGGTAGGGATTGCCGCCAAATTCACGCGCTGCGGTAAAGCCGATCAGGATCGGCAGAATGATAAAGGCGGCAGAGCTGCACATATCCAGCATGATAAACAGCGCACTGCCGGAATTCACCCAGCCGTAGGTCTTGACCATGCCGAGCAGGCCCATCAGCAGGCCGGATGCCACGATAGCCGGAATGATCGGCACGAAGATATTCGACAGTACCCGTGCAATGCGCTGCAGCGGATTGAGCTTTTTAGCGGCGATATCGGCCGCTTCGCTTTTGCTCGATTCGCTAATTCCGGCTTCACGGACGAAGGCGGCATGCACTTTATTAACCAGGCCGCTGCCGAAGATAATTTGCATCTGCCCGGCATTGCGGAAGCAGCCTTTGACACCTTCCAGGGCTTCAATGTCCTCTTTCTGTACCTTACTGTCATCGACCATTACCAGACGCAGGCGTGTCGCGCAATGGGCTGCGCTGGCAATATTTTCCCGTCCGCCAAGCAGCGGCAGGAGCGCCCTGGCTGTTTTATCAATATCCATTCTTTCACCTTTTGCTTATCGTTTTTTATGTGTATCAGAACCAGGTTTCCATCTGAACGCCGAAGTTCCACTCTCCGCCCGCGCTGAAGCCACTGCTGCCGAAGGCGTCATCGCTGGCGTAGCGATCGAGCGAGCGGTTCCAGTCCATCCAGCTGGCAAAGAAGCGGATCTCCGGCCGGGTGAAGAAATCGCCGATATCCGCCACTTTAAAGGTCGGGGCGACGGTCAGCTTCCAGAAGCTGCCGGAAACGGCCTGACGATCTCTGTACCCCTGCGCATCCAGGTCCATATACTGATAACTTCCCTCATACGCCAGGGCGAAATTCTGGTTTATCGCCTGGATCAGGCGGGCATTGAGCGTCGCCCAGCGGTAGTGGTCCCCGGCGGCATAGCGGTCGCTGCTGGTTTGTGCCAGCAGTGCCGGAGCAAAGCTCCATGTTTTGTTCAGCGGGGTGACGCCATAACTGGCCAGGCGCCAGGTTTCTGCCTGCTGCGTAAGGTTGCCATCGGAGCCAATCCCTTTCACTTCCGCACCCAGCCCATGCCCATACAGCAGCGCAGTTTTGGCGCTGCCGCTGCGCAGGCCCCAGAAACTGTCATTGTGCAGAGCCAGCATCGCGTGGATGCCGCTGTCGCCTGCCCGATCGTTATCACGACTGCGGTTAACCCGCTGGTCGTTATCTTTGGCGCGCAGGCCGCTGACCATCAGCTGGAACGGACCGGCAAAATGGTTGCTGGTGACAATGTAGTTTTGGATAGTGTTATCAATGGTTTCAATATCACCAAAGTTACGCCCGTAGAGTGAAAAGTTACTTTTTAGCCCCTCGTTCCACTGCACGTCATAGATCCCGCCGCCGGTCCCCGCGAGGAACACCACGTCAGAATCGAGCCAGTGGATATCAAAGTTGTCGCGGTCAAAGCGTTTTCCCGCCCACAGGGTACTGTTATCAAACACCCCGCTGAAGGTCGGGAGGTTGCCCAGCTCAACAAATGCCTGGCGGATGTTCAGTTCACTGGTGCTGCCGGTCCAGTCGTTGTAATCCCGCTGCCCGTCGGCCAGCATCGCTTTGAATCGCGTGGTAGCGCCGTTGGCCAACTGTTGCTTGTGCTCAAGATTCAGTTCGACGTAGGTGTTGTTTTCGTTGCCGAGACGGCCGACCGCGCCGCCCGTCTCCCCGGCGGGCGTCAGGTAAGGGCCGCTCTGCGTACCCGCAGCTGAGTCATTCATGATCAGGCCGGAGCGGGCGTAGCCATGAAACTCAAAACCTTCACTGAGCGCGGCGGCGCTGGCAGCCACGTTCGTTGCGGGTTGTTCAGCTGGGGTGGGCGCTGCGGCGCTGTCCGTCTGTCGGGCAGTGGAGAGCGGTGCCTGAGTACGGGCTTGCAGATGTGCAACCTGCTGTTCGGCAGCGGTGGCGCGTGTTTCAGCATCGGCGGCGCGGCTTTCAGCCTGCTGCAGGCGCTGCTCCATGGCCACCAGACGTGCTTCAAGGCTGTCGAGGGTCGGTGCGGCGTAGCCCAGTGTTGGAGTGGAAAGGGCGATGCCAATAGCCATCGCCAGAGTGCCAGGTTTAATCATGAATAAGATATCCCAGAGTGATTATTTTGTATTTTGCTAAACCGGTTCGATGCGAAGCGTAAGCGAAATGAATCAGGCTGTTCAATCAGATTTGCTAACCCGGTTTAGGAAGTGTGACCGGGTTGGCAATTTAACCTGCTAAGGAGGTGAAACGGAGAAGTTCGTCTGCGTAAGGCAGGGCGGTCATGGCACCTTTAGCCGTGGTGGCGGCGGCACCGCTATGCTGGGCCTGCTGAATGGCCTTCTCCAGCTGCTGGGGGGCCAGCGGATTGGCTTCACGCGCAAGCGCAGCCAGCAGTCCGGCGACAAAGGCATCGCCTGCGCCGGTGGTATCGACCACCCTGACGTGCGGCGCGGGATAGTGCTGCTGGCGCTGCGATTGCCAGACTGTGACTCCCTCGCTACCGCGCGTTACCAGCAGCAGCGCGGGCTGGTAATCGGCAGTAAACTGCTTAATGCCAGGCTCAACCTCGCGGCAGCCGGTCAGCGTAAATAACTCATCCTCGGACAGCTTGATGATATCCGCGAGAGCAAATGCCTGAGCCAGAAGGGCGTTCATCTCATCGGCGTCTGTCCAGAGATCGCTGCGCAGGTTAGGGTCAAAACTGACCCAGCCTCCGGCCTGTTTCACCGCCTGCATCGCCTGCAAAGCGGCACTGCGCGACGGTTCGGCGCTCAGCGCAATGGAGCACAGGTGAAGACCTTGATGCGCCTGAAAGACGGGAAGCCGGTCGGGGGTCAGGAACAGATCGGCAGCGGGGCGCACCATAAAGGTGAAGTGGCGCTCACCCTCTGCATCCAGTGAAACCAGTACCGTTGATGTGCGCTGCCCGGCGGCGGGGTACATATATTGCGCATCCACCCCCTCCGCGCGCAGCGTCTGCTGCAGGAACGTGCCGAATGGGTCGTCTCCCACGCAGCCAATAAATGCGCTGTTGCCACCCAGACGGGCGATACCGACGGCAACATTCGCCGGTGCGCCGCCGGGGCACTGCAGCAGCCGTCCTTCCTCTTCCGGCAGCAGGTCAATGACCGCATCACCCAGAACCCAGACTCTTTTTTGCATGTTGATTATCCTTAAATGGTTTCGACTGAAAGCTAAACTGGTTTAGCAAAAAAATCAAAAGTTCTTTTTACTTCCCGTGCCGCTTTTTTTCCGCTCACCATAAAGATTTCCGGCCTGCTGCCGATCGCTTAAGTGAAACTTTTTTTCTTTTGTGATTAGGTTCAAACTTGATTGCAGTCGCATAAATGCATAAGGTCGTTAAAAGCGTTCAGTTTTTTGCTGAAAACGCGCATTTTCCAGGGATAGCAGTGATAACAGCGCGGATTCAGGGCAGTGGCGTGGGAGGTGGCAATGTTAACAAGAGATTTCTTATTAAAAGCAGACTGTAAAACCGCCTTTGGTGATATTGAGGAGTCGCTGCTGTGGACCAGTGAGCAGCGTGCCGCGTCCCTTGCGGCAACGCTGGCCTGTCGTCCCGATCACAGCCCGGTGTGGATTTTTGGCTACGGCTCGCTAATGTGGAACCCGGTATTTGAAGCGGATGAAGTAGCAGCGGGCACGCTGCAGGGCTGGCACCGGGCGTTCTGCCTGCGCCTGACCGCCGGACGCGGGACAGCGGTCCAGCCGGGACGCATGCTGGCGCTGAAAGAGGGCGGCGAGACCACCGGGCTGGCTTTCTGCCTGCCCGAAGCCAAACTGCACGAGGAACTCGAGCTGCTGTGGAAGCGCGAGATGGTCACCGGCTGCTATCTGCCCACCTGGTGTGACCTGGCGCTGGACGATGGCCGCACCGTGACGGCGCTGGTGTTTGTTATGGATCCGCGCCACGCCCTGTACGAAGCCGACTCCTGCCCGAAAACTATCGCGCCGCTGATCGCGCAGGCCAAAGGACCGCTCGGCACCAATGCCCAGTATCTGTTCTCGCTTGAGCAGGAGCTGAAACGGCGCGGGATGTATGACGATTGTCTGACCGACCTGGTGCAGCGCGTACGCGAGCTGCAGCAGTGCCATAACGGGATGGTGGGATAAATAGCGCATGACGGGTCGACCAGAAAAGCGGTCGACCCCGACAAAGGCTTGAGTGTTGCTGGAATTCGGGTCGATCCAGATAACGGCCGGAGTGGTCGCGTAGGGGCGGACCCTCTTTTTCGGTCCGCCCGGCAAATGACATTACTGGTTCGGTCCGCCCGGCAAACGACATTACTGGCCGGGATTGATCAGCCAGGTTCCCGCGCGGTCAATCTTCAGCCGCTGGCTGTGCACGCTGCTGTCGCTGCGCACTTCCAGATGATAATCCCCGGCGGCGAGGTTGAGCGAGGCATAGCCGCTGTTATTCGGCTTCACTTCCATCACATTACCATTCAGCAGTAGCGACTCCCCGGCGTTGAGCTTGAGATACACCGTCGCCATCGCCGGTGCGCTGGCCGCTGCGTTGTTGGCTGGCGTGCTGACGGGCGGCTGGCTGCTGCTGGCTGCCGCAGCCGGCTGCTTCTGCGGGGTGCTATCGTTAGCGTTGAGGCCCCAGACCAGCGCCGCCACGGCCACCACGGCCAGTAAACTCAGCAGCATCAGCGGGCGCGACAGCCGCTTTGCCACGCGTGGCGTCATCACCGGCACCGCCGCTCCGGCAGTGGGGTTCACCGCCAGCACCACCGGTTCAGGCTCCGGCAGCGGTTCCTGCTCTTCCAGCGGCTGGGCGACGTTGTTGACCAGCTCCGCCACTTCACTCACCGGCAGGTCGATCAGCGCAGCGAGTTCATCAATCGACTGCGGGCGCTGCCGTGGATCCATCGCCAGCGCACGGTCAATGGCATGCAGCAGCGGCAGTGAAAAACCTTCCGGTAACAGCGTGCTCAGCGGCTGGTAATGATCTTCAATACAGCGCACCACGCTCACCGGCGGCGGGCTGCCGGTCACCAGCGTATGCAGTACCGCGCCCAGCGCGTAGATATCCGTCCACGGCCCCTGGTCGCTGTCGCCCTCTTCGCTGTACTGCTCAATCGGCGCATAGCCGGGTTTAAGCATAATTTCGGTTTCATCGGAAAGATTACCAATCTCTTTACGCGCCGACCCGAAGTCCAGCAGCACCGGCAGCTGATTCTCCTGGATCTGGATATTATCCAGTGAGATATCGCGGTGCAGGTAGCCAGCGCGATGAATGGTGTTGATTGCGCCAAACAGCGGCGGTAACAGCTGGCGGATCCACGCTTCGTTAACCGTCTGCGGGCTGGTCTGCTGCCACTCCTTCAGCGTCATGCCGCTGTAGAACAGCGTCCCCATATAGGCCGTCCCGTTCTCCTCCCAGAAGCGCAGCACGTGCAGCAGCCCAGGGTGGTTAAAGCGGGCCAGCAGTCGAGCTTCCTGAATAAAGCTGTTAAGCCCGGCGCTGAACAGCTTCTGGTAGCGTTCACCGCGCAGGGTAATGGCCAGCTGATCGCTGCGGCTGGCCAGTGAGATCGGCATATACTCTTTGATGGCAATGGTGCGCTCCAGCAGGTGATCCCAGGCGCGATAGACAATGCCAAAACCCCCACCGCCAATCACTTCCTTAATTTCAAACTCGTTAAACCGGTAGCCAGCCGGAAGGGCATTGGGCACGTTTTTTTGCTGTTCGTTTGCCGACATCGTCGAGCTCTCCTGGCGCATATTGGGCTGAGGGTTAATTAACGGTACGCCAGGCGCCAATCGCCGGGTCGGCCAGGTCGGCGTGCAGGTCATCCACCAACAGCACATTGACTTTTACCCCGGTGTCGATCACGTCGGACCAGGTTTTACGCACGGCATCCACCCGTGCTTTCAGCGCGGCGCTGTCACCGGCCTGCGCTCTGTCCATTTTCACCAGCAGCGCACCGTCAAACGACCAGGCGTGCAGGGGGTTATTGAAAGGCAGCACCAGCCAGCTATCGGCGGCATCGGCACGGGTCACCACCAGGCGCTGGTTATTGACCGCCACGACATCTAAAGCGTCCGGTTTTGGGTGCAGATGCAGCAGCGGGTATCCCTGGTAGAAATTAACCTGCAGCGCCTCACTCTTACCGTCGCGTGCCAGCGTCAGGGTGCTGTGGCCCTCCAGCCAGCCTTCGGTGGAGCAGGTCATATTTTTCTCATCCGGGATAAACAGCGACTGGCCGTTATCATCCCACCAGGTGCGAAAATGGCAGCCGCCGGGCAGATCAAAATGCTGCAACGGCTCGCCATTTGCCGGCTGTGACAGGTCGAGCGGTGCGGCATTGCTGGCGGTGGCGGTGGCGGTCGAGTCGGCGGTGACAATCGGGCGCCAGCCCTGTTCCTTGGCTGCGGTGCCGGCGGCCAGCACCGTACCGTCGTTATTGGTCATCTGCCACGGCAGCTCCAGCAGCTTGCCGCACTGGTTCTGCAGCAGGTTGCCCACGCGGGGCAGGAAGCTGGTCAGCACGCCGGATTCGGTGCTCTTGCCTGAGACGATACGCAGGTTGAGCGTCTCCTGACACCAGGCCGCAGGCGTGTTGCTGGCAACATTATCGATAAAGACCTCCAGCGCGAGGCTGGGGGAGTAGACCACCCGATAATCTGCCGCCTGGACATTGGCGGCTAACAACAGTGTCACAGCAGCTGGCAACCAAAATTTCATAGCATTCCTTGGTATTAATCGCGTGGCGGGAGAAAACGAGCCGAATCCGCCATCGAAAAGAGTAATGTGGTTTCCTGCGGCGAGCCAACCCAGACGGCTACGGCGCTCAGGTTATCGGTTTTTGCGCTGCGATCGATGGCTTTCTGCATCAGCGCCAGCCACTCCTGCGGTGAATTCACCATGCGCAGCGCCTGCTCCATTTCACCCGGCGTGAGGTTGCTCCAGAAACCGTCGGTGCAGACCAAAAATGCATCCCCATCTTCCAGCGGCAGCACTTCGCTGTAGCCGTGGGGATGGGAGACATCTGCGCCGAGCGCATTATAAAGTAAATTACTGTTAATTCCGGTATTTTCATAGCCAGCATCCTGCAGCTGCTGGGCCAGACTATGGTCACGAGTCACCGCATGGATCAGACCCCGGCGGAAGTGATAAACCCGGCTGTCACCGGCGTGTACCCACCAGGCCTGCAGCGCATCGCGGTCGATAAACAGCGCCGCCAGCGTGGTGCTCATCTGGCTGTAATTCAGATTATTCCGCTGCGCCGCACGTATCGCCAGCTCGGTATTTTCGACCAGGGTGGCGGTATTTTGAGGTTGAAACGGCCTGTCGCCGTCCAGCTGAGCCAGCAGCGTGTCGCGCGCGATGCGGGCCGCCAGCTCGCCGCCCGCGTTGCCCGCCACGCCATCACAGACCATAAAACAGGCATGGTGGTCGCCTAACAGGGCTCCCGTAGTGTCCTGATTGCTCACGCGCGCGCCGATCTGCGAGGTGCTGGAAAAATTGATATTCATACGTCTTCCGGTCGGGTTTGTGAGTCTTTGTATTGATTCACTTCCATGTCGTAGGCCTGCAGGAACGCTTCTCCAAACAGGGTGTGGAAATCATCCTCAATTTCGCCCGAGGTGTTTTGATAGTGGCGCATGAAGTAGTCCCACAGCTGGGCCTTCTTTGCGCTGCTGAGGGCGAAACGCGGCATCACGCCATCGCGCCTGGCGTGCTCCTCCAGCCGCTGCGGATTAAACGACTGCAGCATGGCGGCGATGATGGCGCGGATCCCGGCAATCATCCCCAGCTGGTGGGCCTGCAGATCGACAAGCGCATCGCGCACCGCCTGCTCCGGCTGCATAAAGCCGGGCATCTGGCTCTGGTAAATCTGCATCAGCACGGTTTTTCCGGACGGCAGGATCTTAAACGGGTTATTGGCCTCGTTGAGGATCATGGTCATCTCCGCCTTCACCCCGCGTTTGAGGATCGAGCGGGAGGAGAGCAGCGCCACCGTACCCTGGGAAAACAGGCTCAGCATCCGTCCGGTGGTGCGCATCTGATCTTCCGTCAGCGGGGTTTTATCCAGCGTGGTATCCAGCCCCATCCCCTCCAGCAGCGCGGCCATCAGGCGCTGCTCACGGTTGCCCTGCGCAGCTGCGCCTGGCTCCACCGGCGGAGCGTCGTGTGCGACCGGGTCAATGCCGAGGCGACCCACGGCCTGACGCTGCGCGCGCAGCTCCTGCTCTTCGGCACTCAGTCCGTCCTGCACCGGCAGCGGGCTGCTGGCCAGCGGCTGCATCGCCAGCAGTTGGTCATTGCCCGCGCCATCATCCTCAAACAGCGACAGCGGGTCATCAAACGCCGGCGTAGCGTCCGGCTGAGCGGCGCGCAGCGGGTCGCTGACGCCAATCTGGTATGAGCCAATCGACAGCGTATCACCGTGATCGAGCATCACCTGGCTGCCGCGCGTCAGTTCGTTGCCGTTGTGGATCACGGCGATGACGCTGCCCTGATTGGTCAGGCGACAGTCGCCGTTAGCGGCAACGTGTACCAGCGCCTGCAGGCGGGAAATCGCCCGATCGGGATCGGGCAACACCAGGTCATTATCGACGCTGCGGCCAATGGTGCCGCCAGGCGGCACAAAATCACAGGTGGCTACCGGAGCCTCGGCCTGGTTCTGCAAAATGGTCAATCGCATGCGCGTTTCCTGCACTGAGGCCCCAGGGCCAAATGACTCTAATCAAACATCGGTGGATAGAGCCCATGACGGCCCGGCTGCGCTGCAGCAGCCGGATGAAAGAGTTGTGAAAAGAGCTGTGCGGTCAGGTTGCCGCTGTGTTTATGGCTGGCCAGCGGGTAGCCGTCGCTCTGATTGGTCCACCAGTAGCTGGTGTACTGTAATGGGTCAAAACGCGTTGCGACTTCGCGCCAGTCGAGCGTGCAGGGCAGATCCTGGTAACCAATCACGTCCATAATATCGGAGCGCCCGGTGTCAGGCAGCGACAGCGGAGCAATGCCGCACAGCGCCTGCTCTAGCCACTCTGCAGTATGCCGCTGCTGCACCGCCTGAACCATGGTGGAGCCCACTTCCTGAAACCAGTCACCGGAGATCGCCAGCTGTGCCGGGTGCCAGTATTTCATCGGCACGCTTTGCAGCACCAGCAGCGGCCAGGCGCGCCCGACGCGGTCGCGTGACGGCATCAGGCAGCCCAGCTGCACCCGCTGCACCCCAAGGGTGGCGGGCAGGGCAAAATTCCACACCGGCGCCTGGCTGAACAGATCGCTGGCGCCATCGTGATGGTGATGCCAGTGGATCAGCCCGAGCTGGAACCAGTTGGACCAGCTGTTAATCAGTGCTTCCGGCATCCGGTGCTGCAAAAAATCGCCCGCTGTCGGCAATTTGCCATACCATCCCAGGTCATTATTGGCTGCCATAGTGATGACCTTATTTATGCAATGCGGCAGTTTGTCCGCTAACGGGCTTTAACACCGCCAGCGGCTCGTCAGGGTCAGCCTGATGCCCGGCATTCTCCAGATTAAGCGACAGCTTCTTCATCATCAGCGCATTATCACGCAGATAAGGTGAACTGAGGATCTGGCGGTCAAGCAGCTGGCTGAGGTGCCAGTCCAGCTGCTGCAGCTGGCGCGTGGTCACGCTAGCCGGCAGGCTGCGCTGCAAGTTCTGCATCACCCAGCCGCGTAAAAACTCACCGTCATAGCTGCGCGGCTGGTAGAGCATTTGATAAGCGCGCAGCGCATTACGGCTGAACTCGGCATCTTCGCCGTTGTCTCGGCGCAGCGTCTGGGTAATCGTCTGGGCGACACGCGGCAACAGCAGCGACTTCAGCGCGCCCTGATACAGTCCCCAGGCGGCCTCGCTAATCTGGTCGCCGCGATACAGGCCACCGCGCAGGGTGAGCGGCGGCTTATCCAGCGCGAATGCCTGACTCTGCGGCAGGGAAACCAGGCTGTTTAAGAAGGGTAGCAGATCCACAATATCCCCGTGATTATCCTGCGTCAGCCGCGTGGCCGCTTGGTTGACGGCAGGCAGGCGGGTAGCGACTTCCTGCAAATAATGGTGGTTCTTATAGTAGCTGGTCAGCCAGAGTGCCGAAGCAGCCAGCAGGGCAACCGCCAGCGTGCTGTAGCCGGTCCAGTGCAGCAGGCGGTTGCGGTGCTCCCAGCGGCGGTCGCTGCCGGCCAGGCGGCTCTCTTTAAATACCACATCGCTGAGTAGCCCGCGAATAAAGAAGCTCTGGCCTTTGTTGGCCGGGATCGGCGCGCTGCGGTTGACGCTGTCCCAGCTGGCAATCGACTGGCCCTGAGCCTGCGGCAGCTGCAGCTTACGCGACAGTTCGCCCATCACGCGGTCAAACGGCAACCCTTCCTGCGTTCCGCTGGTAAAGAACAGGCCGCGCGCCGACCAGGGAACGTCGTCATTGTCCGGGGTAAAGACGATATCGAGATATTCAGCCAGCAGCGGGCGCAGAGCGCGAAACTCCTGCGGGAACTGGAAGCACTCGGCGCGCAGCGTCAGGTCACCTTCCTGCGCCATTTTACCGCTCAGATCGCTCATCAGCCGCGCATTGAGCAGGCTGAACTGCTGTTCAAACAGCGCATTAAGGCGGTGCTCGCTCTGGCGGCTGGCCTCCCACGGGAAGGTAAAGCCCCAGATCCGATCGCGCTGGCTCTTATCCAGCCGCGCAAAGTAGCTCATAAAGCCTTTCAGCAGGTCTGTTTTGGTCACCATGATATACACCGGGAAGTGGATCCCGGTTTGCTGATGCAGCTCCGCCATACGCTTGCGCAGGGCGCTGGCCTGGGCGTGACGCACTTCTGCGGAGTCGCTTAACAGGTCAGCGACGCTGATGGTCATGATCACGCCATTGATCGGCTGGCGCGGTCGGTAGCGCTTCAGCAGCGTGATAAAGGTCTGCCACTCGCTGGCATCGCGCACGCGCTGGCTCTCCTGCAGGGTGTAGCGCCCGGCGGTGTCCAGCAGCACGGCCCGGTCGGTGAACCACCAGTCGCAGTGACGCGTGCCGCCCACGCCGCGCAGTGCGGTTTTACCCAGCGCGTCGCTAAGGGGAAACTCCAGCCCGGAGTTGATCAGCGCGGTGGTCTTACCGGCACCGGGTGCGCCAACAATCAAATACCACGGCAGCTGATAAAGGTACTGGGCGCTGAAGCGCTGGAACCCTTTATCGCGCTTGCCGAACTGGGTTTTCTTCAGCAGCAGCGCCGCTTCGCTAAAGCGGTTATCAAGCATTTCGCCAGTGGCCTGCAGCTCCGCATGGTCGCTGTTGCTGAGCTGCAGGCGGGTCAGCAGCTTGCTGTTGAACCAGGCGCGGTAGAGCTGAGGGATCAGCTGGAACAGCACCCAAAGGAAATAGCACAGGCCAATCAGCAGCTGGCGGTTCAGCGGGCTTTCCAGCGCCTGGAAGCGGGTAAAGGTCAGCAGCGGGCCAACCATCCAGATCAGGGCGGAAAGCGAGGTGATCCCCAGCAGGCCCCACAGCAGGCGGCTGGAAAGCCATGAGAAAAAGGTTTTCAACTTATTTTTTCCCCGTAGTTGGGCTGCTGTCATCGCTATCCGGAGCTGCAAACAGGGTGATTTCGACACGGCGGTTCTGCGCCCGATTTTCCGGGCTATCGTTAGGCAGCAGCGCACCGCTGTCCCCACGCCCCTGAGCACGTATGCTGATCCCCTGCTGGGCGATCATCTGCGCCATCATGGTGCTGATGGCCCGAGCCTGAGCGGTAGAGTATTCGTAGTTTGAGGGGAAGCGGCTGGAGCGAATATGCCGATCGTCGGTAAACACGCTGACGACAATCGTGCCTTTACCTGACTCCATCGCCGTTGCAACGCGCGCCACCAGCGCCCGGCCTTCGGGCGACAGGACGGTAGCAGGCGAGCTAAACAGGCGATCGGCGGCGATAATCACTTTACTGCCGTTGGCGCTGTCGGTGACGTCGAGCTGGCGAGCGGCAATCAGATCGCTCAGGCGCTGGCGCAGGTCTATCAGCGCCTGCGGAGCGGCACCGCGCTGACCGGCCACCACTTTCGGCAGCGGTACCTGCCAGATAGCGC
The DNA here is from genome assembly GCF_029967685.1 of Erwinia sp. V90_4. NCBI lineage: Bacteria > Pseudomonadati > Pseudomonadota > Gammaproteobacteria > Enterobacterales > Erwiniaceae > Erwinia > Erwinia sp. V90_4. Next base: position 94,141 of record NZ_JASCAQ010000034.1, on the reverse strand, counting down.
GCAGCAGCGGCTCGGCGGCGTTACCCAGCCGCCAGTTAAGACCGGAGAAGATAAGGCAGGCGATAAACGCCGCCATGGTGGTGCAGGCCCAGAGCGGCACCGGCGGGCGCCACAGCGCATTGTGCTGCGCGCCCTCAGCCACCTGCAGCGGTGGCAGCGGGGCGGTGCCGCGCACGTCGGCGATCAACTGCGCCAGCCGGTTGCGTACGGCATCACGCTGCAGACGACCATTATCCATGCCGCGATAGCGCCCCTCGTATCCCAGCAGTAAGCAGTAGTGGATCAATTCCAGCAGCCAGAGATGCTGCGCCGGGTTTTGCGAAATGCGCGCCAGCAGCTGAAAAACTTTCTCGCCGCCCCAGCTCTCGTTATGGAAAGTGACCAGCAGGCCGCTGCCGGACCAGACGCCACGGCTGCCCCATGGCGTTTGCGCCGCGGCTTCGTCCAGTACCGCACACAGGCAGTAGCGGGCGCCGATGATCATCTCGAACGGCATGGCTGCCTGCTTGCAGCGGCTCTCGAACTGGCGCATTTCGTCGATCAGCTGATGGCGCAGCCCGGCGGGATCGTCATGCGTGGCCGCCAGGCGGATTTGCACGATGGCATTCAGCAGCGGTGACGCTGCTGTAATCAGGGGATTGTCTGTGCTGACCGGAGTGGCTGGGTCAGCGGGAAGTTCCAACGTCATCAGGATTTGTTAGTCTCGGCTGTGTGCCAGCTGGCAAAAAAAGGGGCTTCACCAGAGGGTGGATGGGGACTGTTGCTGCCCTCCCTGGCAGCAGGCTGTAGCGCGCCAGGCAACTATTCCAGGATCCAGGTCGCCGTATCATTATTGCGACAGGCTTTACTCTGTCCGCCCACGTCGACGCAGACTTTTTTATTATTTTTGTTGCGTGGACGCGGACGATCGCTGCGCAGAGTGGCGTCATAAAGCTCACTCTTTACCCCGGCTTTCAGCGGCACGTAGCCAATCAGCTGCGGCAGTTTTTCTTCAGCTGCAGCGGCTTCGGCAGGAGCTTTGGCATCGGGCACTGCATCAGGTTTCGCTTCGGCCTCAGCTTCCGCCTTTGCTTCGGCTTTCTCTGGCACGTCGGCAATCGCCAGCCAGCGGTTTTCAACCTCGCCGAGTACGATAAATGGCTTACCGTTTTCCAGATAACGCACGACTTTCCCGCTGTAGTCCGGGCTGGTCATTACGGAAGCATTATAGAGCGCGCGATACTCAGCGTTCACCGGGGTAAATGATTTTGGCGGCAGCACCGCATGACGGTGGCTGAGCTTCACGCCGTCAACTTCACTGGTGACAATCGTATCATCGCCAACAGGCGGCGGAGGTGTTTTGCATCCCGCTAAGGTGAGCACGGCTAACAGGGTAAACGCGATGCTAATTTTCACATTGGTCCTCGTGAATATCATCAAAAAATCTGGTTCTTTTCAGGCGCAAAGCTGCGGCGCTGAGCCACCCTAATCGCGTGCGACGGGCTAAAAAAGTCCGGTCAGCGTCAGGTAAAAAATTGCTCGGGTTTACATAAAGATAAATCTGCAATCAGTCTACCTGACGCTTTTGGGAATGGAAACCATTGCGGGGGCGCGGCGAACATGTTACTGCGAACTTTAGGCGTGACAGAGTTTGCCTGAAAGGTGACAAAACGGCAATTTGATTAATGGCTATAACGGATTTTTATACTACTAAAAGTGCAGGTGCGGGTATCTCAAGCGCATTGCTAAACGCTTCAGCTTCAAAGGGTTAAAAGCGCTAATTATTTGCCAGCGCAATCAACTGGCACGCTGGCTGAAAATTTTCAGCAAAATGCCAGAAAGATCTGCTGCCGTAGATAACAGGCTGCACAAAAAACGTGCACTTGTGCCTCAGTGAGGGGCAAAAAGGGCAGGATCGCCCCGGCTTTAAACTGTTTAGTGGCTGAAAAGCGCCAGAAAAGTATCTTGTCGGGGAACTGGCACAGCAGTTGCAACGTCAGAAGTGGGAAGTGGTAAACCCTTACGCATTTGTTTCGCGCAACGTGAAGCGAGTGCTTTGGATTAAGGCGTCCGGCCAGCAGCTGACTCAGCATGGCGGACGCCTTTTTTTATGCTGTTGCCACCAGCACCTTGACGCCCAGCGCTTCGAAAGCCTGCACCGCCTCCGGAGTAATGCCGCTGTCGGTGATCAGGTAGTGGATCTTGCTCCACTCACACGGCAGGGCAAACATCGACACCTTGTCGATTTTACTCGAGTCGGCAACCACATAGATGGTACTGGCACAGTTGATCATCGCCGTTTTCACCTTGATATCGGTCTCGCTGGGGAAGCTTAAACCGAGGCGCGGTGAAATACAGGCAGTGGCAAGAAACAGCTTCTCGGCCAGCACGTTCTCAAAAAAGCTGGCGGCTTTATCGCCAGAGGTGGAGAGCGTGGGGAATTTAAACGTGCCGCCGGTCAGCAGGATATTGATGCCCGGCTCGCCGCCCAGCTTCAGCGCAATATTCACCGCCGTGGTCACCACCGACAGCCGCCGAATATGGTTCATATGATTGGCAATGGCGGTGGTGGTGGTGCCGGAATCGAAAATCACCGTATCGCCGTTTTCGATATGCTGCGCCGCCAGGCGGCCAATGGCATCTTTGGCATCCAGATGCGTCTGGCGCTCCAGCAGCAGCGCGCCGGTATTCTGCTTACCGGTCATCAGCGTGGCACCGCCGTGATAACGCTGCACATATCCCTCTTTCTGCAACATGCGCAGGTCTGTGCGGATGGTCGCTTCGGTCAAGCCGAAGGTCTCCGTCAGCATTTTCACCGTGACCGTACCGTCCTCACGGATCATTTCGAGGATTTTCTCTCGTCGTTGCTGCATATCAGCCAATTGTTCATTTTTGCTTTTCAAGTGAAACACTCCATTTGCCTGATTACTGGCCTTTTATGCGTGCCAGCCCGACTCTGCGTCAAATAGTAACCCCCGGATGCGCCAATTGCGAGCAGAGCGAAAACCACTATCGATTTTCGAATGAAAGCCAAATCAAGGTCATGCAATTGATTTACTTCACTTTTTATCCATATTGTTTAGCAGTAACACCCATATCAGCAATCTAACCATAATAAATACAACGGGTTAATAATTTGTGCGGCTTTTGTTTGAATTATGATCTACCCCACAATATGATTACAAACGATAGCGTATATTTTTATTCGAAAACGAGTTTGCCGCAGTTGACTGTCGTATCAGCATGCTATTCAGCGCGGCGCCATTGATGAAGAGGTAATGATGGACTTTCAGGCAATCAAACAGACTGCGCGTCAGGCCCGGCGCTATGTACTGCAAATGAATCATCGGGCAGGTAAAGGTCACACCGGTGCCGATCTCTCTGAGGTGGACATCATCTGTACGCTGTTTATGGCGGTGATGGACCGTAGCAGCGCCCGTCCAGATCAGGATCGCTTCATCCTCTCCAAGGGACACGGTGCGGGCGGCTTGTACTGCAGCGCTGCGGCGATGGGCCTGCTGGACCCGGCGATCCTCGACCAGTTTATGGGCGACGACACGCTGCTGGCCGGCCACCCGATTCACCAGAAGCTGCCTGAACTGGTGGAAATTAACTCCGGCGGCCTGGGCCACGGCCTGTCTATTGGCGTAGGCCTGGCGCTGGGTAACAAACTTTCTGGCCGTGCGCATCGCCGCGCTTTCGTGCTGCTGGGCGATGGCGAACTGGCGGAAGGATCAAACTGGGAAGCGGCAATGTCAGCCAGCAAGTTCAAGCTGGAAAACCTGATCGCTATCGTTGACCGCAACCGCCTGCAGCTGGCGGGCAAGACCGAAGAGATCATGCCGCTGGAGCCGCTGGCGGACAAATGGCAGGCGTTTGGCTTTGAAGTGCTGGAGTGCGATGGCCACGATCCCCAGGCGATTGCCGCCGCGGTCAATCAGCCGGGCATCGGCAAACCGCGCGTTATTTTGGCCAACACCGAGAAAGGGCACGGCATCTCCTTTATGGCCAACGTCCCCGCCTGGCATCACGCCGTCCCGAACGATGAGCAGCTGGCCCTTGGGTTAGCCGAGCTGGAGGAGTAATCATGCAAGACTTACGCGATGCAGTTATTAATACGCTGGTGGAAGAGCAGAACCGCGGCGCCGATCTCAGCGTGATGGTGGCTGACTCCACCTCAACGTCCAAAATCGCCCCGTTCGAAAAAGCGTTTCCGGACCGGGTGATCAACGTCGGCATTGCCGAGCAGAACATGGTCGGCATGGCCGCCGGTGTGGCGCTGAGTGGCCGCACGGTATTTACCGCCAACGCGGCACCTTTCCTGTTTGCCCGCTCTAACGAGCAGCTGAAAAATGACGTTTGCTACTCCGAAACCAACGTCAAAATGCTCGGCCTGAATGCCGGCTTCGCCTATGGCCCGCTGGGCGCGACGCACCACTGTACTAACGATATCGCCATCGCCCGCTCGATGGGTAATCTGCAAATTTTTGCCCCGGCGGATGCGATTCAGGCCAGCGCGATTGCGCGCCATGCCATCAGCCATAAGGGCCCGGTTTATATCCGCATGGACAGCGACAAAGTGCCGCTGCTGCACGATGAAAGTTACCAGTTTGTTCCCGGTAAGCCGGAAGTGCTCCAGCAGGGCAAAGAGACCGTGGTGTTCTGCATGGGCACGCTGGCACATGAAGCGCTGGCGGCAAAAGATGACAGCATCACCATCGTTTCCCTGCCGTCACTGTGGCCACTGGATACGCATGCCGTGGTCAAGCTGATTGCTGCGCATTCGCAGGTGATCACTATGGAAGAGCACGTGCTGAGCGGCGGCCTGAGCAGCATTATCGGCGAACTGCTGCACCAACACGGCCTGCGTCAGCGCTTTATCCCGCTGGGTATTCCGCCGTATGAATTTACCCACAGCAGCAGCCGCGCTGCGCTGCGCCGCCAGTTCCGCATTGATGCCGACGGGCTGCGCGCCACCTTAGAACAACTTGTCGCCGCCGCATAAGGGAGAAGCAGGAAAATGAGCAACGAATATGACGTAAACCTGCGCTACGGCGTGGACACCAAAGGCGATCTGACCGGTAAAGTGGCGGTGGTGACCGGCGGTCTGGGCGGCATCGCGATGGCCAGTAATCAGATGCTACTGGAGAAGGGCGCCAGCCTGGCGCTGCTTTATCCGGCCTTTGAGCAGAGTAAAGTCGCCGATATCGCCGGGCAGTTCGCATCGGACCGCGTGCAGTTTGTGCAGTGCGACGTCACCGACCCGCATTCGGTAGAACAGGCGATTGCACAAGTGGAAGCCCACTACGGCAAGATCGATATTCTGGTGAACTGCGCAGGTTACGTGATGCTGCAACCGGTGCTGGAAACGGACTTCGACGAGTGGCAGAAGCAGGTGGCGGTTAACCTGACCGGGCCGTTCCTCTGCTCGCAGGCGGTGGCAAAACGCATGGTTAAGGCCGGTAACGGCGGCAAGATTATCAATATTGCTTCACAGGCGGCGTCGATCGCTATCGATAACCATGTGGCCTACACCTCGGCAAAAGCCGGTCTGCTCGGCATGACTAAAGTGATGGCGAAAGAGTTCGCGCCACACAAAATCAACGTGAATACCCTGTCGCCAACCGTGGTGCTGACGCCGATGGGCGAAAAAGCCTGGCGCGGCGAAAAAGGGGAAGCGATGAAGAAACTGATTCCAATGGGACGCTTTGCCTACACGGATGAAATCGCCGCTGCCGTGCTGTTCTTTGCCAGCAACGGTAGCGACATGATCACCGGCGCCGATCTGATGATCGATGGCGGTTTTACAATTTGGTAACACTTAGTCAGTGCTTCGCCCAGACCAGAGAACGTGAGTAAAGATGCTGTACCTACACATAACATTATAAGAGAACATCAATATGAAAATGCGTTTAACTCTGCTTGCCCTTGCAACTGCCTGCGCCTTCTCCCACGCGGCTTCTGCCGCTGAGAAAGGCACTATCATGATCCTCGTTAACTCACTGGATAACCCGTATTACGCCTCGGAAGCCAAGGGTGCCAACCTGAAAGCTCAGGAGCTGGGGTACAAAACCTCGGTGCTGTCGCACGGTGAAGATGTGAAGAAGCAAAGCGAGCTGATTGATGCCGCTATCGGTAAAAAAGTGCAGGGCATTATCCTCGACAACGCCGACTCGACGGCCAGCGTAGCCGCTATCCAGAAAGCCAAGGACGCCGGTATTCCGGTGGTGCTGATTAACCGTGAAATCCCGGTCGACAACGTGGCGCTGGAGCAGATCACCCACAACAACTTCCAGGCGGGTTCTGACGTTGCCAACGTGTTCGTGGAGAAAATGGGAGAGAAGGGCAAATATGCCGAGCTGACCTGTAACCTCGCCGACAACAACTGCGTGACCCGTTCCAAATCATTCCATGAAGTGCTGGATCAGTACCCTGATCTGAAGAGCGTGGCGAAACAGGATGCCAAAGGCACCCTGATCGACGGCAAGCGCATCATGGACAGTATTCTGCAGGCGCACCCGGATGTGAAAGGGGTGATTTGCGGTAACGGTCCGGTGGCGCTGGGGGCGATTGCCGCGCTGAAAGCCGCTGGCCGTAGCGACGTAATTGTTGTCGGCATCGACGGCAGCAACGACGAACGCGAAGCCGTCAAAGCCGGTACGCTGCAGGCCACCGTGATGCTGCAGGCGCAGGCCATTGCGGCCCAGGGCGTGACCGACATCGATAATTTCCTGCAGAAAGGCACCAAACCCGAGAAACAGCGCGTGATGTTCCGCGGCATCCTGATCAACAAGGACAACGCGGACAAAGTGCAGGACTTTAATTTCAAATCCTGAGTTAACGTTTTCATCGAAGTTGCTGCGCCCCTGCGGGGGCGCAAAGGAGAAGAGTTATGTCCAGGCGAGTCTGGCTGGCAATGGCCGCTTTAGCCCTCGGGGGCTGTCGTATTGTGTCGCAGCAGGAGTTGGCCGATTTAAAAAATCCGCCCAACCCGGCAATGGCCAACGTCACCGCGACTTATCAGCAAAAAATTGTGCCGCAGGTACTGAGTGAAGCGAAACCGCTGGGTGAGCTGATGAGCTCGCTGGCGGCGGCGAAAGATTTTGACACGGCGTGTAAAACCCTGGGTTACCGCAGCCAGGATGAGAACCCGTGCATCTTTACGGTAAAAGTGCAGGGCACCGTCAGTAAAGTGAATACCACCTCGCGCAGCGGAAAAATGACGGTGAAAGACCTGAGCGGTCAGGATGTGGTGGTGCAGATTGGCCCGATTATTCGCGGCACCGCACTGCGCGATGTCTATAAAGGCTCCAGCTATCAGGACTTCAACGATCAGGTGCTGTTTGGCGATTACGGTCGCGCCATCAATAACCTCGCCTCTGAAGAGGTGAAAAAACTGCAGCCGAAAGTGGGCGATAAGGTGGAAGTGGACGGCGTCTTCAGCAGCTGGGATGTGCCACAGACCCCACCGGACGTGACACCGGCCCGCGTGGTTCGTCAGTAGAGGAGGTCATGATGGCTGAACATCAGATTGACGTGCTGCCGCACGCGGAACAGCAGTCAGAAGTGATTATTGAAACGCGCAACGTCTCGCGCATTTATCCCGGCGTTACCGCGCTGGACCAGGTCAACTATCGCGTCTATCGCAACAAGGTCAACGTGCTGATCGGCGAGAACGGCGCGGGCAAGTCAACGATGATGAAAATGCTTGCCGGGGTGGAAGTACCCTCCTCCGGCCAGATTTTCCTCGACGGTGAAGCCGTCTCGCTGCACTCGACGCAGCAGGCCGAAAAGCACGGTATCAGCATTATTTTTCAGGAACTGAATCTGTTCCCGAATATGAACGTGATGGACAACATCTTTATCGGTAATGAATTTTTCCAGCGTGGCCGGATTAACGAAAAATATCAGTACCAGCTGGCGAAAGCCCTGCTGGAACGGCTGGAGCTGGATGTCGATCCTTACGCGCCGCTCGGGGAACTGGGCATCGGCCACCAGCAGCTGGTGGAGATTGCGCGTGCGCTGTCGAAAGACACCCGGGTACTGATTATGGACGAGCCGACCTCGGCGCTCAGCCAGTCGGAAGTGAAAGTGCTGTTCAACGTGATTGCCGCTCTCAAGCGGCGCGGCGTCACCATTATCTACATCTCTCACCGCCTGGAAGAGCTGATGGAGATTGGCGATCACATCACTATTTTTCGCGACGGCCGCTTTATAAGCGAGCGTGAAGTGCGCGACGCCAGCGTGCCGTGGATTATCGCCCAGATGGTCGGCGATAAGAAAAAACAGTTTGATTACTCGGCGGCGCAGCAGGGTGAGGTGGTACTGGAGGTGGACGGGCTGACCGCGCTGCGCCAGGACGGCGGCTACAAGCTGAACGAAGTCTCCTTCAATTTGCGCAAGGGTGAAGTGGTGGGCATATACGGCCTGCTGGGCGCCGGGCGCACCGAGCTGTTTAAAGGGCTGATTGGCCTGATGGGCTGCGAGCACGGCAGCATCAACCTCAACGGCGAGTGCCTCGACAAGCGCGACTTCCAGTACCGCCTGAAAAAAGGCATTGCGCTGGTGCCGGAGGATCGCAAAGGCGAGGGGATGATCGGCATGATGTCGATCAAAACCAATATGACGCTGAGCGACCTCAGCCTGCGCGGTTTTCGCCGGGCGTTGGGCCTGCTGCGCCCGCAGCAGGAGAGCGAAAAAGTGGACGATATGGTGCAGCGCCTGGCGATCAAAGTCAGCGATACCGAGCTGCCGATCACCTCGCTGAGCGGTGGCAACCAGCAGAAAGTGGTGCTGGGTAAGGCGCTGATGACCGGCCCGCAGGTGGTGCTGCTGGATGAGCCAACGCGCGGTATCGATGTCGGCGCCAAAACTGACGTCTATCAACTGATTGGCAAAATGGCGCATCAAGGCCTGGCGGTGATGTTCTCCTCGTCCGAACTGGATGAAGTGATGGCGCTGGCCGACCGCATTCTGGTGATGGCCGATGGCCGTATCGCTGCCGACCTGCTGCGTGCTGACGCTACGCGCGAAGGGTTAATTACTGCGTCGACACCGCACGAATAAGCTGGCTTGAGGAAGACAAAATGAATCAGAAATATTTGCTCTATATGTACCTGCTGAAGGCCAGAACCTTTATTGCGTTGCTGATTGTCGTCGGCTTTTTCAGCGTGATGGTGCCGAACTTTCTCACTACGTCTAACCTGCTGATCATGACCCAGCACGTGGCGATCACCGGGCTGCTGGCGATTGGCATGACGCTGGTGATCCTCACTGGCGGGATTGACCTGTCGGTCGGCGCGGTGGCGGGGATCTGCGGCATGGTGGCCGGTGCGCTGCTGACCAACGGCGTGCCGATCTGGGGCGGGCAGGTGCTGTTCCTCAACGTGCCGGAAGTGATCCTTGCGGTGGCCATTTTTGGCATCCTGCTGGGCTTTATTAACGGCGCGGTGATCACCCGTCTCGGCGTGGCGCCGTTTATCTGTACCCTCGGCATGATGTATGTGGCGCGCGGTGCAGCCCTGCTGTTCAACGACGGCAGCACCTACGCGAACCTGGTCGGCGTGCCGCAGCTCGGCAACACCGGCTTCTCGCTGCTCGGGTCCGGCAGCTTTCTTGGGGTCTACTTCCCGATCTGGCTGATGGTCGGTTTCCTGCTGCTCGGTCTGTATATCACGCGTAAAACCCCGCTCGGCCGCTACATCTATGCGGCCGGTGGTAACGAATCGGCGGCGCGCCTGGCGGGTGTGCCGATCGTGAAAGTCAAAGTGTTTGTCTATGCCTTCTCCGGGCTGTGCGCCGCGCTGGTCGGGCTGGTGGTGGCGTCGCAGCTGCAAACCGCGCACCCGATGACCGGCAATATGTTTGAGATGGATGCTATCGGTGCCACGGTGCTGGGTGGAACGGCGCTGGCGGGCGGGCGCGGGCGGGTTTCCGGTTCAATCATCGGCGCGTTCGTTATCGTCTTCCTCGCCGATGGCATGGTGATGATGGGCGTGAGCGACTTCTGGCAGATGGTGATTAAAGGGCTGGTTATCGTGACCGCCGTGGTCATCGACCAGTTCCAGCAGAAACTGCAAAGCAAAGTGGTGCTGATGCGTCGCCATGAAAAAAAGCAGGCGGCCGCGCCGCTCTCTGAGGTTAGCCATGGCTAGAGCGTTGATTATTGCGCTGGATGAAGGCACCAGCAATGTCAAAGCGGTGGCGATTGATGCCCGCGGTCAGGTGGTGGCGAAAGCCTCGCGCCCGCTGACGGTGGCGACGCCGCAGCCGGGCTGGGTGGAGCAGGACGGCCTCACGCTGCTTAATGCCTCGCTGACGGTGCTGCGCGAAGTGCTGAGTACGGTAGGCCAGGAGAACGTGGCGGCGCTGGCGATCAGCAACCAGCGCGAAACCGCCATCGGCTGGGAGCGCCACAGCGGTAAACCGATTGGCCCGGCGCTGACCTGGCAGTGCTCGCGTTCGGCGGCATTTTGCGAACAGCTGCGTCACGATCGCCAGGAAGCGCTGATCCGCTCCGTCACCGGGCTGCCGGTGGCGCCGCTGTTCTCCGCCTCAAAGATGCGCTGGCTGCTGGATAACGTCAGCGATGGCCATGCCCGTGCGGCAAATGGCGAGCTGTGCCTCGGCACTATTGATGCCTGGCTGCTGTGGAACCTCAGCGGCGGCCGGCAGTTCCGCTGTGATACCTCCAATGCGGCGCGCACCCAGCTGCTGAATCTGCACAGCGGCCAGTGGGACGGGGCGATGCTGGCCCTGTTTGGCATTCCGGCGGCGGCGCTGCCGGAGATCTGCCCGTCCGGCAGCCTGTTTGGCGTCACGCACGGGCTGGAAGGGATTGCCGATGGCCTGCCGATTATGGCGATGGTGGGCGATTCTCATGCTGCGCTTTACGGTCACGGCCTGGGCGACCCGGGCGGGGTAAAAGCCACCTACGGCACCGGATCCTCGGTGATGGCGCCGCTTAACACCCCGGACACCAGCATCACCAGCCTGGCGACCACGGTGGCGTGGCACGACGGCGAGCGCCTGGTTTACGGCCTTGAGGGCAATATTCCGCATACCGGCGACGGCGTGGCGTGGATGGCGCAGGCCACCGGCTTGACCGATGGTAAGGGGCAGGTGCTGGCGCGGGCGCTGCACGAACTGCCGGCCAGCATCGATTCCACGCTGGGCGTCTATTTCGTCCCGGCGCTGACCGGTACCGGCGCGCCGTGGTGGGATGACCAGGCGCGCGGCATGATCTGCGGTTTAAGCCGTGGCGTGACGCCAGCACACCTGATCCGCGCCGCGCTGGAGGCGATCGCCTATCAGATTGCCGATGTGATTGCGGCGATGCGTCAGCACCCGGGTTTTCGCCTGGAGCGACTGATGGTTGACGGCGGGCCGACGCAAAACCCGTGGCTGATGCAGTTTCAGGCCGACCTGCTGGGCTGCCCGGTGGCGCGCAGCAGCACGCCCGAGCTGTCGGCGCTGGGTGCCGGGCTGCTGGCACGGCGCACGCTCGGTCAGCTCAACGACAGTCAGCTGCGCGAAATGATGCCGCAGCATGACCTGTGGCAACCCGACGCCGAACGGCATCAGCGCTGCCAGCAGAGCTGGCTGGGCTGGCAGGATGCGGTGAAACGCACGCTGTGGCAGCCGGGCAATAACCCGAATTAATTGCCAATACCCGTCGGGGTCGGGCATGCCCGACCCGCCTGACCGCGACGAATACTACCGGGCGAGGCATGCCTCGCCCCTACGAAAATACAAGCACATTGCCAATTCCCGTAGGGGTCGGGCATGCCCGACCCGCCGGTCAACGACGAATATTGCAACAGGAGCAGCAGATGAAGCGAGATTTTAGTGGGAAAACCGTGGTGATTACCGGGGCCTGTCGTGGTATCGGTGCCGGCATTGCGGAACGTTTTGCCCGTGATGGCGCGAACCTGGTGATGGTATCTAACGCCGAACGCGTATTTGCCACCGCCGAAAAATTGAAAGCGGCTCACGGCAGCGAGATTCTGGCACTGCAGGTCGATGTGACCGACGAAGAGCAGGTGCAGGGGCTTTACCGCCAGGCCAACGAACGTTTTGGCAGCATCGACGTCTCGATTCAAAATGCCGGGGTGATTACTATCGACACCTTCGACAAAATGCCGAAAAGTGACTTCGATAAAATTCTGGCGGTTAACACCACCGGCGTCTGGCTGTGCTGCCGTGAAGCGGCAAAATACATGGTTAAACAGCAGTCGGGCAGCCTGATCAACACCTCCTCAGGACAGGGCCGCCAGGGTTTTATCTATACGCCGCACTACGCCGCCAGCAAAATGGGAGTGATCGGTATCACCCAGAGCCTCTCGCAGGAGCTGGCACGTTACAACGTCACGGTTAATGCCTTCTGTCCGGGAATTATTGAGAGTGAAATGTGGGACTACAACGATCGCGTGTGGGGTGAGATCCTCAGCAGCGACAGTAAAAAATACGGCAAGGGTGAGCTGATGGCTGAATGGGTGGAAGGCATTCCGCTGAAGCGCGCCGGGCAGCCACAGGACGTCGCGGGGCTGGTGGCATTCCTCGCTTCTGACGATGCGCGTTACATTACCGGGCAGACCATTAACGTTGACGGTGGCCTGATTATGTCCTGAGGTGGACCCTTGACGTTTTTTACCGCGGGCGCGACGGTTTAAGCTCCGGGCGTGCCCGATAATCCGACCTTCCCGCGAATATGTGTTAAGGTTAGTTTTATTGATTTGTGAATCAGATCTCACTTTTTATAAAACTACACTGCTTCGAGGTTATGACCAGATTTAAACACCCATTCCCCCTTTCAACGCTGTTCATCACCATTGCCGTTAGCGGTTTGCCGCTGTGCCCGGCATATGCCTTTGACGCTTCTGACCGCGTTGCCGATGCCCCGTTTGACGATCCCGCTCGCTTTAGCCAGCTCCAGCAGCAATTGCCTGAGTTGGGCAGTACCGACAGCAGTGGCGAGCTGGCGAAAAAAATCGCCACGGCAGCGAAAACGATTGGCGAAGCCAGTATGAACAGCGACAGCGATAAGTCGCTGCGCGAACAGGCGGGGATTTGGGCGTTCAACCGCTTCCGCGATGCGGCCAGCGAGCGCGTCGCCAGCGAGGGCGAACAGCTGTTGTCCCCCTACGGGCGCGCCACGGTATCGCTAAACGTTGATGCGGAAGGGAGCTTTAACGGCACCTCGGCGCAGCTGCTGACGCCGTGGCAGGATAACTACCAGTATCTCACCTTTAGCCAGCTGGGCGTTGAGCAGACGGAATATGGCACGGTGGGCAATGCCGGTCTCGGTCAGCGCTGGATCGCCGGCAGCTGGCGGCTTGGTTATAACGCCTTTGTCGACGATCTTATCGACTCCAGCCAGCAGCGCGGTTCGCTGGGGGCCGAGGCCTGGGGCGAGTATTTACGCTTCTCTGCCAACTACTACCAGCCGCTCTCCGGCTGGCGCAATCGCAGCAGTACCAGCCAGATGCGTATGGCGCGCGGCTACGATATTACCACCCGCGGCTACCTGCCTTTTTACCGCCAGCTTGGCGTCTCGCTCAGCTATGAGCAGTACCTTGGCCAGAACGTTGACCTGTTTAACAGCGGCACCCAGATGACCAACCCTGCGGCGGTCTCGTTCGGCGTCAATTACACCCCGGTACCGCTGTTCACCCTCAGCGCGCTGCATAAAGAGGGCGACGGCGGCGAGTCGCAGGATCAGTTCGCCCTGAAGATGAACTACCGCATCGGCGTGGCGCTGAGTAAACAGCTGTCGGCAGATAACGTCGCGGCGGCGCAGTCGCTGAGCGGCAGCCGCTATGACAGCGTGGATCGCAACAACTCCCCGGTGATGGCCTTCCGCCAGCGTAAAACCCTGTCGGTGTTCCTTGCCACGCCGCCGTGGCAGGTGCAGCCGGGCGAAACCCTGCCGCTCAAGCTGCAGGTGCGCAACAGCAATGCGATTAAAGCGGTCAGCTGGCAGGGGGATACCCAGGCCCTGAGCCTGACGCCACCGGCCAGCAATGCCAGCACCCAGGGCTGGAGCATCATTATTCCCGCGTGGGATAGCAGCGAAGGGGCCAGCAATGAATATCATCTGTCGGTGACGCTGGAGGATAGCAGGCAACAGCGCGTTACCTCGAACTGGATCACCCTCAAGCTGGCACCTCCCGTGACGCTACAGGCTCCGGATAACGGCGATTTCAACCTGATGGCACCCTGAAAACAGGGGAATGTTCTGGCCGCTGAGAGGGTGATTTTTGTCAATATGCGGCCAGCAAATATATGTGATTAAACTCACAAAATATCACTTCTCAGGCGCGAGATTTTTCCGCACAATCGCGAAAAATCCCACTCATCCTCACATCATGATCATCCGCCCAACAAATAGTCACTGGTTTGTCCGCCTGTTCGCCTGGCACGGTTCGGTATTACCCGGCATCTGGTTCCGCCTGTCGCTGAATCTGCTGATGTCGATCATCGCGATTTACTGTCTCGACTGGTATGAAACCCTGGGGATTAAGCTGACGCTGGCCCCGTTCAGCCTGCTCGGGGTGTCGATTGCGGTGTTTCTTGGCTTTCGCAACAGCGTCTGCTTTGGTCGCTTTATCGAGGCGCGCATGTTCTGGGGCAACTTACTGATTGCCTGCCGCACGCTGCAGCGGCTGGCGCAGGCCATTTCCCCCGCAGAAGCGCCGCGCGTGATGGCGCTGCTGCTGGCATTTTGCTACAGCCTGAAGCACCAGCTGCGCCGCACCGATGCCCATGCGGACCTGCGCCGCTATCTCGGTGATGAAGCCGATGAAATCTTAACGCGCCGCGCGCCGACTAACTTTATTGAGCTGCAGCTGTCGAACTGGCTGGCGGAACAGCGACGTCGTGGCAATATTTCCGATATTCTCTACCAGCATATGGACAGCAATATTAACCAGCTGTCGCAGGTGCTGGGCGGCTGCGAGCGGCTGGCGAGCATGCCGGTGCCCTTTGCCTACGGCCTGCTGCTGCACCGCACGGTCTACCTGTTCTGTACGCTGCTGCCGTTCGCGCTGGTGCCGGACCTGCATTACATGACGCCGCTGGTGTCGGTGTTTATCTCTTACACCTTCCTGTCGCTGGACACGCTGGCAGAGGAGCTGGAGATGCCGTTTGGCCTTGCCAAAAACCATCTGCCGCTGGATGCCATGTGTATCAATATTGAGATCAACCTGCGCGAGATGAGTCTGGAAACCGAACTGCCCGATACCCCGGTGCCGGATAAACACTATCGCCTGACGTGATGGTTATTTAATGCTAAATAGCCCCTTAACGATTGCGACGTTGACTGTCTGTTGATGATTGCGGTCGTTAAATCATTGGGTGTACTTATTTAGCATTTTTACTATAGATTCACGCTATCTGAATGCGACACGATAAAAAATTAACTCAACTTATTGGGGAGGTAATGATGTCTGCATCAGATCTGTTAAAACTGAAGTTTCACAGCGACAGGCAGCTAGCGCTTTATTCGGAAGCCGGGCTTAAAAACGTTATCCGTTCTGCCCAGGGCGTGGTTTCTAATGTTTACTCTGGAATGGAGCGCGCCTCGTGGTATACCTCCTGCCTGACTGAAAGGTATGCAGATGTGTGCAATGAACTGTTCACTGAAGAAAGGAGGATGGCGCTTTCTGTAAAATCTATTTACAAATATCGTGATGTCATACAATTGATGATTATGATTTATATACAGCTTATTTTGGATGATACAGAGTCTGGAAATCAGAAGAGTAAAGTTCAAAATGTTGTAAAAAAAGTTACCAGTTTTTTAGCAAATAAAGAAGTCGGGAAAACCACCCGATTGGCAATGTCTTTAACACTTTCTAAGGTTTTGGCTGAATCGCAGTTATTATCAAATACAGTTATCGGGAGAGTTTCAAAAGGAATGCCGTATGTTATCGCCTTTTTACAATTCTATGGCATTGAGCAAAAAGCTGCATTAGCTGCAAGGAAACTTAAATCTCTTGAGCCAAGCTTTTATTGGGTACTATATGAACTGCAGATAGAGATGTTATATTATTTCATCGAGCCTGTAATGAATAATCTTATCAAAAAGATACAACTTGCAGGGGGGCAGCGTCTCAATCAGTCAGATCTGCTAGAGATAATAAGGAGTGAAGTCAGTGTTTAAGAGTCTGATAGAGTTGTCTATTACGGACCTTTTGTTCCCTGCGGCTATGCTGGCGTGCTGCCTATTTTTCTTATCATACTTCCCTGAGCACGCGCACATAATGATATTGATTTCATTTGTTGTTCTTGTGGAGGTTCTCTTACGAATTATTAAGCCGTTTATCACATATAAGTAGGGCTGGTTAAATATGTACCTGAGTTGAATGGAAAAGGAATGGTAAATGTTTAAAAGTTTAATTTCATTGATTTTATCAGATCTACTTTTTCCGGCGTGTTTGATTGGTGTTGCAGTGTTTTGTGAGAGTATTTTTTCAAAATACTGGTTTGGGTATACAGTCATTGGTTGGGTTGCTTTGATCTTTATTTTCACCAAAATATCAGCACCATTTGATAAGTTAAAGTGAACGCGTAACCAACACCCCGAAATATAGGTTGCAGAGCAGTACCCGGTTTTATGGATATTCTTAACTAAGAAGGAGTTTAGTATGTCAAATCCCGCCTATCTCTGGTTAGAAGATGAAAATGGTTCTCCCATCGTGGGGGGCTCGCTGGTTAACGGACGCCTCGGGGCGATAGAGCTAAAATCATTAAGCCATAACCTTAACATTCCGGTTGATGGCAATACCGGGCGCCTTACCGGAACCAGAGTACATGCTCCCATTATGGTACAAAAGGAGTTCGATAAAACCACGCCTCTGCTCTACCGAGCATTGGTGAACGGAGCAAAGCTGAAAAGAGGGATCATTAAGCTGTATGAGATATCTGAGGCCGGTCGGGAAATGGAATATTTCAATATCCTCCTCGATAACGTCAAAATCGTTTCAATCACGCCGGATCTCTATCCTGGCGCCGCAACGGGCACGCATTTAGAAACCGTCATGCTGCGCTACGAAATGATTACCTGGAAGCATTGCAACGGAAACATTGTATTCAAAGACTCATGGAACGAACGTATGACGGCCTGAGCTGGCAAATGACCCTTTCTCAGGGTGGCAGCCTGCCACCCTTGATAAGTTTTAACTTTTCTTAACTCTCCCTCTTTTGGTGCAACTGGTTCATTTTGGTGCGCTAACTGCCTCTTTTTAAAACCTAATTCTGGCTTTGATCACATAATCGATATTTTATTTTAGCAATGCATAATTCTGCTTTTTATTGTGCGGTTAAGCCGGGCGGATCGGAATCTTATTCACTTTTTATGCATTAAGTGTGAATAGCGACTTGGCGTAAGTGATTGATATATGGTTGTTCAAAATGGTTTATGCATTTTTACCGCTAGCTGGCACGCAGCGTGCAATCTACAGTAGAGCTGCAATGAATCATCTCATTAACATTTTTTAAACTTTTAATTCACCCTGCACGCAAGCAGGGGATAATGAAATACGAGGCCGCTATGCAACCGTCAGTCACCCGTCAAAACTTTGATCAATGGATTGTTCCTACCTACGCACCTGCCAGCTTTGTGCCGGTCAGGGCTGAAGGGTCGACCTTATGGGATCAGGAGGGCAAGTCGTATATCGACTTTGCCGGTGGCATTGCGGTTAATGCCCTGGGCCATGCCCACCCGGACCTGCAGCTGGCGCTGCAGCAGCAGGCCGCACTGCTGTGGCACACCGGCAACGGTTATACCAATGAGCCTATCCTGCGCCTGGCGAAGCAGCTGGTGGATGCCACCTTTGCCGACCGGGCGTTTTTCTGTAACTCCGGTGCGGAAGCCAACGAAGCAGCGCTGAAGCTGTCGCGTAAAGTGGCCCATGATAATGGTGCTGAAGATAAAAATGGCATCGTGGCGTTTAACAACGCGTTTCACGGACGCACGCTGTTCACCGTTTCTGCCGGTGGGCAGCCCGCCTACTCGAAAGATTTTGCGCCGCTGCCCGGTGGTATTCAGCACGCGGTGTATAACGACCTCGCCTCCGCTGCCGCGCTGATTAACGACAGCACCTGTGCGGTGATCGTTGAACCGATCCAGGGCGAAGGCGGTGTGGTTCCGGCGCAGCCGGCATTCCTGCGTGGCCTGCGTGAGCTGTGCGACCAGCACGGCGCGCTGCTGATTTTTGACGAAGTGCAGAGCGGGGTGGGCCGCACCGGTTCGCTGTATGCCTACATGCACTACGGGGTAACGCCGGACGTGCTGACCACCGCGAAAGCGCTGGGCGGCGGCTTCCCGATTGGTGCGATGCTGACCACCGAAACGCTGGCGGCGCACCTCAACGTTGGCAGCCACGGCACTACCTACGGCGGCAATCCGCTGGCAGGGGCGGTGGGTGGAAAAGTGATGGAGCTGATCAATCGCCCGGAAGTGATGGCGGGCGTGATAGAGCGTCATCAGTGGTTTGTCGACGGTCTCAACCAGATCAACCAGCGTTTGCAGCTGTTTAGCGAAATTCGCGGCCTCGGCCTGCTGATCGGCTGCGTGCTGAATCAGGATTTCCAGGGTAAAGCCAAACAGATCAATCAGGCAGCGGCCAGCGAAGGGCTGATGGTGCTGATTGCCGGGGCCAACGTGGTGCGCTTCGCGCCGTCGCTGATTATCACCCGCGAGGAAGTGACCGAAGGGCTGGCCCGCTTTGAACGCGCCTGCCGTACGCTCACTGAAGGAGCCGGCCTATGATGTTTATTCGTCCCGTTGAACGAGACGATCTGGCACAGCTGATGCACCTCGCCGGCAAAACCGGCGGGGGACTGACCTCACTGCCTGCCGACAGCGACACGCTGTCGGCGCGTATCGAACGTTCGATTTTGACCTGGCAGGGTGAACTGCCGCGTGCAGAACAGGGATACGTGTTTGTGCTGGCCGACAGTGAGAGCCAGAAGGCCGTCGGGATCTGCGCGATTGAAGTGGCGGTCGGTCTGCAGGACCCGTGGTACAACTTTCGCGTCGGCACCCAGGTGCACGCCTCGAAAGAGCTGAACGTGTACAACATGCTGCCGACGCTGTCGCTCAGCAACGACCATACCGGCAGCAGCGAGCTCTGTACGCTATTCCTTGACCCGGACTACCGCAATGGCAAAAACGGTTACCTGTTATCTAAATCGCGCTTTCTGTTTATGGCCGGTTTTCGCCAGCACTTTATGCAGAAGGTGGTCGCGGAGATGCGCGGCTGGATCGATGACGAGGGACGTTCGCCGTTCTGGGACAGCGTGGGCAGCCGCTTCTTCTCCATGTCCTTCGCCGATGCCGACTATCTGTGCGGCACCGGGCAGAAGGCGTTTATCGCCGAACTGATGCCGAAGCATCCGCTGTATATCGACTACCTGACGCAAGACGCGCGCGAAGTGATCGGCAAGGTTCATCCGCAAACGGCTCCGGCGCGCGCCGTGCTGGAAGCCGAGGGTTTCCAGTTCCAGAACTACATTGACATTTTCGACGGCGGCCCGACGCTGGAGTGCGACATTGATCGCGTACGGGCGATTCGTAAAAGCCACCCTATGACGGCGCGCATCGACCCGCAGCAGGACGAAAACCTGCCGCTGTGCCTGGTGTCGAATGAAAACTATCAGCAGTTCCGCGCGATCCTGCTGCCTGCCAATGCAGAGGCAGAGAGCATCAGTATTACGCCAGAACAGGCAGACATTTTGCTGTGCCAGCCGGGCGATAAGCTGCGGGTGGTGACACTTTTTCGTGAGGAGAAAAAAGCATGACGCACTGTATTAACGGCCAGTGGCTAATCGGCGGCTGCGACAACATCACAAAAACCGATCCGGTACACGGCGAGCTGCTGTGGCAGGGTAAAGCCGCCAGCGCCGGGCAGGTGACTGACGCCTGTGCCGCGGCCCGGGCTGCCTTTCCAGCCTGGGCGCGACGCCCGTTCTCCGAGCGTCAGGCAATTGCTGAGAAATTTGCCGTTCTGCTGGAAAAAAGCAAAGTGGAGCTGAGTGAGGCGATCTCGCGCGAAACCGGCAAGCCGCGCTGGGAAACCCAGACCGAAGTGCAGGCGATGATCAATAAAGTGGCGATCTCCGTGCGCGCCTATCATCAGCGCACCGGCGAGCAGAATGGTGCTGACAGTTCGCTGCGCCACCGTCCGCACGGCGTGATGGCGGTATTCGGCCCGTACAACTTTCCCGGACATCTGCCGAATGGGCATATCGTGCCAGCGCTGCTGGCGGGCAACTGCGTGGTGTTCAAACCGAGCGAGCTGACGCCGCTGACGGCGGAGATCACCGTGCGGCTGTGGCTGAGTGCCGGGCTGCCGGGTGGCGTGCTGAACATGGTACAGGGCGGGCGCGAAACCGGCCAGGCGCTGTCGCAGGAGCCGCAGGTGGACGGCGTGCTGTTTACCGGCAGTGCGGCAACCGGCTATCAGCTGCACCGTCAGCTGGCGGGGCAGCCTGCTAAAATGCTGGCGCTGGAGATGGGCGGCAACAATCCGCTGATCGTCGAAGATCCTGATAATATCGACGGCGCGGTGCATATCGCCATTCAGTCGGCGTTTATCAGCGCCGGGCAGCGCTGCACCTGTGCGCGCCGTCTGCTGGTGAAGCGCGGCGCGGCGGGGGATGCCTTCCTGCAGCGCCTGGTTGAAGTGGCGGCAAAAATTCGCAGCGGAAGCTGGAATGCCGAGCCGCAGCCCTTTATGGGCAGCGTGATCTCGCTGCAGGCCGCTGAGAAGATCTACAGCGAATGGCAGGCACGCATCGATAGCGGCGGCAAAGTGCTGCTGGCGATGCAGTGGCCGCAGCGCGACAGCGCGATCCTGACGCCGGGCATTATTGACGTGACCGATGTTGCCAACCTGCCGGATGAAGAGGTGTTCGGGCCGCTGCTGACGGTGATCCGCTACGACGATTTCGACCGGGCGATCCGCATTGCCAATAACACCCGCTACGGCCTGGCCTGCGGGCTGATCTCCCCACAGCGTGAGAAGTTTGAGCGCCTGCTGATTGAAGCGCGTGCCGGGATCGTGAACTGGAATAAACCGCTGACCGGGGCAGCCAGTACCGCGCCATTCGGCGGCATCGGCGCTTCCGGTAACCACCGCGCCAGCGCCTGGTATGCTGCAGACTACTGCGCCTGGCCGATGGCCTCGCTGGAGTCCAGCGATCTGTCGCTGCCTGCCAGTCTGTCACCGGGCCTCGATTTTAGCGATGCAGGAGGTGCCCGATGAGCGCACGTGAAGTTAACTTCGACGGCCTGCCGGGGCTGACCCACCACTATGCCGGGCTGTCGTTTGGTAATGAAGCCTCAACCCGCAACCAGCACCAGCAGTCCAACCCGAAGCTGGCGGCGTTGCAGGGCTTGATGAAGATGAAAGCGCTGGCGGATATGGGCTTTGCCCAGGGCGTGATCCCGCCGCACCAGCGCCCGGATATTGAAGCGCTGCGCCAGATTGGCTTTAGCGGCAGCGATGACCAGGTGCTGGCGCAGGCGGCAAAACAGGCACCGCAGCTGCTTTCTGCCGCCAGTTCGGCGTCGGCAATGTGGGTCGCCAATGCCGCGACCGTATCCCCTTCGGCGGACAGCGCCGACGGTCGCGTGCATCTCACCGTGGCCAATCTGAACAATAAGTTTCACCGCGCGATAGAAGCCCCCACCACGGCGGCGCTGCTGCGCGCTATTTTCCGCGATCGTGACCACTTCAGCGTGCACGACGCGCTGCCGCAGGTGGCGATGTTTGGTGATGAGGGCGCGGCCAACCACAACCGCTTTGGCAACGGCTACGGCGAGCCGGGCGTGCAGCTGTTTGTCTATGGGCGCGCAGAACGCCGTGGCGAGGTGGCTCCCGTGCGTTACCCGGCACGCCAGACGCTGGAGGCCAGTGAAGCCGTGGCACGGCTGCATCAGCTTGATCCGGCCCGCACGGTATTCGCTCAGCAGAATCCGGCGGTGATCGACCAGGGGGTGTTCCACAATGACGTGATTGCCGTCAGCAACCAGCAGGCGCTGTTTTGCCATCAGCAGGCCTTTGTTAATCAGCCGCAGCTGCTGGCGGAGCTGGGGGCGAAAGTGCCGGGCTTCAGCGCCATCGAAGTTCCGGATAGCCGGGTGAGCGTGGCCGATGCGGTGTCAACCTATCTGTTCAACAGCCAGCTGCTGAGCAAGCCAGACGGCAA
The DNA here is from genome assembly GCF_029967685.1 of Erwinia sp. V90_4. Classification (NCBI taxonomy): domain Bacteria; kingdom Pseudomonadati; phylum Pseudomonadota; class Gammaproteobacteria; order Enterobacterales; family Erwiniaceae; genus Erwinia; species Erwinia sp. V90_4. The sequence continues at coordinate 71,947 of NZ_JASCAQ010000034.1, read as the reverse complement.
AATGCTGCTGGTTCTGCCGGAAGAGGCGCGCCGCCATGCGGGCGTCTGGGCGTATCTCAGCGAGCTGATCACCCGCGGCGGCTTGATTGATGAACTGAAAGTATTCGACCTGCGCGAAAGTATGTGCAACGGCGGCGGTCCGGCCTGTCTGCGCCTGCGCGTAGTGCTGAATGAGCAGCAGCAGGCGGCGGTCAATCCGGCGGTGATGATGAACGACCAGCTGTTCGCCACGCTCAACGGCTGGGTAGAGCGCCACTACCGCGACCGGCTGTCGCAGGCTGACCTGGCCGACCCGCAATTGCTGCGTGAAGGACGTGAAGCTCTCGATGAGCTGACGAAGCTGCTAAACTTAGGCAATGTTTACCGTTTTCAGCAGTAACGCGATGATCGCAGGGCCGGAGATCAGCTCCGGCCTGTCATGGCTGAACGGCGATTGATTCTAAGGAGTATCAATGCAGGACTTCCTCACCACCACGCTAAACGGGCAAACCCCCTCCGCGCCTGAGGGGCGTAATGAGCATCTCAGCTGGCGCTGGATCGATGAGGGGATCGTTGAACTGACCCCGACCCAACCGGCGACCATGGCGCTGGTGGTCTCTGCCGGGATCCACGGCAACGAGACGGCCCCGGTAGAAATTGTTGAGCCGCTGCTGGACTCTCTGCTGCGCGGCGAGCGGCCGCTGCAGACGCGGCTGCTGGTGATTTATGGCAACCCGGCAGCGCTGAGGCGTAATAAGCGCTATCTGCACGGCGATATGAACCGCATGTTTGGCGGCCGCTGGCAGCAGTATGAAGACTGTCCGGAAGCGCGCCGCGCCTGGCGGCTGGAGCAGGCGATGGAGAACTTCTGGCAGGCCGGCGAGTACGAAGAGGTGCGCTGGCATATTGATATGCACACCGCGATCCGCGGCTCATGGCATACGCGCTTTGGCGTGCTGCCGCTGCGCGACACGCCGTGGCCGGAAGATTTTATGGCTTGGCTGGGCGTTGCCGGGCTGGAGGCGCTGGTGTTCCACCGCGCGCCGGGTGGCACTTTTACCCACTATAGCAGCCAGCATTTTCAGGCTGCCAGCTGTACGCTGGAGCTGGGTAAAGCACTGCCGTTTGGGCAGAACGATCTCAGCCAGTTCAGTGCGGCCCGGCAGGCGCTGATCGCGCTGATTTGCGGGGGGGAACCGCCTGCCGTCGCTGAGGCGCCGCGCCGCTATCGGGTCTCTCAGCAGATCACCCGTTTGTCGGATAGCTTTGTGCTGCATATGAACGACGACACGCTGAACTTCACCGTTTTCCCGCAGGGCACGCTGCTGGCGGAAGATGGCGAGAAGCGTTATTTTGTCCAGCAGGCGCGGGAGTACGTGCTGTTCCCTAATCCCAACGTCGCGGTCGGCCTGCGTGCCGGGCTGATGCTGGTCGAAGATAATGCGCATAATGAGGCGCTCGGCTCGACGCCGTAATCTGAAAATGAGCCGCCCCGTGGCGGCTCTGCCACGCAGTCGCCAGGCCGTTAATGCGTTAACTTTTTCCTTCCGCTATCCTGCCGCACAGATTACACTCCTCCATAATTTCTGCATAAACCTGTGCAAATTCATATTCTTTTGCAATTCCTCACCATAATCTTCGCATTCTCTTCATGATTGGCGTCAAATTGTCTTTTATGCTTTCAGGGCTTTACTGACGCTCTGACTACTTGACGTTCAGCGCCGTAAACTTGCTTCCGACATCACGACAATCGCGTCGTCATTGAACTGAAAAGTAAGGACTATATTATGCGTAAATTAACCTCTGTTTTTGTTGCCGCTTCACTGGCTCTGGGTGCTGCAAATATCGTTCATGCAGCCGCTGATACTCTGACGCCACCGCCGGCGGGCGCCGACAAGCCGATGATGCATAAGCCACCGCGTCACGGTGGAATGCACGAGATGTTTAAAGGACTGAATCTGACGGACGCGCAGAAACAACAGATGCGCACCATCATGAAAGAGTCCCATAAAGAGATGAAGCGCCCGTCGCTGGAAGAGCGCCGTGCGGTACATAACATTATTGCCTCCGACAGCTTCGACAAGGCGAAGGCAGAAGCGCAGGCTGAACAGATGTCTGCCAACGGCAAAGCGCGGGCAATGTCGATGCTGGAGACGCAAAACAAGCTGTATAACGTGCTGACCCCTGAACAGAAAAAACAGTTTAATCAGAACTTTGAGAAACGTCTGACTGAAAAGCCGCAGCATGAAGGTAAAATGGCGCCTGCAGAAGATTAAATCCGCTAGTTTTGAAGTGGGGAGGGATGCCTTCCCCCTTCGAACCGAGCAGGCTGCACAAATCTGAGACCGCCGACGTTGCCCACACCGCCTGAATAGCCGTGGTCACCGTCGGCGGTTTTGTTTTGTTCAGGCGCCGGGCAGAGGGATGATCGGCAGGCTGCCTTTCAGCAGCGGCTTGCAGAGGATCTTATAACCGTCGCTGTCAAAACCGGGCGGGGTGGTGCACAGGGCGGCGGCATCCGCCAGATCGCTGACTGAACCGAGGTAGAGCCAGTTATTGATCACATGTATCTGCTGCTGGCTGACGCCTTTTTCCACCACGGCGACGGCACCCGGCCATGGCCAGCACTGCAGGCGCACGGCGTCCAGCGCCGCCAGCAGGCGCTGCTGGTGCGCCTCCAGTGACTCTTCCCCACAGCAGGCTCCGGCGCAGCGTTTCAGGCTGTAGCGGAAGCAGGCGCGACCTTTAGTCAGCGTTTCCAGCCCCAGCAGGCCGTAGCAGAGCCGCTGCTCGTCGGCAATTTTTTGCAGGGTGTCCAGCGCGGCGCGGCGGCTGGCATACAGGCCGAACAGATCCGGGGTGTGCGAGAAGTCGACCTCTTTGGCATACACCACCTGCGGGCGCCCGGCGCGGATCTGTAGCGCGCACAGCTGGCGGTTTTTGCGCAGGCGCTTATTGAACAGCGGCTGCTGCAGTTTGATCATCTGGGCTTCCAGCAGCAGCGCGCCCAGCTCACCGGCGGTAGGGATAAAACTGATGCGCGTGGCCTGGCGCAGCATGCGTGCTTCATCCGGCGTGCGCAGATGCGACAGCACCCGGCTGCGGATATTGACGCTTTTACCGATATACAGCGGCAGGGTTTCGCTTTCACCATGAAAAATATAGACGCCGGGCAGGGAGGGCAGGGACTCGAGCCACGGACGCAGCTGTTCCGGATATTGGTAGATCGCGGCGGGTTCAAACTCAAGGCGATGACTGGCTATTCTTCTGACCACTAAAAACTCCGGCATACTGTGTATGCGCACAGTATAGCAGGAGTTTTCGCGTAAGGAATAACCGGTGAAAAGGCCGAAGGGGTTAACGTTTCCAGAAATCGTCAAACACCGTAATCGGCGGGCGGCGTTTGTGTTCGGTTTTCAGATACCAGTTCTCAATGGTTTTCGCTGCCGCCGGGTCGATGGTTTGCCCTTCCAGATAGCGGTCGATCATCTCATAGGTCACGCCCAGCGCCACTTCATCCTGCAGGCCCGGACGATCGTCTTCAAGGTCGGCGGTGGGGTGCTTCAGATAGAGGTGCTCCGGGCAGCCCAGCGCTTTCAGCAGCTGCTTACCCTGACCTTTATGCAGGCGGAAGATCGGGTTGATATCGGTGCCGCCATCGCCGTATTTGGTAAAGAACCCGGTGACGGCTTCCGCCGCGTGGTCGGTGCCGACCACCACCCCGGAAGTCATACCGGCAATGTTGTACTGAGTTTTCATGCGCTCGCGCGCTTTATCGTTGCCGCGAATAAAATCGGAAAGCGTAATTCCGGCATCGCGCAGCGCCTGCTCGCTGGCCTGCACCGCAGCCTTGATGTTCACCGTCAGCACGCGGTCCGGCTGAATAAACGCAATGGCGTCCTGGCAGTCCTGCTCATCGGCCTGTACGCCGTGCGGCAGGCGCACCGCGATAAACTGGTAGCTGCTGTCGCCAGTTTCAGCGCGCAGTTCGTTAATGGCGATCTGGCACAGTTTACCCGTCAGGGTAGAGTCTTGACCGCCGCTGATGCCCAGCACCAGCGACTTCAGGAACGGATACGTTTTCAGATAGGATTTAAGAAATTCAACGCTGGTGCGAATTTCTGCCTGAGCATCAATAGTGGGCTTGACGCCCAGCGCCGCGATAATGTCCTGTTGCAGAGCCATTTACCTCTCCTCATTTTCAGCGCCGACTGGCGGCGACCGTGTGCAATTTATCTGTTTAAGCTAACGTGCCCGGCGCGAAACCACAACAATCAATACGTTACTCTCTGCACCGGGTCTGATTGGGTCAGGCTGTTTTCGCTTTCTGTGCCAGCAGATTGAACATCAGAATCGCCAGCATATAACAGCCAAAGATGGTGGCGCTCATGGTCAGTACCGAGGTGCCACCGATACCGGTAACCGGGACGCTAATGCCGCCCAGGGTAAACATGGTGACGCCAATCACGGCCGAAGCGCTGCCTGCACGGTGCCCCTGGCTCTGCATCGCCAGCGAGGCCGCGGTGACGGAGATCACGCCGTTGCTGGCCACGCTGAAGAACAGCGCCACCAGTACCAGCGGCAGGCTCGCACTGCTTAGCCCCGCCACCAGCAGGCTGCCGGAAGAGATAAACGCCAGCACCAGCCCGCCTTTCAGCACGCGATACTCACCCCACAGCGGGCTGAGGCGGGCACTAACCTGTGATGCAATAATCAGGCCGACCCCATTGGCGGCGAAGCAGAAGCTGAATGCCTGAGGGGAAAGCTGGTAGATCTGCTGCAGGACGAACGGCGATGCGCCGATATAGGCGAACATGCCCGACATCATAAAGCCCTGCGTCAGGCAGAAGCCCATAAACGGGCGATGAGTGACCACCTGGCCGAGAGCCGCCCAGGCCGAGAACAGACTGCCCTGGCTGCGCCGCTCAGCGGGCAGGGTCTCGTGCAGCTTGAGGCGTGCCAGCACAAACAGCAGCACGGCAATCGCCGCCAGCACCATAAACAGCCCGCGCCAGTCGAGGAACGCCATCAGCGCGCCGCCCAGCACTGGCGCAGCAATCGGCGCCAGGCCGTTGACCAGCATCAGTAGCGCAAAGAATTTGGTCAGCTCGTGGCCGCTGTACATATCGCGGGCAATGGCGCGCGACAGCACCGCACCGCCAGCCCCGGACAGCCCCTCAAATAGCCGCGCCAGCAGCAGCTGATGGATATCCTGCGCCAGCGCACAGCCGATGGAGGCCACCAGCAGCAGCACCAGCGACAGCAGCAGCGGGCGAATACGGCCATATTTATCGCTTAGCGGGCCGAAAAACAGCTGGCCTAAGCCAAGGCCGAGCAGGCCGGCGGTCAGGCTCAGCTGTGCCGTTGCGGTCGGCGTGTGCAGGTCTTTAGCCAGTTCCGGCAGCGCGGGCAGGTAGAGATCGATGCAAAGCGGGCCAAGAGCCGCCAGCAGGCCGAGCGTGATGGCATAGCCAAGACGTTTGGGATGAGCAGGTGTCATGATTCCTCTGATCTGAAAAGAAGGTCGTTAATTTGCTGATAAAGGGTATAGAGACGTTCTGCTGACGCTTTCTGCGGCGTGATGCGGCGGTAAGAGGTGCCTTCCACCATGACGGCGAGGATCTCGACCGAGGCGCGAACCCGCTCAGGGCTGAACTCAGGATGTTCATCCGCCACTTTGCGACAGGCCTGGGTGAACATACGCTGGTCGGCATCGGCCATCATCTTTGCCACTCGCGGGTTGCGCGTGGCTTCGGCGGCAACCTCGATCATCAGGGCTTCATCCTCTTCATTGCGTACCCTGCGCCACGCCAGCAGCTCGGGCAGGTGGATGTTGCCGCTGGTGGAGATCATCTCCTGCAGGCGGTAGTCGATTATGCGGCGGATGATCTCTTCGATAATCGCGTCTTTATTGGTGAAGTAGCGATAGATTTGCCCCACGCTGAGCTGCGCTTCCAGCGCCAGCTGCGCCATGCTGGCGCCATGAAAACCATGCTGGCGAAAACAGCGGCGGGCAGCAGTGATAATCTCGTCCTGGCGCAGACGGTGGCGCGCATCGCGTGCTTCTGCTTGTGTGCTCATCGGCTCTCCGCTTGGGGGTGAGTGACCCATAACAATCTGTAAGCTACAGCAATAACAGGAATGCGAATGTTCATTCTCAATGGCTGCATTATAGGCATGGAGCAGAGAGATCGATAATAATTTGACGCCATAAAGTTGATAAATCTGCATTTATATTCCAGGCTTAAGCTTACATGGATAATAAATGAGGAAGAATAAATGCGTAAGTTGACGGGATTGATTGGTGCTGCTGTTGCCCTGGCCGTGTTGTCTGGCTGTACTGCCTACGACCGGGCTGAAAGTTATGTCACCAAACCAGTAGTGCAGGACGTGAAAAAAGGGATGACCCGCCAGCAGGTGCGTGACATCGCCGGCCCACCTTCTACCGAAATTACCATGGTCCACGCTCGCGGCACCTGCCAGACGTATGTGCTGGGCGAACGTGACGGTAAACAGCAGACTTACTTTGTCAGCTATAGCGACACCGGCCGTGTGATGAACTACGGCTTCCAGAGCTGCAAAGATTACGATACCGACCCGCAGGCTACCACCAAGTAACTGTTGGTTATGTAAAAAAAACGGTCACCGCGGTGACCGTTTTTTTTTGTCATTTTTAGCAAGTTACAGACCCGGCGGCCGTGGAACTTCCAGATATTCACCGTTGATTCTGCGGCGGTAGTAATGGCCGTCCTGCACGTAAAATCGCTCACCGTTGTAATCCAGCGCGCGCATGTCGTCGTAACTGTCGCGGTAATGTTCCACCGGGCGGTCAACCACCACATAGGTGTTATCGTTCTGGCGCTGGTAGTAGTTGCCGTTAAGCACATAGTAAGTCAGGCCGCCAATCAGCACCGCAGCGGCAGCACCGGGCAGAAATGATAAGCGCCCGGGGCCGTGGCCGCCGTGCCAGCCGCCGTCGCCATGATGCCAGCCCGGACCGGGGCCGGGACCCCAGCCGCCGGGATGGGCCGATGCCAGCGCCGGGGTAAGCAGCGATAAGGCGAAAAGTGTGGTTATCACCTTTTTCATAAGCATTCTCCTGGTTCATACCGGGTTCAGCATCTTCCTTACCCGGGATAAATACAAGCGCCAACCCCTCGCCATTTGCCGCTGCTTACAGCGCTTAACGTTTCCTTTACCTGACCGCCACGATTGCCCTAAGATTGTGATGAGCAGGGCGCTTACGCCGGGACGCTGAGCGCTTTCTGGCTGCGTGACCAGATACGGTGAGCACCCAGCGCGGCCAGGAATTCGCTCATCAACACCCCCTCAGTTTTGCTGTCGCAGATGATGCCCTCTTCTTCATCATCGTCAGCCAGCCCGAACTGTGCCTTAAAGCGCCGTGCGTTGCCGCTCAGCCCGATCACTTTCAGGTGCTTGTAGGCTTCCAGCAGGAAATAACAGGCATCGCCGCGCAGCAGCAGGGCATCGATGTTGCCATCGGGCACCAGCACCGCGTCAAACGTCAGCGAAGGCAGGCCGCTGAAGGTAGCATCCACGGTCAGCGTCGAACCGTCATCCGCGTGAACCTCGCCCATGTGCGCCGCCAGCAATTTGGCATGCACCCCGTGATTTTTCAGCTCCTGCAGCGCAGCCAGCGTATCGGCCGCGTTGAAACCATTGCTGAGCAGCAGCGCCACCTTGCGGCCTTTAATGGTGCCGCTTGGCACCGCATACAGGCTGAGGCTGGCATCTTTTTTCAGGCCATTGACGTCCTTAGGGGGGGCCGTCTGCAACTGCTGTTCGGAAAGGGTCAGGCCAAGGTTCTCCGCCACGCTGTTCGCCAGCGAAATATCGATATGCACCAGCTGGTCCACCACGCGCTCGCGAATGTAGGCGCGGCCGACTTTGCTTAGCTCGAAGGAGAAAGCATCGACGATATGCTGCTGTTCCACCGGCGTCTGACTCTGCCAGAACAGGCGCGGCTGCGAGTAGTGCTCTTCAAAAGAGGGGCTGCGCTCGCGCACCTTATGGCCTTCAATACGCTCCTGATAGCTCTCAAAACCGCCGCGCTGTGGCGCGGGTGGCGTTTCACGCGGCCAGTTGTCGTTGATCGAGTTGGGTTCGTAGTTGGCCGGGTTAGTATCGATCTCCATACGGTGCATGCCCTGGCGCTGGAAGTTGTGGTACGGGCAGACCGGGCGGTTAATCGGAATTTCATGGAAGTTAGGGCCGCCAAGACGGCTGATCTGGGTATCGGTGTAGGAGAACAGGCGCCCCTGTAGCAGCGGGTCGTTGCTGAAATCCATTCCCGGTACGATATGACCCGGGTGGAAGGCCACCTGCTCGGTTTCGGCAAAGAAGTTATCCGGGTTGCGGTTGAGCACCATTTTGCCAATCAGCTGCACCGGCACCAGCTCTTCAGGGATCAGCTTGGTGGCATCCAGCAGGTCAAAATCGAAGTTGAATTCGTCAGCCTCGGGAATAAGCTGCACGCCCAGCTCATATTCCGGGAAGTCTCCCGCTTCAATCGCTTCCCACAGGTCGCGGCGGTGGAAGTCGGGGTCGCGGCCGGTCAGCTTTTGTGACTCGTCCCACAGCAGCGAGGCTTTACCCGCCACCGGCTTCCAGTGGAAGCGCACAAACGTCCCTTTCCCTTCGGCGTTGATAAAGCGGAAGGTGTGAATGCCAAAACCTTCCATGGTGCGGTAGCTGCGCGGAATGCCGCGATCGGACATCGCCCAGATGACGTTGTGCAGGGTTTCTGGCTGTAGGGAAACATAATCCCAGAAGGTGTCGTGGGCGCTTTGCCCCTGCGGCATCTCATTGTTCGGCTCTGGTTTTACCGCGTGGACAAAATCAGGGAACTTATGCGCATCCTGGATAAAGAACACCGGGGTATTGTTGCCCACCAGGTCGAAAACGCCTTCCTCCGTATAGAACTTGGTGGCCCAGCCGCGGATGTCACGCACGGTATCGGCGGAACCCGCGCCGCCCTGCACCGTGGAGAAGCGCACAAATACTGGCGTGACGCTTTCCGGGGAGCGCAGAAAGTCCGCTTTGGTAACCTCGCTCATGTCGCGATAGGTTTGAAAGTAGCCGTGCGCCGCAGAGCCGCGCGCATGGACAATACGCTCCGGGATGCGCTCGTGGTCAAAGTGGGTGATCTTCTCACGCATGATGAAGTCTTCCAGCAACGTCGGCCCGCGCGTTCCGGCACGCAGTGAGTTCTGGTCATCGGCGATGCGAGTACCCTGATTGGTGGTCAGTGGTTGTTCCATTCCATTTTTGCGAAAGGGTTCCAGCGCAGCCACTTTGGCGTTGTCAGGGGCGGTAGTGGGCTTCTGCTGCTGCGGTTTGTGTTCTTTCGGCATGACTCATGTACTCCAGTTGCTGTCATTTTAGGGCAACAGTAACTATAGAACAGTGAGGGATATACGCCCGATAAATGCAGGGATATGACGAAATGAGGCGGGCCGGGAGGATCCGGCCCGCGGGAGGGTTAGCGATGTGCCAGTTCGGCTTCGCTGTCTGACTCGGTGTTCATTACCGCTTTATCGGTCTGCTTCAGCCACTGGCTGGTCAGCGTACCGGCGGTCATGGAACCGTTGACGTTGAGCGCGGTGCGGCCCATATCAATCAGCGGCTCGATGGAGATCAGCAGGGCAACCAGGGTGACCGGCAGGCCCATGGCAGGCAGCACAATCAGCGCCGCGAAGGTTGCACCACCACCAACGCCGGCAACGCCCGCAGAGCTGAGGGTCACGATGCCGATCAGCGTGGCTATCCACATGGGGTCAAACGGGTTGATGCCCACGGTTGGCGCCACCATTACCGCCAGCATGGTCGGATAGAGACCGGCACAGCCGTTCTGGCCAATGGTGGCACCAAAGGATGCCGCAAAGCTGGCAATCGACTCTGGAATACCCAGACGACGGGTTTGCGCTTCCACGCTCAGCGGGATAGTCGCGGCGCTGGAGCGGCTGGTGAAGGCGAAGGTGATAACCGGCCACACTTTACGGAAGAAGCGCAGGGGGTTCACACCGTTGACCGACAGCAGCAGGGCATGCACGGCAAACATAATCGCCAGGCCGAGGTAAGAGGCCAGCACGAAACTGCCAAGCTTGATGATGTCGCTCAGGTTAGAGGTTGCCACCACTTTGGTCATCAGAGCCAGCACGCCGTACGGCGTCAGCTTCATGATCAGGCGCACCAGCTTCATGACCCAGGACTGCAGCGTATCGATGGCTTTCAGTACGCGCTGGCCCTTTTCGGCATCATCCTTCAGCAGCTGCAGAGCCGCCACGCCAAGGAAGGCGGCGAAGATCACTACGCTGATGATCGAAGTGGGGTTAGCACCGGTCAGGTCGGCAAACGGGTTTTTCGGTACGAAGGAGAGCAGCAGCTGCGGCGCGCTGAGATCGGCGACCTTGCCAACATAGCTGCTCTGAATGGCCGCAAGGCGTGCGCTTTCCTGTGCGCCCTGCACCAGTCCACTGGCGTTGAGGCCGAACAGCCAGGTAACGAATACGCCAACCGCGGCGGCAATGGCGGTGGTGAACAGCAGCACGCCAATGGTCAGCACGCTGATTTTGCCCAGCGATGAGGCGTTATGCAGACGGGCTACGGCGCTGAGAATCGATGCGAACACCAGCGGCATCACAATCATCTGCAGCAGCTGAACGTAACCGCCGCCCACCAGGTTAAACCAGCTGACAGACTCTTTAATTACCGGGCTGTTTTCGCCGTAAATGGTGTGCAGCGCGAGGCCAAACAGTACGCCGACCACCAGGCCGAACAGCACTTTCTTCGACAGGCTCCAGCCGGTGCGGCCGGTTTTTGCTACCAGCAGCAGCAGCGCCACGAACGCTACCAGGTTAATAATTAGCGGAAAATTCATTTCCCATTTCTCCCAAAAATAGTCGGCAAAAGTGCCATAACTGACCTCAGTTAATTTCTGACGCGCAGTAACCAGCACAAGGGCGAAATGGTAGCAGCTAGTGATGGTGCAGGCTTATATCCAAAAGGAATGATTTATAACTTTTGTTGCGTTATCGGTCGATTAATGTCCGTTTTGCGGGTTTATCACCCGGCTAAAGCCATTTTGTACCGAATTGACCACCTGGCTGGTCCAGCCGGTCGCACCAAAGGGTGGCATACCCGGCGGAAACCAGATGGCATATCCGACCAGCGCGAGGCACAGCGCACGCTCCAGCTGGTTGCCTTTCTGGCTTCTCAGCAGCGGCAGGCGGAAGCGCCAGCGGCACGGCCATAGCAGAGGGACCCCGGCGGGCGTCAGCATGTCGGCTACAATGTGGCTGAGATAACCCAGCACCATGCCCTGGAAAGCATCGGCAGGGATCAGCCAGCCAGCGGGCAGCTTCAGCTGTAGCAGCGCGACACCGCCCGCCACCGCCAGCAGGCTGTGGGTGAATCCGCGATGACCAAAGGCGCGCGCAATAGGGTGCGACAGCCACTTCAGGCGCTGACCGAGAAAAGATTTTGGATGGTCAATGTCCGGCAGCAGGCAGGTGAGCAGGGTAGCCGGAATAATATGCCACCAGTCTGCGCTGGCCAGCACCGGCGTCAGTTCCGCTCGTTTGGCGAAAATGGCGCTGGCAATGGCAAATATGAGGTGGCCTTCGGCCGTCATGGGAACACCTGGTGCATAACTGTCAATGCATCCAGTATAGGGAATATATACAGTAGAATAAATATGTGACGCTGTAACGAAAGATAAATATTTTCACATCAGTGAAATGTTGAGCGGGTCGCACAGAAACTGACCCGCCTTTGGGTTAGCGCGCCAGCCAGCCCCCGTCGACGGCCAGCGTATAGCCATTAACGTAGTCCGCCGCGCTGGAGGCGAGAAACACCACCGGCCCCATCATATCGCGGCTCTCGCCCCAGCGACCGCTCGGAATGCGCTCGAGGATCTGCTGACTGCGCTCTTCATCATCACGCAGCTGTTCAGTGTTGTTGGTCGCCATATAGCCCGGGGCGATGGCATTAACGTTGATCCCGTACTGTGCCCATTCGTTGGCCATCAGGCGAGTCAGCCCCATTACCGCGCTTTTCGAGGCGGTATACGAAGGTACGCGAATGCCGCCCTGGTAAGAGAGCATTGAGGCGATATTAATGATTTTGCCGCCATGCCCCTGCTTAACGAACTGGCGCGCCACCGCCTGCGCAAGAAAGAACAGCGTTTTGCTGTTGACGTTCATGACGTCATCCCAGTCCTGCTCACTGAAATTCAGCGCCTCTGCGCGGCGAATAATCCCGGCATTGTTGACCAGGATATCGAGCCGCGGGCAGGCCGCCAGCGCCTGCTCCATCACCTTTGGCACGCAGTGGCTGTCCGACAGGTCGGCGGTGATGCTGATAAAGCGGCGCCCGAGCGCGCTCACCTGCTTTGCCGTTTCGCAGGCAGCGGAGCGGTTGACGCCAATGATGTCACATCCGGCCTGCGCCAGACCGACGGCCATACCCTGACCCAGCCCGGTGTTGCATCCGGTGATCAGCGCGACTTTCCCTTCGAGGTTAAAAGCATTGAGGATCATAGCGGCTTCCTGATTAACGAGGTTAGCAGGGAGCATAGGCGCAGGCGGGCGGTAATTCAATAAAAATGAAACGTTGTTTTATTTTTATTGAGAGGTGCTGCACAGGCAGCACCTTGTCAGGTTTAACGACCGTGCAGATGAGCGGGGGTAAGCTGCTGCAGGCTGCTGAGCTTGACCTCCGCCAGCGCCCAGCGTGCATCTTCGGCGTGGCTGGCGTCAGGCACCACGATAGAGCGCATACGTGCGGCTTTAGTGGCGATCATGCCGTTAAAGGAGTCTTCCAGCGTGACGCAGTTCAGTGGGTCGACGCCAAGGCGGGCGGCGGCATCAAGGTAAACCTGCGGGTGCGGTTTGCTGTAGGGCAGAGATTCCGCCGAGGCCAGCACTTCAAAATAGTCGCGCAGGTTGAACATCTCCAGCACGCGCTCCAGCATAAACAGCGGAGAAGCGGAAGCCAGGCCGATCTTCAGCCCCTCGGCCTGGCACAGCTTTAACGCATGCTCAACGCCCGGCAGCAGCGGGCGGCTCTCCTCGACCAGGCTCAGCGCCCGGGCAATGACTCGCTGCGTCACTTCCGCCTGGGAAGGGCCGCTCCACGGCAGGGTTTCGTACCACATGCGCACCACCTGATCGATACGCAGGCCGAGCGCGTCGGGCAGCTCTTTACGGCGGCTGAGGTCAACATCAAGGGTATTGAAGATGTCCAGCTCGGCCTGGTGCCATAGCGGTTCTGAATCAATCAGCAGGCCATCCATATCAAAGATGGCGGCGTGTACGGGGCGTTGATAAGACATTCTGCGGCTCCATTTGACAGTTTGCGTCACCTTAGCATGAAGGCGTTGCTGAAAAAATTAACATCGCAGCGGCGGTAAGCGGGGATCCTGCTGCGCTGACCGCATTTTACAGGCGCTTTTTGCCGACTCAATGTAGACTGACACGCAGACATCGTATGGACAGGAGAAGGCATGACTTATCAACAGGCTGGCAGAGTGGCGGTGATCAAGCGGGTCGCGGGCTGGGTTATCTTTATTCCCGCGCTGATCTCAACGCTGATTTCCCTGCTGGGTTTTCTGGAAAAAAGCCGGGAAAAGCGCGAGGGCATTAATGCGGTGATGCAGGATTTCGCCCATGTGATGATTGAGATGATCCGTTTTAACACCGGTTTTCTTTCCAGCTTCTGGAATAACTCACCGGTACCGGATTTTAATCACGGCAGCAACGTGCTGTTCTGGGTTATCTACGTGCTGATTTTTGTCGGCCTTGCTTTGCAGGCTTCCGGCGCGCGCATGTGGCGCCAGTCGCGCTTTCTGCGTGAAGGGATTGAGGATCAGCTGATTCTGGAAAACGCGCGCGGTACAGAAGGGCACACGCGTGCGCAGCTGGAAGAGAGGATTGTGGTGCCGCGCCACACCATTTTCCTGCAAATATTCCCGCTGTACGTCCTGCCGATTATCATCGCCGTAGCGGGCTACTTCGTGCTGAAGCTGGCCGGGTTTATCTACTGAGGATCGCGGGCGGGGGAAGGTGCCCCGCCCGGGCTTATCTCAGGCCGGACGCGCGTGCTGTTTAGCCAAATCGTCCACATCTAACAGGGTGCCTACCGCACGCTGTGCCTCTCCAAGCCAGCTGCCGCCGAAGACATTGGCGCGGTTCAGCAGATAGTAGAGCTGATAAATCGGCTGACGCTGTGAGAAGCCGCAAGGTAGCGGCCACACCGACTGATAACCCTCGAAGATCTGCCCCGGCAGCTGACTGAACCACGGTAGCATGGCCAGGTCACACTCACGATCGCCCCAGTAGCAGGCTGGATCAAATAGCCAGGGACCACTGTTACTCCCCGCGCAGTTCGCCGGCCACAGATCGCCGTGCAGTAGCGACGGCTGCGGGTGATGGGCGTCGAGGGCCGTCTGCGCGCAGTGCACAATCAGCTCGATATCCCCATACTGAATACCTTTTTCAGCGGCGAGCTGCAGCTGCCAGCCGATGCGCTGTTCAGCAAAGAACACCGACCAGCGTTTCAGCCAGCTGTTGGGCTGAGGAGAGGTGGTAATATTATTGTCGAAGTCCAGCCCAAACTGCGGCTGTTCACTCCACTGGTGAAGATGGGCCAGCTGTACGCCAAGCTGGAAAGCAGAATCGGCATTTAGCGGCGTTGGCTTGATGTATTCCAGCAGCAGAAAGCTGGTATCGCGGTCGCTGCCAACGCCGTACACTTCCGGCACGCGCACCGTGTGGGTACGCGCCAGCAGCTGGAGCTGATCCGCTTCCCAGCTGAAGAGATCGAGCATCTCGCGCTGGTTACATTTGACAAACACCTGGTGCTCACCGTATTGCAGCAGCCAGGCAGAATGAACCTCACCGCCCGGCAACTCACTGCGTCCGCTAATTTCTGCCGGACCCAGTTGCTCACTCAACAGACGACCGATGGCTGACCACATAGGACACTCCTCTTTTTCGCTGTGATTCGACGATGATAACGCTTAAAGAATAACCAAAATACCCATTGGCGCACGGCATTGCATCATATTTACAGAAAGTTAGCTTTTAAGCTGCTGCTGAAACTCCTCCCAGCGCTGAACGTCCACCTCCGGTGTATCACCGAGCACCAGTTCTCCCGCGCTGCGCGCCTGCTGCGCGATCTCCTCCGGCGCCATCGCGCTGGTAATGCCGAAGCTATTGGTGCCTAACTCGTGTGGGTGGCCCTGGCTGTCGTTGAGCGTGGTGCTGAACCCGGCACTGAGCAGGGCGCTGTTCAACTCCAGCAGGTCAGAGAGCCCTTTTTCCTGGTAGCGAAAGGTGACAACAAACTGTTCAACGGATTGGCTATTCATGGTTTACCTCAATGTAATAAATGGCCCCTCAATCGTAGTTCACTGCCGCTGTCAGCGCGCTGAATTCATGCGCGGGCGGTAGCAAAGCCGGGGGCGGATCTCTTTTCTGCGCGTTTTGCGTTAAGAAGACGTAAAGCCGCTGGTGGCGCAGCGGAAGGGCGTAGGCTGGAATTAATATTTACTTACATATACCGGCTGCAGGGCGATAAAATCGCGCCTGGCTAAAGAGAAATCTTATTTACAGCCAGGTGTTTTTTCATCACTAACCCATTATAATGCGCGCCGTTAATGGGAATGTTCCTATTCGAAGGGGAGTTTGGGCCTGATGCTTTGGAAAAAGAGCGGATTAACAATTTCTTACGATTATTACCGTAAATTGCGTTGATCGTCCCTCAAAACGCTTCAGACTCCCTCTTTTTAAAACTGTCGTACGGGTCACATTTAAATGAAAGCGCTTAACAAGCTGTCTGTAGTTCTTCTGCTCTCCGGGGGAGCACTGTGTCAACAAGCCCTGGCGGATAACAACGTCTTCACGGTTATGGATGACCCTTCTACAGCGAAGAAAGATTTTGAAGGTAACGCGGCTGCGGGTTACATGGCACAGTCCGGTAACACCACCAGTTCTTCCGCAACGGCGAATACCAACATGACGTGGTATACCCCAAGTTTTGCTTACAGCCTGTGGGGCAACGCCAGCAACACCTCTTCTAACGATGAGCGTTCATCAGAGACCTATCAGGTCGGTGGCCGTACGCGTTATAACATCAACAGCGCTGACTACCTGTTCGGCCAGGCGAGCTGGTTAAGCGACCGCTTCAACGGTTACGACGGTCGTTCTATTCTTGCTGCCGGTTATGGTCGCCAGCTGCTGAACGGTCCGGTGCACTCGCTGCGTGTGGAAGCCGGTCCGGGTGTGCGTTACGACGACTACCATGAAGGTGGTCATGAAACTCAGGCTCTGGCCTACGGCGCACTGAGCTATCAGTGGCAGCTGACTGACACCACCAAGTTTGTTCAGGGTGTTTCCGTACTGGGTAGCGATGATACTACCGTCAACTCCGAAACCGGTCTGCAGGTGGCGATTAACGAACACTTCGCCCTGAAGATGGCTTACAACGTGACCTGGAACCAGAATCCACCGGAGTCAGCGCCCGATCATACCGATACCAAAACCACCATCACGCTCTCTTACGCGATGTAATTGCTTTCCGGGCTGCCTGCGGGCGGCCCGTCATCCCTGCCTTATTCTGTCAGCCTCTCCCTGCACGGTTTCTCTCTGATCCTAAAGATGTTATTATGCTTGCCTTGCTGTGTATTGCGCAGCTATCAAGGGCGGCGGCAATCCGACAATGTGGGTCAGATAGCCTGCCAGCCCGGAACTCTCAAACTATGTTTGCATGTAATCTTACGTGTGGGTTACCACTGCAATTAAGGATGTTTCATGCCTGTAATTACTCTTCCTGATGGAAGCCAGCGCTCTTTTGACCACGCCGTCAGCGTGATGGATATTGCCCTCGACATCGGTCCTGGCCTGGCGAAAGCCTGTATTGCCGGCCGTGTGAATGGCGAACTGGTGGATGCGGTTGATCCGATCACCGAAGATGCCAACGTGGCGATCATCACCGCTAAAGACGAAGCCGGTCTGGAAATTATTCGTCACTCCTGTGCGCACCTGTTGGGGCACGCGATTAAACAGCTGTGGCCGGATACCAAAATGGCTATCGGCCCGGTTATCGACAACGGTTTCTACTACGACGTTGACCTTGACCGCACGCTGACCCAGGAAGATATCGACCTGCTGGAAAAGCGCATGCACCAGCTGGCAGAGACCAATTACGACGTTGTTAAGCAGAAAGTGAGCTGGCAGGAAGCGCGTGACGCTTTTGCTGCGCGCGACGAAACTTACAAAATGACCATCCTTGATGAAAATATCAGCCGTGACGACCGTCCTGGCCTGTATCATCACGAAGAGTATGTCGACATGTGCCGTGGTCCGCACGTGCCGAATATGCGTTTCTGCCACCACTTTAAGCTGCAGAAAATTTCTGGCGCTTACTGGCGTGGCGACAGCAACAATAAAATGTTGCAGCGTATTTACGGCACCGCCTGGGCCGACAAAAAGCAGCTGGCTGCCTATTTGCTGCGTCTTGAAGAAGCGGCGAAGCGCGACCACCGTAAAATCGGTAAGCAGCTCGACCTGTATCATATGCAGGAAGAGGCGCCTGGCATGGTGTTCTGGCACAACGACGGCTGGACTATCTTCCGCGAGCTGGAAGTGTTTGTCCGCACCAAGCTGAAAGAGTATGACTACCAGGAAGTGAAAGGTCCGTTCATGATGGACCGCGTGCTGTGGGAAAAAACCGGCCACTGGGAAAACTACAAAGAGGCGATGTTTACCACCTCTTCAGAAAACCGTGAATACTGCATTAAGCCGATGAACTGCCCAGGCCACGTGCAGATTTTCAATCAGGGTCTAAAATCATATCGTGATTTACCCCTGCGCATGGCGGAGTTCGGTAGCTGTCACCGTAATGAGCCGTCGGGTGCACTGCACGGCCTGATGCGCGTACGCGGCTTTACTCAGGATGATGCCCATATCTTCTGTACTGAAGAGCAGGTGCGCGACGAGGTCAACAGCTGCATTAAGATGGTGTACGACATGTACAGCACCTTCGGCTTTGAAAAGATCGTGGTGAAACTCTCTACGCGTCCAGAGAAGCGTATTGGCACCGACGACCTGTGGGACCGCTCAGAAGCGGACCTGGCAGCCGCGCTGAAAGAGAACAATATTCCGTTCGAATATCAGCCGGGCGAGGGCGCTTTCTACGGTCCTAAAATTGAATTTACCCTGCATGATTGTCTCGACCGTGCATGGCAGTGTGGTACTGTGCAGCTGGACTTCTCGCTGCCGGGCCGCCTGAGCGCCTCGTATGTGGGTGAAAGTAATGAACGTCAGGTTCCGGTGATGATTCACCGCGCAATCCTGGGGTCCATGGAGCGCTTTATCGGGATTTTAACCGAAGAATATGCCGGTTTCTTCCCGACCTGGCTTGCTCCACTACAAGTTGTGGTGATGAATATCACCGATGGCCAGTCCGAATATGTTGCAGAATTGACCCGAAAATTGCAGAATGCGGGCATTCGTGCAAAAGCGGACTTGAGAAACGAGAAGATTGGCTTTAAAATCCGCGAGCATACTTTACGTCGTGTCCCTTACATGTTGGTCTGTGGTGATAAAGAGGTGGAAGCTGGCAAAGTGGCCGTTCGCACCCGCCGCGGTAAAGACCTGGGAAGCATGGACGTAAACGAAGTGATCGCGAAGCTGCAGGATGAAATCCGCAGTCGCAATCTTCATCAATTGGAGGAATAAAGTATTAAAGGCGGAAAACGAGTTCAACCGGCGCGTCCTAATCGCATTAACAGAGAAATTCGCGCCACTGAGGTTCGTCTGACAGGCGTCGATGGCGAACAGATTGGTATTGTCAGTCTGGATGAAGCTTTAGAAAAAGCTGCAGAAGCAGGTGTTGATCTTGTCGAGATCAGCCCTAACGCCGAACCGCCCGTTTGTCGTGTTATGGACTACGGCAAGTTCCTTTATGAAAAAAGCAAATCTTCTAAGGAACAGAAGAAAAAGCAAAAAGTTATCCAGGTTAAGGAAATTAAATTCCGTCCTGGTACCGATGATGGCGACTATCAGGTAAAACTACGCAACCTGATTCGCTTTCTGGAAGATGGCGATAAAGCCAAGATCACACTGCGTTTCCGCGGTCGTGAGATGGCGCACCAGCAGATCGGTATGGAAGTGCTTAACCGCGTCCGTAAAGATCTGTGTGAAGATATTGATCTGGCAGTGGTCGAATCGTTCCCTACAAGGATCGAAGGTCGTCAGATGATTATGGTGCTCGCTCCCAAGAAGAGGCAGTAGGCCCTAAAGTAATCCTGCCGCGCGCTTCGGTGCGCGGTGAGATTCGCCTGTCTGGTTCATTTTATTAACAATGCGAAGTGGATATTTTTTCAAATGCCAAAGATTAAAACTGTACGTGGCGCGGCCAAGCGCTTCAAGAAGACCGCCGGTGGCGGCTTCAAGCGTAAACACGCTAACCTGCGTCATATTCTGACTAAAAAATCTACTAAGCGTAAACGCCACCTGCGTCCGAAAGGCATGGTGTCTAAAGGCGATCTGGGTCTGGTTATTGCCTGCCTGCCGTACGCATAAGTAAATTTTTTTTTAACAGAATATTAAACAGGAGAGCTAAATGGCTCGTGTAAAACGTGGTGTAGTTGCTCGCGCACGTCACAAGAAAATCTTAAAACAAGCTAAAGGCTATTACGGTGCACGTTCACGTGTTTACCGCGTTGCCTTCCAGGCTGTAATTAAAGCTGGTCAGTATGCTTACCGTGACCGTCGTCAGCGTAAGCGTCAGTTCCGTCAGCTGTGGATTGCGCGTATCAACGCAGCAGCCCGCACTAACGGTATGTCTTACAGCCGTTTCATCAATGGCCTGAAAAAGGCTTCGATCGAAATCGACCGTAAGATTCTGGCTGATATCGCCGTATTCGACAAAGCAGTATTTGCTGCTCTTGTAGAAAAAGCGAAAACAGCTCTGGCGTAAGCCAGTTGGAAGAGGGAGCTTGTCTCCCTCTTTTTTATTGTCTGAAAAGATTGACTTTTCTGCCTGTTAAGATTTCAATAGAGCCGTCTTAACCGCAACAAGGTAACGCCACCATGAATGCTATTTTCCGTTTCTTTTTTTACTTTAGCGCCTGACTATCGGGGGCTTTTGCGCAAAGAAAAGAAACGAAAAATCGCGCTGAAAGCCTCCCTCGTGGAGGCTTTTTTCGTTTTAGCGCTCGAAACACATCGACTATTGGGCGGCTACTCGTCCTGACAAATAACAGACCGGCCACGGTGGCTGGAAGAAGAGGAAAGCATGTCACATCTCGCAGACCTGGTGGCGAGCGCGAAAGCCGCTATCAATGATGCTCAGGATGTCGCCGCGTTAGATAACGTTCGCGTCGAATACCTGGGTAAAAAAGGGCATCTAACGCTCCAGATGACAACCCTGCGTGAACTGCCAGCGGAAGACCGTCCGGCGGCGGGTGCAGTGATTAACGAAGCAAAGCAGCAGGTTCAGGAGGCGCTTAACGCGCAGAAGAATTCGCTGGAGTCGGCCGTGATGAATGCCCGCCTGGCGCAGGAGACGATTGATGTCTCGCTGCCGGGCCGCCGCATTGAGAATGGCGGTCTGCATCCGGTAACGCGCACCATTGACCGCATCGAGACCTTCTTCGGTGAGCTAGGCTTCTCCGTGGCAACCGGTCCGGAAATTGAAGATGACTATCACAACTTCGATGCGCTGAATATTCCCGGGCACCACCCGGCGCGTGCGGATCACGACACCTTCTGGTTTGATGCCACCCGCCTGCTGCGTACCCAGACTTCTGGCGTGCAGATCCGCACCATGAAAGATCAGCAGCCGCCGATCCGCATTATTGCCCCGGGCCGCGTCTATCGTAACGATTACGATCAGACTCACACCCCAATGTTCCACCAGATGGAAGGATTGATTGTCGATAAGGGCATCAGCTTCACCAATCTGAAGGGCACGCTGCACGACTTCCTGAACAACTTCTTTGAAGCAGACCTGCAGGTACGCTTCCGTCCCTCCTACTTCCCGTTCACCGAACCGTCCGCCGAAGTGGATGTGATGGGTAAGAACGGCAAGTGGCTGGAAGTGCTGGGCTGTGGCATGGTGCACCCGAACGTACTGCGCAATGTTGGCATTGACCCGGAAGTTTACTCAGGCTTCGCCTTTGGTATGGGGATGGAACGTCTGACCATGCTGCGCTATGGCGTGACCGACCTGCGTGCCTTCTTCGAAAATGATTTACGTTTCCTCAAACAGTTTAAATAAGGGCGGGTAAAACCAATGAAATTCAGTGAACTCTGGTTACGTGAATGGGTCAACCCGGCCATCGACAGTGCAGCCCTGTCCGATCAAATCACTATGGCAGGCCTGGAAGTAGACGGCGTTGAAGCCGTTGCCGGTGCTTTTCACGGTGTAGTCGTGGGCGAAGTGGTCGAGTGCGGTCAGCACCCGAATGCCGACAAGCTGCGCGTGACCAAAATTAACGTCGGCGGCGATCGCCTGCTGGATATCGTCTGTGGCGCAGCTAACTGCCGCCAGGGGCTGAAAGTGGCCGTGGCAACCGTAGGCGCAGTGCTGCCGGGTGATTTCAAAATTAAAGCGGCTAAGCTGCGCGGTGAGCCTTCTGAAGGTATGCTGTGCTCGTTCTCCGAGCTGGGTATTTCCGACGATCACGACGGCATCATTGAACTGCCGCTGGATGCCACCGTTGGCACCGACATCCGCGAATATCTGCAGCTGGATGACAACACGATTGAGATCAGCGTCACGCCAAACCGTGCCGACTGCCTGAGCATTATCGGCGTGGCGCGTGACGTGGCCGTGCTCAATAAGCTGCCGTTGAACGCTCCCGAAATCGCCCCGGTTGCCGCCACGCTGGCGGATACCTTGCCAATTCGTGTTGATGCGCCAGAAGCCTGCCCGCGCTACCTCGGTCGGGTGGTGAAAGGTATCAACGTCAAAGCCGCTACCCCGCTGTGGATGAAAGAAAAACTGCGCCGCTGCGGCATCCGCTCTATCGATCCGGTGGTGGATATCACCAATTATGTTTTACTTGAGCTCGGCCAGCCGATGCACGCCTTTGACCTTGACCGCATTGACGGTGGCATCGTAGTGCGCCTGGCGGAAGAGGGTGAGAAGCTGACCCTGTTGGACGGCAATGAAGCCACCCTGAAAGGCGACACGCTGGTGATTGCTGACCACAGCAAAGCGCTGGCCATGGGCGGGATTTTTGGCGGTGAACACTCTGGCGTAAATGAAGAGACTCAGAACGTACTGTTCGAGTGTGCCTTCTTCAGCCCGCTCTCCATCACCGGCCGCGCACGCCGTCACGGCCTGCACACCGATGCGTCTCACCGCTATGAGCGTGGCGTGGATCCGGCTCTGCAGCATAAAGCTATCGAACGCGCCACCGCGCTGCTGCTGGAAATTTGCGGCGGTGAAGCTGGCCCGGTCATCGATGTAACGACCGATTCAGCCTTGCCACAGCGTGCGACCATTACGCTGCGTCGTGAAAAGTTGGACCGCCTGATTGGCCACGTGATTGCCGATGCGGAAGTGAGTGATATTCTGCGTCGCCTCGGTTGCGAAGTGACGGAAGGAAACGGTCAGTGGCAGGCGGTAGCGCCAGGCTGGCGTTTCGATCTCGCTATCGAAGAAGATCTGGTGGAAGAAGTGGCCCGCGTTTACGGCTACGACAACATTCCGGACGTGCCGGTACAGGCGGGTCTGGTGATGACCAAACACCGCGAAGCTAATCTCTCCCTGAAGCGTGTTAAGGCGCTGCTGGTGGATAAAGGCTATCAGGAAGCCATCACTTACAGCTTCGTTGACCCCAAAATTCAGGCGCTGCTGCACCCGGGTGAAGAGAACCTGGTGCTGCCTAGCCCAATCTCGGTAGAGATGTCTGCAATGCGTCTGTCGCTGTGGAGTGGTCTGCTGGGTGCGGTGGCGTATAACCAGAATCGTCAGCAGTCACGCGTACGTCTGTTTGAGAGCGGGCTGCGCTTTGTCCCTGATACTCAGGCAAACCTCGGCATCCGTCAGGATGTTATGCTGGCGGGTGTTATCAGCGGGCATCGCAATGAAGAGCACTGGGATCTGGCGCGTAACGCAGTAGACTTCTATGATTTGAAAGGTGATTTGGAATCGGTACTGGAGTTAACTGGCAAGCTGGACGAGATTCAGTTTGTGGCAGCGGCTAATCCGGCACTGCATCCAGGGCAGAGCGCACAAATTATTTTACGCGGCGAACACATCGGATTCATCGGTGTGGTGCATCCGGAACTTGAACGTAAACTGGATCTTAACGGCCGTACGGTGGTGTTCGAACTGCTGTGGGACAAGGTTGCAGACCGCGTCCTGCCTGACGCCAGCAGCATTTCACGCTTCCCGGCGAACCGCCGAGATATCGCCGTGGTGGTGGCAGAAAACGTGCCAGCAGCAGATATCATCGCAGAGTGTAAGAAAGTTGGCGTAAATCAGGTAGTTGGCGTAAACTTGTTTGACGTGTACCGTGGTAAGGGCGTAAATGATGGTTTTAAGAGCCTCACTATCAGCCTGATTTTGCAAGATACCAGCCGGACACTCGAAGAAGAGGAGATTGCCGCTACCGTTGCAAAATGCGTAGAGGCACTGAAAGAGCGATTCCAAGCATCCTTGAGGGATTGAACCTATGGCGCTTACAAAAGCTGAAATGTCTGAATACCTGTTTGAGAAGCTCGGGCTTAGCAAGCGGGATGCCAAAGAGCTGGTAGAACTGTTTTTTGAAGAAGTGCGTCGTGCTTTGGAGAACGGTGAACAGGTCAAACTGTCAGGATTTGGCAACTTCGACCTTCGCGACAAAAATCAACGTCCGGGACGTAACCCCAAAACGGGTGAAGATATTCCCATTACGGCTCGCCGGGTTGTGACGTTTCGACCGGGACAGAAACTTAAAAGCCGGGTTGAGAACGCCTCGCCGAAAGAAGACTGATTTCCGCCATTCAAAAGGCCGCGCAAGCGGCCTTTTTCCTTACTGTCTGTTTTAGCCGATTAGGGCAAAACCCCTGATCATACTCTTCACAATCCCTCCATACTGTTAAGCCTGCGTAAGTTATTAGAAAGTAAACGGTAAATCATCCCGGGCTGATAGTGATCTTCATAAGCAATTGCTATAACACTGCCATGACATGACGGGAGGTCAGCCTGATGAAAAAAATCGTATTGTTACTGTGCCTGCTGGCAGGCGCGCCGCTAATGGCCGAAGCTGCCGTTGGCATTGATATCCGCTCGCCGGGCGTCAGCATTCATTTAGGGGACCGCGATACGCGCGGTTACTACTGGGACGGATATGACTGGCGAGCGCCGCGCTGGTGGCGCGACCACCAGAACCGCCACTGGGGCGAGCGAGGTCCGCGCGGTGACTACTGGAATGGTCGCGGCTGGCAGCGTCATCCCCCCGTGCGCAGGCCGCCACCGCCGCCGCGGCCGGTGTATCACCATGCCCCCCCGCGACCGCCGCAGCATCGTCCGCAGCCACACCACAGTGCGCCGCCGCACCACAACGGCAGACCTCAGGGCGGAGATCGCGCTCATCAGCCGCGGCCGCCACAGCAGGGTGACCGTCGCTGATCATCAAGAGCCAGCCAAGCTGGCTCTTTCTTTTTGCTGATTTACCTCTACAATCAAACCCCTGTTTTCCCTATAAAACGTCGGCTATGACTCTGCTCTCTCATCAGATATCGGCTGCGCAACGCCGGGCAACAGTCTGGCTGAGCGGACTGCTGCTGTTCTGTCTGATCCTGCTTATTATCAGCCTGTGTGCGGGTGAACGCTGGATAGCGCCAACGCAGTGGTTAACGCCTGATGGTCAGCTGTTTGTCTGGCAGCTGCGCCTGCCGCGCTCGCTGGCGGTCATGCTGGTTGGTGCCGCACTGGCGGTGGCCGGCGCAGCCATGCAGGCGCTGTTTACTAATCCGCTGGCTGAGCCGGGCCTGCTCGGCGTGTCCGGTGGTGCCGGCGTCGGGCTGGTGCTGTGCATTTTCACCGGCAGCAACAGTCCGTGGATGATGAGCCTGGCCGCCATCTGCGGTGCATTGCTGGTAACCCTCATCCTGCTGCGCCTGGCAAGACGCCAGCTGTCGACCAGCCGACTGCTGCTGGCCGGCGTGGCGCTGGGGATAATCTGTAGTGCCCTGATGACCTGGGCCGTCTATTTCAGCAGTAATCTCGATCTGCGCCAGCTGATGTACTGGATGATGGGGGGATTTAGCGGCGTTGACTGGCGCTATGGCTGGCTGATGCTGGCATTAATGCCGGTGCTGCTGTGGTTAAGCGGCCGGGCGCGGGTATTGAACCTGCTGGCGCTGGGGGAGGTTTCTGCCCGCCAGCTCGGGCTGCCGCTGGTGCTGTGGCGTAACCTGCTGGTAATGGCTATCGGCTGGCTGGTCGGTGTCAGCGTGGCGCTGGCGGGCGCGATAGGCTTTGTCGGCCTGGTGATCCCGCATATTCTGCGGCTCAATGGGCTGAGCGATCATCGTATTCTGCTGCCCGGCTGTGCGCTGGCCGGAGCTGGCGTGCTGCTGGCGGCGGATATTATTGCGCGCGTAGCGCTCACTTCGGCCGAGCTGCCGATTGGCGTTGTCACCGCCACGCTGGGCGCGCCGGTATTTATCTGGCTATTATTGAGCAACCGTTAACAGCCATACGGCTGTTGTCTCCTCATTGAAACAGGAAAAACGCTATGAGCATCTTTGATACAGAACTGATCACGCTCGACGGTGAGAAAACCACGCTGGCCCAGTGGCAGGGTGATGTGCTGCTGGTGGTGAACGTTGCTTCAAAATGCGGCCTGACGCCGCAGTACGAGCAGCTGGAGAATCTGCAAAAGACGCTGCATGCCAGGGGACTGACCGTGCTGGGCTTCCCCTGCAATGCGTTTCTGGAGCAGGAGCCGGGCAGTGAGGAGGAGATCAAAACCTTCTGCAGTACCACTTATGGCGTCACCTTCCCGATGTTCAGCAAGATCGAGGTCAATGGCCCGCAGCGCCACCCGCTTTACCATCAGCTGGTGGCCGCACAGCCGGTGGCGCAACGCCCTGAAGGCAGTGGTTTCCTCGAGCGTATGGAGAGCAAAGGCCGCGCGCCCAAGCAGGCCGGTGATATTCTGTGGAATTTTGAAAAGTTCCTGATTGGCCGCGATGGTCAGGTTATTGCGCGTTTCTCACCGGATATGGAGCCGAACGATCCAACGTTGACTGCCGCCATTAACCAGGCTCTGAGAAAATAGATGCTGCTGGAGATTTCAGGCGCTGCGCTTGCCGGGCGCCTGACCCCATTTAGCGCGCAGGTAGCGGCAGGACAGGTGATTCACCTGGTTGGCCCCAACGGTGCCGGAAAAAGCTCTCTGCTGGCTGCCCTGGCTGGGATGCTTACCACGGCGGGCGAGATCCGCTTTGCCGGGCAGCGGCTAAGCGACTGGCATGGCGCTGCGCTGGCACGCCAGCGGGCTTACCTGGCGCAGCAACAGCCGCCGCCGGGGCAGATGCCGGTCTGGCACTATCTGCGCATGCACGCGCAGCAAACTCTGGAAGAGAGCAGCAGCGTGCTACTGGCGCTGGCAGAGAAGCTCCAGCTGGCCGACAAACTTCAGCGCGCGCTGCATCAGCTCTCCGGCGGAGAGTGGCAGCGCGTGCGGCTGGCTGCCGTACTGCTGCAGCTCAGCCAGTCTGAAGGCAAGCTGCTGCTGCTCGATGAGCCGCTGACCGGACTGGATATCGCTCAGCAGGCGGCATTCGATGACCTCATTTCTGCCATTAGCGCGCGCGGTGTCGCGGTGGTGATGAGCAGCCACGACCTCAACCATTCGCTGCATTTTGCCGACCGGGTGTGGCTATTGCGCCCGGGGCAGAGCGCGCTGGTCGGCCGCGCGCAGGAGGTGCTGACAGCGGCCAATCTCAGCGCCCTGTACCAGGTTCCGTTTCGCCTGCTTGAAGTGGAAGGGCGGCAGATGTTGACCACGCTGCGCTGACGACAGGGCATAAGTTGCCAGTAAGGGTATTTTACCGCTACATTAAACAGGTTTGCAGGGAAGGGGATCCGTGATGCGCTACTGGCTAGTTCTTATCGTTGTTATTCTGGCAGGCTGCAGCAGTCATGCCCCCGTACCTAATAGTCGTCTTTCCGACTCCATCACCGTGATTGCGCAGCTCAACGATCAGCTTGGCAAATGGCGCGGTGCGCCTTACCGCTATGGCGGGATGAGCCCGCGTGGCGTTGACTGTTCTGGCTTTGTTTATCTGACCTTCCGCGAGCGTTTTAATCTGCAATTACCCCGCACCACTGCTGCTCAGACCGATATCGGCACCCGGATCTCTAAAGATGAGCTGCTGCCCGGCGACCTGGTGTTTTTTAAAACCGGCAGCGGCGAGAACGGTTTGCATGTTGGCATCTATGATACCGATAACCAGTTTATTCACGCCTCTACCAGTCAGGGGGTAACCCGCTCGTCGCTGGATAACGTTTACTGGCGTAAGGTGTTCTGGCAGGCGCGTCGTATTTAATTATCGCTGGCCTTTTTTTCATCGTGCTGCTTTATGCAGCATTTGATTTAGGCTGCCATAATTAATGCCAGGGCGATTAAAAAATATCCCTCCGATCAATTTACCTTAAGTCTTTCTCGCGCTGACACTTAACCAATATTTTAGTAAAGCCTGGGTAAACAAAAGCAGCAGAGGATATTAACTATCAGCAGACTAATGATTCTGACTAGATGAATTATGTCAGTTTTGTGTTAGCGTAACGATCTGGATTAGAGGCATAAGCACACCACAGCTGAATTTCTGTATGGCAACTGACTCAGTGCTCAATGGCTTGACCTGATTTGTTGATATGGGATGCGGTGAGTGTCGCTTAATAATGGCGAATAAAATGAAAATCCATCTGGAAGCGGATTATAAAACTTTTACAGCATTCTGCCCGGTTTACCGGCCCGGCGGGCAGCTGGCTGCTGTTGAAATGTTGACACACTTTGCTCATGCGCAGGCCAACGTGGTCATCCCGCAGGAGATTTTGATACCGCAGTTAAATGAACATCAACGCGTTCTGCTATTGCAGGATCAGATTAATATTATTGAGAAGCATTACGCTTTCTTTAGTAGCCATAATATAAATGTGGCTATAAATATTGATGAGCGACTGGCAGAAACCATCCTCGCAAGTGACTTTCTGATTAAAAAAATGAACCAGCTGGATTGTATTGAACTGGAAATTAGTGAAAGTTTTCCAGATATCGCTGGGGGTAAAAACAATCTCTGCCTGCAGGGATTGAGTCAACATTTTCACTTAAGTCTGAATAATTATGGTGCTGGAAAAGCCACGTCAAAAGCCGTTTTTGACAATCTCTTCTATCGCATTAAGCTGGACCGGGGATTTATTCAGCACAATATTAAACGCGGCTCTTTTCCGCCCTTTATCAGCGCAATTCTCGACCATATCAAACCGCACTGTCACGCCGTGGTGGTGCAGGGCGTTGACGATATCAGCGGGTTGCAAAGCATTCGCCATTTTGCCTTCGACGGTATCCAGAGCGCGCTGTTCCCCCCGGTAGATGAAGAGGGGTTGAGCCATTTGGTGGACCCGCCATACTTACTGCAGCAGCCCGTGCTGCAATAACCCTGCTAATCCTCTGTGTTTAGCCGCCGCCGCGCGCTTTACACTGACAGCGTTGTCGGGGATCTTCCTGGCCGCGCTTCGGAGGCGTCATGCATTTCAATAACACCTGGTTTCACGAGCTGAGCGGTTGCTACACCGCATTAAACCCAACGCCGTTAAAAAATCCCCGCCTGCTGTACCACAGCGCGCAGCTGGCGCAGGAGCTGGGGCTGGAGGCAGCGCTGTTTACCCCAGATAACCCAGGTTTATGGAGCGGTGAAAAGCTGATGCCCGGAATGCAGCCGCTGGCACAGGTCTATAGCGGCCATCAGTTCGGCGTCTGGGCGGGGCAGCTCGGCGACGGGCGTGGGCTGCTGCTGGGTGAGCAGCAGCTGGATGACGGACGCAAATTCGACTGGCATCTGAAAGGGGCGGGGCTGACGCCCTATTCGCGCATGGGCGATGGCCGTGCGGTGCTGCGCTCCACTCTGCGCGAGTTTCTCGCTTCTGAAGCGATGCACCACCTGGGTATTCCGACTTCGCGCGCGTTAACGGTGGTGACCAGCGATGAACCGGTCTATCGCGAAACCACCGAACCCGGAGCCATGCTGCTGCGCGTGGCGGAAAGCCACCTGCGCTTTGGCCATTTCGAACACTTTTACTACCTTGGCCAGCAGGAAAAAGTCACACAGCTCGCCGACTACGCAATCCGCCATCACTGGCCGCATCTGCAGCAGGAAGCCGATAAATATCTGCTGTGGTTTAGCGATGTGGTGCAGCGCACCGCGCGCCTGATTGCTGGCTGGCAGAGCGTGGGCTTTGCCCACGGGGTGATGAATACCGACAATATGTCGATCCTCGGCCTGACGCTGGATTATGGGCCGTATGGCTTCCTCGATGACTATCAGCCGGAGTTTATCTGTAATCATTCGGACCACCAGGGGCGCTACAGCTTTGAGAATCAGCCGATGGTAGGGCTGTGGAACCTGAATCGCCTGGCGCACGCGCTCTCCGGCCTGATGAGCGCCGGGCAGCTGAAACAGGCGCTGGCGGGCTATGAACCGGAGCTGATGCGCGCCTGGGGTGAGAAAATGCGTGCGAAGCTTGGGCTGCTGACGCGCAGCAAAGAGGATAATAATATTCTTACCGGGCTGCTGTCGCTGATGACCAAAGAGGGCAGCGACTATACGCGCACTTTCCGTCTGTTGAGCAGCAGCGAACAGCAGCAGTCACGCTCCCCGCTGCGCGATGAATTTATCGATCGTGAGGCGTTCGACAGCTGGTACAACGTCTGGCGCCAGCGTCTGTTACAGGAAGAGTGCAGCGATGAGCAGCGCCAGCAGGCGATGAAGCAGGCTAATCCGGCGATGGTGCTGCGTAACTATCTGGCGCAGCAGGTGATAGAACAGGCGGAGCAGGACGATATCAGCGTTCTGGCACGCCTGCATCGGGCGCTATCACAGCCGTTTGACGACGCGCCGGAGTTTGCTGACCTGGCGCGCCGCCCACCTGACTGGGGCAAAAAACTGGAAGTGAGCTGCTCAAGCTAGCGGCGCAGCGATACCTGGGGCACCCCTTCGCTCAGATGCGGGTGAACCATCACATCGGCCTGATACCAGCGCCTCAGCGTCTCTTCCTTCAGAACCTCTGTGGGCGTGCCCTGCGCGACCAGATGTCCATCCGCCAGCAGCAGCACGCGATCCGACCACAGTGACGCCAGGTTGAGATCGTGCAGCACGCAGCAGACGCTGAGCGGATGCTGGCGCGTGAGCTGGTAGAGCAGGCGCAGCAGGTGCTGCTGATGGTAGAGATCCAGCGCGGAGGTGGGTTCATCGAGGAACAACCAGCCGCGCGGGCCGTTATGCTGCCACAGCTGCGCCAGCGCCCGGGCCAGCTGTACCCGCTGCTGTTCTCCGCCGGAAAGCTGCAGATAGTCGCGCTGCGCCAGGCCGTCGCAGCCGGTCAGCGCCATCACCTGCTCCACCACCGCTTTCAGCGGTTTGCCCGGCCACGGCGCGCGCCCCATCGCGACTACCTCCTCCACGCTAAGCGGAAAGGCCATAGTGCTCTGCTGGCGCATCACCGCGCGCTGCTGCGACAGCCGTGCCGGAGACCAGTGCGCCAGCGGCTCACCCTTCAGCGTGCAAATACCCTGCTGCGGCGTCAGGAAGCCGGTGAGCAGCCGCAGCAGCGTCGATTTCCCCGCGCCGTTCGGGCCGATAAGGGAGACCAGCTCGCCCGGATGCAGCGTCAGCGACACCTCTTCAATCAGCCAGCGCTGCCCGAGCTGATAGCTCAGCGCCTCCGCGGTCAATGCTTCAGCCATTGAGCCCCCCACGGCGGCGCAGGATCAGCCACAGAAACCACGGGCCACCGATCAGGCTGGTCAGCAGCCCGACCGGCATTTCCGCCGGGGCCACCAGCGTGCGCGCCAGCGTATCTGCCAGCAGCAGCAGGATAGCCCCGCTTAGCAGGGAGGAGGGCAGCAGCCAGCGATGATCGCCGCCCAGGCAGTAACGCATCAGGTGCGGCATCACCAGGCCAATAAAGCCAATCACCCCGCTGACCGCCACGGCGGCCGCCACCAGCAGTGCGCTGAGCACCAGCAGATAGCGCTGAGTGCGCGGCACGTCAACGCCCAGATAGTGCGCCTCTTCTTCACCCAGCTGCAGCAGATTAAGGCGCCGTGCGAGGCGCTGAACCAGCACCATGCACGGCAGCACTACCGAGGCACAAACCAGCACCGTGGGCCACTGCGCCTGCCCCAGGCTGCCCATACCCCACAGCGACAGCTGGCGCAGCTGCTGGTCATTGCTCATCCATGAGAGCACCCCGACCGCCGCGCCGCACAGCGCATTGATCGCAATCCCCACCAGCAGCAGGCGACTTAACCCGCTGACGCCCTGGCGGCTGAGCAGAAAAATGATCAGCGTCACTGCCATGCTGCCGATAAAGGCCGCCAGCAGCGGCAGATAGAGCGTCAGCACGCCGGGCAGGGAAAATGACATCACAATAGAGAGCGCAACCGCCAGCGCCGCGCCGCTGCTAATCCCCAGCAGGCCGGGATCGGCCAGCGGATTACGGAACAGACCCTGCATCACGCAGCCGGAGAGCGCCAGCGCGCCGCCGACGATAACCGCCAGCAGCACGCGCGGCAGACGGATGCTGAACCAGATCTGCCACAGGCTGCTGTCGCTGCCCGCATGCCACAGCATCGGCAGCGACAGATGCATCGCGCCGATGTTAGCGGCGCCGATGCCGAGCAGCATCAGCGACAGCAGCAATACGCCGAGCCAGCGCAGGTGGCGCACTGACATCATTGCGCGGCTTCCGCAGCCTGACGCAGTTTGAGGATCGCCGCCGGAGTGTCAATGCCAAAGCCGAGCAGGGCCATATCGTCGACGACCAGCAGCTGCCGGTTTTTCGCGGCCGGCGTCAGCGCGATACCGGGCAGCTTCCACAGATTTTCCTCGCCGCCAAGGGTACGGATACCGTCGACGGTAACGACGATCAGCTGCGGTGCGCTGGCAACGACCCCCTCCTGCGACAGCGGCTGATAGCGCTGTATGCTGGCCATGGCATTTTGCAGCCCGGCGGCACGGATTGCGCCGTCAGCCGACGTCCCGCTGCCTGCAGCCATTGCTCCCATGCCCTGATGGGCCAGGATAAACAGCACCTTAACCGGAAGGTGTTGCGCAGGCACTTTTGCCAGCTGGCTGCGCACTCTCTTTTGCAACAGCGCTCCCTGCTCCTCGCGGTGCAGCGCGGCGGCAATGGTCTGGATTTTCTCGTTGATGGCGGAGATCTCATTTTTGCCGGTCACATCCACCACTTTGACGCCGTTCTGTTCCACCTGCTGCAGTGCCAGCGCCGGTTTAGCCAGTTCGCTGGCGATCACCAGCGTCGGCTTCAGCGCCAGGATCCCTTCGGCGTTCAGCATGCGCATATATCCGACATCAGGCAGCTTTGTGGCGACCGCCGGATGCAGGCTGGTGCTGTCGCGAGCCACCAGCTCCTGTTGGGCATCCAGCGCGTAGATAATCTGCGTCACATCACCGCCGATACTGACGATACGCTGCGCGGCGGCGGCAGAAAAGGCCAGCGGCAGGGCCAGCAGGGCAATCAGTCGGAATTTCATACGGTGGCGTCCTCAGCGCTGAGGGTAGCCAGCTGTTTCCGCCAGCGCGTTTGTTCCGGCTGACCTTCGCTGCGCTGGCCGTAGAGTTGGGCAATCTGCGTGCCGTCAGCGGCAAACAGTTCAAGGCTGGTGACGATGCCATCGGCGGTAGGTTTACGGGTAATCCAGCTTTCGGCAATCAGCTGTTCCTGCAGGTGCAGGGTAAAGGCCGGATTGAAGATGTTCAGCCAGTTGTGCATCGGCATCAGCTTCTCAATTCTGCCGGTAAAGATCTGCGTGCAGGCGCGGTTGCTGACAAAAATCATGATCTCGTTAGCATCCTGACGCACCGTTTCCAACAGCGCGGCCAGCGAGCTATTGCTGACCTGCTGCGCCAAATCGTGGCTTACCGCGCGAAACGCCTGTTGACGCGTGACACTGTGTTTTTTCAGCAGGCGGAAGAACTGGTGGACGTCGGTCATCGCGCGCCATTCGCTCTCCAGCAGCTCAGCATCAAATTCACTGGCGCTGGCCGCAGCCACAGCCGGTTCTACGCTGAACGCTGAGGTCGGTTCGCTGTGATAATCCTTCAGCAGCTGCTGCCAGGCGCCCATATCGGTGTTATCGGTGGCGTAAACTTTCAGCACTGCGTCACCCTGCCGATCGAAAAACTGGATGCTCTGTCGTTCGCCATGCCCGGTCATCTCCTGCAGGTGAAAGACGCTGGCCCACTGGTTGATGAACACGCGCAGGTCGAGCGCACGCGGGTTGAGCACAATACCGGCGTGGGCACCGATCTGAATATTGCTGAAAGTACCCAGCTGCTCGTGCACCGCATAGTCATTGCGCGTAATGCATTTGGTTTCCCCTACGGCTGCCAGCGCATGCAGCAGTTCCGCCATCGCCGGGCGCAGCGGCTGCGCCTGGTGGCCGACGCGCGCGTTGGTCAGCTCCGCTTCACTGATATCCATCATGGCGGCCAGATCGCGCGCATATTTCTTCGGGTGCTGCTGTTTTAGCTGGTGGTAACGGGGATAGTGCGCGGTCATGTGCTGTGTCCTCATCAGGCAGGTAAACGTCAAGGGCATTTTTTATCAGAATGATAATCATTATCAATAAATGGCGGCGGCGCGCAAGCAGAAAATGAGTATGTATCAAGACGGCGGCACAAAAGAAAAAGGCTGCCCCATGGGAGCAGCCTTATTGGCTATTCAGCCGGTCAGAAGCGGCTGTCGACCGCGTCTGCCAGCAGCTGCAGAACTTCAGCGCTGTCGTCCCAGCCAAGGCAGGGATCGGTAATGGACTGGCCATACACCAGCGGTGTGTCCGGCGTAACTTTTTGCGTGCCTTCCTGCAGGAAGCTCTCAATCATTACGCCAGCCACGGCGCGCGAGCCGCTGCGGATCTGCTGCGCAACATCGGCGGCGACCTCCTTCTGGCGGCGGTGCTGCTTCAGGCAGTTGCCGTGGCTGAAGTCGATAACCAGCTGTTCGGGCAGGTTGAATTCACGCAGGCTGGCCGCCGCTGCTGCGATATCCGCAGCGTGATAGTTCGGCACCTTTCCGCCGCGCATGATGACGTGACCGGAGGGGTTGCCGCTGGTCTGATAGATGGTCATCTGGCCGCGTTTGTCCGGCGAGAGGAACATGTGGCTGACGCGGGCGGCACGAATGGCGTCCACCGCAATGCGCGTATTGCCGTCGGTGCCGTTCTTGAAGCCAACCGGGCAGGAGAGCGCCGAGGCCATTTCGCGGTGGATCTGGCTTTCGGTGGTGCGCGCGCCGATAGCCCCCCAGCTGATCAGGTCGGCAATATACTGGCCGATCACCATATCGAGGAATTCCGTTGCGGTCGGCATGCCCAGCGCATTGATATCCAGCAGCAGCTTACGCGCCACCGCCAGGCCGTGGTTGATTCGGAAGCTACCGTCAAGATCGGGATCGGAGATCAGGCCTTTCCAGCCCACCACGGTACGCGGTTTCTCAAAATAGGCGCGCATAACAATCTCAAGGCGCGAGTGATGCTTCTCGCGCAGCGCGTTGAGGCGCCCGGCATACTCCAGCGCCGCACGCGGGTCGTGCAGCGAGCAGGGGCCAATCACCACCAGCAGGCGCGGGTCTTCACCATTCAAAATGCGCGCAATGCGTTTGCGTGACGCTGTCACGTTGTCGGCAATCGCCGCGGTGATCGGCAGGTTATTCTGCAGATCGGCAGGCGTAATCAGGCTGTCGATGCGCGCGGTTCGCAGTTCATCTGTTCTGTTCATCAAAGTTCTCTAAATCTTTGTCTTCACAACGGCAGGAATGCCGGGAAGTAATGGCGTTCACCATAAACCAAACCGTGATGATTTCAACCGTAAAACAGCAGGGGAATAGTGAAATCCAGACCCTGCCCGGTGCGTCAGAGCAGCAAAAATCAGTACATGCGCCGCGTTAATCCCATGATATCGAGGATCTTAGTCGCAATCTCCTCCACCGAATAGTTGGTGCTGTTGAGGTAGCGGATCTGATGGGTGCGGAACAGGGCTTCCACCTCACCGACTTCAAGGCGGCACTGGCGCATAGAGGCATAGCGGGTATTTTCGGCGCGCTCCTGGCGTATTGCGGCAAGGCGTTCCGGGTCGATGGTCAGGCCAAACAGCTTATTTTGAAAAGGCTTCAGCGCCGGGGGCAGCTTAAGGTTATCCATGTCGTCGGCGATAAACGGATAGTTAGCGGCGCGCACGCCAAACTGCATCGCCAGATAGAGGCTGGTGGGCGTTTTCCCGCAGCGTGAGACGCCGAGCAGGATCACCTGCGCATCTTCCAGCCCGCGCAGTGAAATACCGTCATCGTGCGCCAGGGTGTAATCAATGGCGGCGATACGGGCATCGTATTTACCGAGGTTGTTGGCGGTCAGACCGTGGGTGCGGTTGGCGACTGGGGCGGGATCCACACCCAACTCCTGCTGCAGCGGGGCCACCAGCGTCTGCACAATGTCCTGACAGAAACCGTCGCTTTGCAAAATAATCTCGCGGATGGCGGGCGTGACAATTGAGATAAACACCAGCGGGCGCACGCCGCTTTGCTGGTAAATGGCATTGATTTGGGCTTTCACTGCCTGAGCACGCTGCACGGTCTCAACAAAGGGCAGGGTAACGCTATTAGCGATCACCGGGAACTGTGACAGTACCGCGTGGCCCAGCACTTCGGCAGTGATTGCCGTGCCGTCTGAAATATAAAAAACACTGCGTTCGGCGTTCACGTCCATTTTCTCTCCGCGTTCGGGGGGTTAAGCAGACTAAATTAATCTGCCTGAATAATGCAAATCGTGATAAAGCTCGCGAAATAAAATAAAAAATCCATTTCATGATGATTTGAACTTTTTATTTTTATAAAATCAGACCATTCGCCTCTTTCAGCCTAAAATGAAATATCGTTTCTATCCATTATGCGTTTTTACCGCCCTTTTTATTAGAATCATTCTAATAAGGAATCGTTTTCTGTTGCGCAAAGAATTTTTCCCCCTGCATGCATTAAAAATACATAAAGCACTGAAAAATAATGTTTATTATTATTTTATCCGTTGCGCAACGCTGTTTTCTCACGCGGAGTATTCTTAAAAAGATTTTTTTCAGCTGCTTGAACGATTCAACACTTTATCAATCCGGCTTAACTGTGCCAGTCTCATGAAGCAATGCTGTGTCCCTAATATTCCTAATTAAATCTTACAAGGATTGCTTCAATGTCCAATAAAGGCGAATTGCCGCTTGTGCTCTGGTATAACCAGCTTGGCATGAACGATGTGGATCGGGTGGGAGGCAAAAATGCCTCTCTGGGTGAAATGATTACTAATTTGTCGTCATTAGGCGTGTCCGTGCCTAACGGCTTTGCGACAACCTCAGAAGCGTTCAACCTGTTTCTCGATCAGAGCGGCGTCAATCAGCGTATCTACGATCTGCTGGATAAGACCAATATTGATGACGTTGATGAGCTGGCTAAAGCGGGTAAACAGATCCGTCAGTGGATAGTTGAAACGCCATTTACGCCGCAGCTTGAGCAGGCGATTCACGAAGCGTACAACCAGCTCTCTGCCGATGACGCCGAAGCGTCATTCGCCGTGCGCTCTTCGGCCACTGCGGAAGATATGCCCGATGCATCGTTCGCGGGTCAGCAGGAAACCTTCCTCAACGTACAGGGTTACGACGCGGTGCTGGTGGCGGTGAAGCATGTTTATGCCTCCCTGTTTAACGACCGTGCCATCTCTTACCGTGTGCATCAGGGTTACGACCATCGCGGCGTGGCGCTCTCGGCGGGCGTGCAGCGCATGGTGCGTTCTGACCTCGCATCCTCTGGTGTGATGTTCACCATTGACACTGAATCCGGCTTTGACCAGGTGGTGTTTATCACCTCCGCGCTGGGTCTGGGTGAGATGGTGGTGCAGGGCGCGGTTAACCCGGACGAATTCTACGTGCACAAACCCACGCTGGCCGCCGGCCGCCCGGCGATTGTGCGCCGTAATATGGGGTCGAAAAAGATCCGCATGGTTTACGCCGACTCGCAGGAGCACGGTGAGCAGGTGAGAATCGAAGACGTGCCCGAAGCGGAGCGTGACCGCTTCTCGCTGACCGATAGCGAAGTCGAAGCGCTGGCGGCGCAGGCGGTGCAGATTGAGAAGCACTACCAGCGCCCGATGGATATTGAGTGGGCGAAGGATGGCCACACCGGCAAGCTGTTTATCGTACAGGCGCGCCCGGAAACCGTGCGTTCCAATGGCTCGGTGATGGAGCGCTACACCCTGCAGGGTAAAGGCAACGTGGTGGTTGAAGGCCGTGCTATCGGTCACCGCATTGGTGCCGGTGAAGTCAAAGTGATCCACGACATCAGCGAAATGAACCGCATTGAGAAAGGCGATGTGCTGGTGACGGACATGACCGACCCGGACTGGGAGCCGATCATGAAGAAGGCGTCAGCGATTGTCACTAACCGCGGCGGCCGAACCTGCCACGCGGCGATTATCGCCCGCGAGCTGGGTATCCCGGCGGTGGTTGGCTGCGGTAACGCCACTGATATTCTTAAAGATGGTAATAAAGTGACCGTCTCCTGTGCGGAAGGCGATACCGGCTACGTGTACAACGATCTGCTGGACTTTGAAGTGAAGAGCTCGCAGGTTGACGAGATGCCGTCGCTGCCGCTGAAGATCATGATGAACGTCGGTAACCCTGACCGGGCATTTGACTTCGCCTGCCTGCCGAACGAAGGCGTGGGTTTAGCGCGCCTGGAGTTCATCATCAACCGGATGATCGGCGTGC
This sequence comes from Erwinia sp. V90_4, assembly GCF_029967685.1. Taxonomy (NCBI): domain Bacteria; kingdom Pseudomonadati; phylum Pseudomonadota; class Gammaproteobacteria; order Enterobacterales; family Erwiniaceae; genus Erwinia; species Erwinia sp. V90_4. The sequence goes on along the minus strand of NZ_JASCAQ010000034.1, from coordinate 33,890 downwards.
ACCCGAAAGCACTGCTGGAGTTCGACCAGCAGACGCCGGAGCTGCAGCAGCAGATCCGCGCGCTGATGAAAGGGTTCGATGACCCGGTGGAGTTCTACATTGCCCGCCTGACGGAAGGGATTGCCACGCTGGGTGCCGCTTTTGCGCCGAAGCGCGTGATTGTGCGCCTGTCGGACTTTAAAACCAACGAGTATGCCAACCTGGTGGGCGGCGAGCGCTACGAGCCGGAAGAAGAGAACCCGATGCTTGGCTTCCGCGGTGCCGGGCGCTATGTGGCCGACAGCTTCCGTGACTGTTTCGCACTGGAGTGCGCGGCGATGAAGCGCGTGCGCAATGATATGGGGCTGACAAATGTCGAAGTGATGGTGCCGTTTGTCCGTACCGTGGCGCAGGCGAAAGCGGTGGTGGAAGAGCTGGAGCGTCAGGGTCTGAAGCGCGGGGAGAACGGGCTGAAGATTATCATGATGTGTGAAATCCCGTCGAATGCGCTGCTGGCCGACGAGTTCCTGCAATATTTTGACGGCTTCTCAATCGGCTCTAACGATATGACGCAGCTGGCGCTGGGGCTGGATCGCGACTCTGGCGTAGTATCCGAGCTGTTTGACGAGCGTAACGATGCGGTGAAAGCGCTGCTCTCGATGGCGATCCGCGCCGCGAAGAAGCAGGGAAAATACGTCGGCATCTGCGGTCAGGGGCCTTCAGACCACGAAGACTTCGCGGCGTGGCTGATGGAAGAGGGCATCGACAGCCTGTCACTGAACCCGGACACCGTGGTGCAGACCTGGCTGAGCCTGGCCGAGCTGAAGAAGTAATCACCGCCTTCATCAGTCGCGGCTGACCCACTTTTGCGGTCAGCGCGCTGCAATAATCACTCGCTGGTCGACCAAAAATGGTCGACCACGACATAAGTTGTGCGAACACCCTCCGGCTGACCACTCTCTGGTTAGCCTTTTTTTATCTCAAATTTTAGCCAAAAAAAAAGCCCATCACAGGGGATGGGCAAAGACTACACACAGCAATTCTGTACTTCACTCAGGGGGAAATGCTTTGTTTAAAAATCAGTGGGTTGATCTCAAACTTGTTATCCATACTATGCAACCGCGTTCCTGGAGTCTTTAAGAATCCTCTTATTAGTTTAAAAGTGATAATCTTTTAACTCGGATTGCCCACCACAGCGCTGAAAAAGATGGGTAAAATATGAGCAATATAGGTTAAGTCATGTTGAAAAGGCTAAAAAAGGGGGTTTAGAGATAAATATCCTTAATGGAATTCTTGATTCACGGCAGGTAAGTATTCTGATGGCTAATGATTGCGGCCGGGACTACCGACCGCAGAATTGACAAAATTATGGTTTTGACTGGTGCGTCTCGGCTTCCATTTCGGCCAGCTCTTCCACCACGGCCAGCGCGTCCTCTTCTGGAGGGGGCGACTCATGCACCCAGACGGATACCAGGCGGTATGAGACCGCCAGCACCACTGGCCCGATGAATAATCCTATCATGCCAAACGCCACCAGCCCGCCAATAACCCCCGAGAGTATCAGGATCATCGGCAAATCGGCCCCCATGCGGATCAGCATCGGGCGCAGAACATTGTCCAGTGTTCCCACCACGCAGCTCCAGATCAGCAGCACGGTGCCCCAGGTGGTATCGCCACTCCAGTAAAGCCAGACGATCGCCGGGACCAGCACAATCAAGGGACCGAGCTGTACCAGGCAGGAGAGAATCATCAGCACCGTCAAAATGGCCGCATAAGGAATTCCGGAGATCGCCAGCCCAATGCCGCCCAGCACGCCCTGCACCAGCGCGGTCACCACCACACCGAGCGCGACGGCACGGATCGCCTGACCGGCCAGCAGCACCGCCGCATCGCCGCGACGTGACGCCAGGCGGAAAACGAAGTGGCGAATGCCGTGACCGACCTGTTCACCACGCCAGTAAAGCAGCACGCTAAACAGCAGCATCAGACCGATGTGCAGCATAAAGCGACCAAAATGCCCGGCCTGGGCAAAGAAAAAGCCGGTAGTGCGGCCAATATAAGGCTGAACCTGAGTGATAATGGCGCTGCCGCCACCGGCCACCAGCTTGTGCCAGGCGGAATAGAGCTTTCTGCCGACCAGTGGGATCTCACGCAGCCAGTGTAAATCGGGCATTTGCAGCTTGCCGGAGGTCAGCCACGCCAGCAGGGGGCCGCCGTTCTCTACCAGGCTGTTAACCAACATGGCGATGGGAATAATAAACACCAGGATGAGCAGAATGGTCATGGCTAACACGGCCAGCGCGCGGCGGCCCCACAGCAGGCCCTGAATTTTGATCATCAGGGGCCAGGTGGCGATCACCACCATGCTGGCCCAGGCAAAGCCGAGAATAAATGGCTGTACGACCCAAAAGCACGCGACGATCATGATGCTGATAAACAGCAACGAGAAAATGATCTGCGGTAAATCCCAGCCTGTTTGCGCGTTTTTCATTGACGAAAAGTGACCTCAAGTAAAAAGAACAATGATGCGATATCTCTCTAAAATCAGTGCCAGCAAAGCGGTTACGCTGAGCCTGACTGCTTAAGCATGATGTATTAAATGATTTTGTGACAGAGACAACAGGTTATTCTTTTGCCTCATTTTTTGAAATAACGGCAGGTGATAAAAAAATGTGATAAAACGGATAACTGCGCCATTTGAGCAACGCAAACGATTCACACAACTTTTTGGTCACCCGATAATGATCCCACAGATTTCCAAGGCACCCGGCCTCGTTCAACCGGTGCTGAATTTTTTGGATGCGTTAAAGCAGCACGGATTTACCGGCGATACGGCCACCAGCTATGCCGATCGGCTGATTATGTCCACCGACAACAGCATCTATCAGCTGCTGCCTGATGCTGTCCTCTTTCCCCGCTCCAGCGCCGATGTGGCCTTGATTGCCCGCCTTGCAGCTGATGAGAAATACCGTACCCTGAGCTTTACCCCGCGCGGTGGCGGCACTGGCACCAACGGACAGTCGTTAAATCAGGGTATCGTGGTCGACATGTCGCGGCATATGAAGAATATTCTCGAGATCAATGTCGAACAGGGTTGGGTAAGAGTTGAAGCTGGCGTGATAAAAGATCAGCTCAATGCCTACCTTAAACCGTTTGGCTATTTCTTCTCCCCTGAGCTGTCGACCAGCAACCGCGCCACGCTGGGCGGTATGATTAACACCGATGCCTCCGGGCAAGGTTCGCTGGTTTACGGTAAAACCTCAGACCATGTGCTGGGGCTGAAAGCCGTGCTGCTGGGCGGTGAGGTGCTGGACACCCGCGCGATGCCGGTGAGCGAGGCTGAAGTGCTGGCGCAGCAGCCGGGTGCCGAGGGTAATATTTACCGCGTGGTGCTGGATCGCTGCCGTCAGCAGCGCCAGCTGATTATCGATAAATTTCCCAAACTGAATCGCTTCCTGACGGGTTACGATCTGCGCCACGTGCTGAGCGACGATCTGCAAAGCATCGATCTGACGCGCATTCTGTGCGGTGCGGAAGGGACGCTGGCCTTTATTACCGAAGCGAAGCTCGATATTACCCCGATCCCGAAAGTGCGGCGGCTGGTCAATATTAAGTATGACTCCTTCGACTCCGCGCTGCGCAATGCCCCCTTTATGGTGGAAGCGAAAGCGCTGTCGGTAGAAACCGTCGACTCGAAAGTCCTGAATCTGGCGCGTGAAGATATCGTCTGGCACTCGGTTAGCGAATTGATTACCGACGTCCCGGATAAAGAGATGCTCGGACTGAATATGGTCGAGTTCGCAGGGAATGATAAGCCGCTGATTGATGGCCAGGTTGAGGCGCTGTGCGCCCGGCTTGATACGCTGATGGCGACGCGTGAGGGCGGCGTGATTGGCTATCAGCTGTGTGATGACGTCTCCGGCATTGAGCGCATCTACGGCATGCGTAAAAAGGCGGTCGGGCTATTGGGTAACGCCAAAGGCCGCGCCAAGCCAATCCCGTTTGTTGAAGATACCTGCGTGCCGCCGCACAACCTGGCGGACTATATTGTGGAGTTCCGCGCGCTGCTCGATGGGCACAATCTCAGCTATGGCATGTTTGGCCATGTCGATGCCGGGGTGCTGCACGTGCGCCCGGCGCTGGATATGTGTGACCCGCAGCAGGAGATGCTGATGAAGCAGATCTCCGACGAAGTGGTGGCGTTGACGGCTCGCTATGGCGGCCTGCTGTGGGGGGAGCATGGGAAAGGCTTCCGTGCGGAGTACAGCCCCTCCTTCTTCGGCCCGCAGCTGTATGAAGAGCTGCGCCGTATTAAAGCGGCGTTCGATCCCGCTAATCGTCTCAATCCGGGTAAAATCTGTGCGCCGCTGGGGGTGGATGATCCGATGCTGAAGGTCGATGCCGTGAAGCGGGGTACTTACGATCGCCAGATCCCGATTAACGTGCGCAGCGACTGGCGCGGCGCGATGGAGTGTAATGGCAACGGACTGTGCTTTAACTTCGATGTGAAAAGCCCGATGTGCCCGTCGATGAAGATCACCGCCAACCGTATGCACTCGCCGAAGGGGCGCGCGACGCTGACGCGTGAATGGCTGCGCCTGCTGGCGGAGCAGGGTGTGGATCCGCTGCTGCTGGAGAAACAGCTGCCGGAGCAGGGCGTCAGCCTGCGCGGGATGATCCAGCGCACGCGCAATAGCTGGCAGGCAAAACGCGGGCAGTATGACTTTTCGCACGAGGTGAAAGAGGCGATGTCAGGCTGCCTGGCGTGTAAAGCCTGCTCGACCCAGTGCCCGATTAAAATCGACGTGCCGGGCTTCCGCTCGCGCTTTCTGCAGCTCTACCACACTCGCTACCTGCGTCCGGTCAGTGACTATCTGGTGGCCACGGTAGAAAGCTATGCGCCGCTGATGGCGAAAGCGCCTAAAACCTTTAACTTCTTCCTGCGTCAGCCGTGGGTGAAATCGCTGAGCAAGCGTCATATCGGTATGGTCGATCTTCCGCTGCTCTCTTCGCCGACGCTCAAGCAGCAGCTGGCCGGGCACCGTGCGCTGAGCACCACGCTGGAAAGCCTGGAGCAGATGAGCCCGGCGCAGCGCGCGAAGCAGGTTTTGGTGGTACAGGATCCCTTTACCAGCTACTACGAAGCGCAGCTGGTGGCTGATTTTGTCCAGCTGATTGAAAAACTCGGCTACCGCGCCGTGGTGCTGCCGTTCTCACCCAACGGTAAAGCGCAGCATATCAAAGGCTTCCTGCAGCAGTTTGCGCGCACCGCAGAGAAAACCGCAGACTTCCTGAATCGGGTGGCACGCCTTGAGTTGCCAATGGTGGGTGTCGATCCGGCGCTGGTGCTGTGCTATCGCGATGAGTACCACCAGGTGCTGGGCGATAAGCGCGGCGAGTTCCAGGTTCAGCTGGTGCATGAGTGGCTACATAACGCGCTGCCTGAAGTGAACAGCACGGTGCAAGCGGCGCAGGGTGAAGCGTGGTATCTGTTTGGCCACTGCACCGAAGTGACCGCCTTGCCGGGATCGGTAAAGCAGTGGGAAAACATCTTCGCCCGCTTTGGTGCCCGGCTGGAAAATGTCAGCGTCGGCTGCTGCGGTATGGCCGGAACCTACGGCCACGAATCGAAAAATCTGCAGAACTCGCTGGGGATTTATGAGCTATCCTGGCAGCAGGCGATGCAAAAACTGCCGCGCCAGCGCTGTCTGGCGACCGGCTACTCGTGCCGCAGCCAGGTTAAGCGCATTGAAGGTAGCGGTGTGCGCCACCCTCTGCAGGCTTTACTGGAGATTATCTGATGGCTATCTGGAAACGCGCAGCCACGCTTGAGCAGCTTAATCAGCGCAGCCAGGGAACGATGGTGGCGCATATCGGCATCCGTTTCACCGCGCTGAATGAAGAGAGTATCGAGGCGCTGATGCCGGTGGATAGTCGGACCCGTCAGCCGTTCGGGCTGTTGCACGGCGGTGCTTCGGTGGTGCTGGCGGAGACGCTAGGCTCAATGGCGGGCTATCTGTGTACTGAAGGTGAGCAGCAGGTGGTTGGCCTGGAGGTCAACGCTAACCACCTGCGCTCCGCACGTGACGGTGAGGTGCGCGGAATTTGTCGAGCGGTGCATATTGGTCGCCGCCATCAGGTCTGGCAAATCGAGATTTTCGACGTTAGCGACAGATTATGCTGTACTTCTCGCTTAACCACGGCAGTAATCACGCCATAACCCCGCTTTTTGCGGGGTTTTTCCTATCGGCTGCACACGGTATACTGGTTTACAGAATCACATAATCCATGAAGCGTGCTTGACGAATTCGCTTTGCAGCAGGGTTGCTTTATCCCATTCGCCGTTCAGCGCCAGCTGATGACACAAGCGGCTCAGGGAGTGACGCGCCAGCTGCCAGGCCTGCATCCGATAGAGCCGTTCGCGTGTCGTGTCGCTTAGTTCAATAACCAGCCGTTGATGAAGTTTGCCCATTGCGTGCAGATAACTTTGATCGTCGCCGTTGAGTTGACAGAGTTCGGCCATGTCCAGACAGGTATCGTTGAACTTGCGCAGCTGTTCTATGGTGCACTCCGGGCGGTTTAGTTTAGCCTGCGCCATGTAGAAATCGACGGTGATATCACGTACGGAAAATTTGTACTGATCAATTTTATGTTGCAGCCATGCACTCATCGACAGATTCATTGCTGGTTCCAGTCGCGCTAATGATAATCATTATCATATTATAACTGCGACATTATTCAATCACTGTGAGCGAATTTTTATCGATTAATGCCGCCTCTCAGAAAAATCGATGATAACGATAAGCGGGGCGTTCAAAAGGGTTAAAATAGTTCTTATTAGGAACTAACAGGTGATAACAAAATATAAACATCTTATTTTCAATCGCTTATCTTTCGCAGGGTTCGGCTCGTGAGGCAGATCGCATTCTGTTTTTCAGGGTCTAAACTTATAAAACAGCCTCTAAAAAGCATCTTTGGCCTTTATCCCTGCAAAACAAGAGGTTGAAGTGATTCAGGTTATCACTAACATAGGGGCACTAGCCCGAAGGGCTATCGTATCGCGAGGTAAATTATGCAATCAGCAAATCCTGCCACTTTTTCTCCAGATGACTTTATCTGGAAAGGACTGACGCTAACAGACAGCGCAGCCAAACAAATCATTAACCTGACTGCCGGTGACCCTGAAATCAAGGGACTGAAGCTGGGTGTGAAGACCTCGGGCTGTGCCGGTTTCGGCTACACCATGGATATGGTGAAAGAGTCAGCGGCGGATGATCTGGTGTTCAGCCATAACGGCGCGGCGTTGATCGTGCCCCTGCAGGCGATGCCCTATATCGACGGCACGGAAGTTGATTTCGTGCGCGAAGGCCTGAACCAGATTTTCAAATTTAATAACCCTAAAGCTCAACACGCCTGCGGCTGTGGTGAGAGCTTTGGCGTTGAGTGAATACTATGTCTCGTAATACTGACGCATCTGATGATGTACAGGTTTGGGAAGGCGGCCAGCAGAAGTACAAAGAGGGCTTCTTTACCCAACTGCAAACCGAAGAGTTCGAGCACGGCATCAATGAAGATGTGGTGCGCGCCATCTCGGCCAAACGTAATGAACCTGAGTGGATGCTGGAATTCCGCCTGAAGGCATTTGCTGCCTGGCTGGAGATGGAAGAGCCACACTGGCTGAAAGCCAACTACAAAAAGCTGGATTATCAGGATTACAGCTATTACTCCGCGCCGTCCTGCGGCAACTGCGATGATAGCTGCGCCTCTGAGCCAGGGGCTACCCAGGCCTCACCCGGTGATGCGCCCAATTATCTGACGCAGGAAGTGGAAGACGCCTTTAAGCAGCTCGGTGTGCCGGTGCGTGAAGGGCAGGAAGTGGCGGTTGATGCCATCTTCGACTCCGTTTCTGTCTCTACCACCTACCGCGACAAGCTGGCGAAAGAGGGGATTATCTTCTGCTCGTTCGGCGAAGCGATTCACGATCATCCTGAACTGGTGCAGCAGTACCTCGGCACCGTGGTTCCGGCCAATGACAACTTCTTTGCCGCGCTGAACTCGGCGGTCGCCTCTGACGGCACCTTCGTTTATATCCCGAAAGGCGTGCGCTGCCCGATGGAACTGTCGACCTATTTCCGCATCAACGCGGCGAAAACCGGCCAGTTCGAACGTACCATTCTGATTGCCGATGAAGGTAGCTATGTCAGCTATATCGAAGGCTGTTCCGCACCGGTGCGCGACACCTATCAGCTGCATGCCGCAGTGGTAGAGGTCATTATCCATAAAGATGCTGAAGTGAAATATTCCACCGTGCAGAACTGGTTCTCCGGCGGCGATTCTGAAGGCGGTATCCTCAACTTTGTGACCAAGCGTGCGCTGTGTGAAGGCGAAAACAGCAAAATGTCCTGGACGCAGTCGGAAACCGGTTCGGCCATTACCTGGAAATACCCGAGCGTGATCCTGCGCGGTGATAACTCTATCGGTGAGTTCTTCTCCGTGGCGCTGACCAGCGGCCGCCAGCAGGCGGATACCGGCACCAAGATGATCCACATCGGTAAAAATACTAAATCGACCATCATCTCGAAAGGGATCTCGGCTGGAACCAGCCAGAATACCTATCGCGGCCTGGTGAAGATCATGCCGACGGCGACCAACGCCCGTAACTTCACCCAGTGCGACTCAATGCTGATTGGTGCTGAATGCGGAGCGCATACCTTCCCTTATGTGGAGGTGCGCAATAACACCGCGCAGCTGGAGCATGAAGCTACGACTTCACGCATCGGCGAAGACCAGCTGTTCTATTGCCTGCAGCGCGGGATCAGCGAAGACGATGCGATTTCGATGATTGTTAACGGCTTCTGCAAGGATGTCTTCTCGGAGCTGCCGCTGGAGTTTGCGGTGGAAGCGCAGAAACTGTTGGCGATCAGCCTGGAACACAGCGTGGGCTAACCCTGCGCGCACAAGAACTATCAACAGTGCTGGAAAGCACTGCGAAGGAAACCTTATGTTAAGCATCAAAGATTTACAGGTCAGCGTTGAAGACAAAGCTATCCTGCGTGGGTTGAATCTTGAAATCAAACCTGGGGAAGTGCACGCCATCATGGGGCCGAACGGCTCAGGGAAAAGCACGCTTTCTGCCACGCTGGCAGGACGTGAAGATTATGAAGTGACCGGTGGTTCCGTCGAGTTCAAAGGCAAAGACCTGCTGGAGCTTGACCCGGAAGAGCGCGCCGGTGAAGGCATCTTTATGGCCTTCCAGTACCCGGTTGAAATTCCAGGCGTCAGCAACCAGTTCTTCCTGCAAACCTCGGTAAACGCGGTGCGTAAATACCGCGAGCAGGAAGCGCTGGACCGTTTTGACTTCCAGGACTTTATCGAAGAGAAAATCCACCTGCTGAAAATGCCTGAAGATCTGCTGACCCGTTCGGTCAATGTGGGCTTCTCCGGCGGTGAGAAAAAGCGCAACGACATTCTGCAGATGGCGGCGCTGGAGCCGGATCTGTGCATTCTGGATGAAACCGACTCCGGTCTGGACATCGATGCTCTGAAAATTGTCTCCAACGGCGTCAACAGCCTGCGCGACGGCAAGCGCTCATTTATTATCGTCACCCACTACCAGCGTATTCTTGACTACATCAAGCCTGATTTCGTCCACGTGCTGTATCAGGGCAAGATCGTTAAATCAGGGGATTTCTCACTGGTGAAACAGTTGGAGGAGCAAGGCTATGGCTGGCTTACCGACGAAGAGTGAAAACGCGCTGCAACAGTGGCATCACCTGTTTGAAACGCGCGGTGAAAACCGCTCAATGCAGGCACAACAGCACTGGCAGCAGCTGCTGCGCGTAGGCCTGCCAACGCGTAAGCAGGAAAACTGGAAATACACGCCGCTGGATCAACTGCTGGCCCACCACTTCGTGCTGCCAAAACCCGCCGTGCTGACTGCGGATGTGGTCGACGCGCAGGCGCTGGCAATTGATGCCGTGCGCCTGGTGTTTGTCGATGGCCGCTTCGCCCCTGAGCTGAGTGACGCCGAGTTTGATCTGTTTGATATTCAGGTGACTCACGCTGCGGAGCGTCGTGAACTCGACGCACCTATCCAGCCTGAAGTGTTCCTGCATCTGACCGAGAGCCTGGCTGAAGAGGTGACCACCATTCATCTGGCGCGTGGCAAAGCTGCTGCCCGTCCGCTCTACCTGCTGCATATCAGCAGCGGCAGCGCGCAAGGTGAGATGAACACTTCGCACTATCGCCACCATTTGCAGCTGGATGAAGCGGCTGAAGCGACGGTGATTGAGCACTACCTCAGCCTGAACGCCAGCACCCACTTCACCGGGGCGCGTTTTACCGCCAACGTGGGCAATAACGCGGCGCTGACGCACTACAACCTGTGCTTTGAAGATCAGAGCAGCTACCACTTCTCACACAACGATCTGACCCTGGGCCGTGATGTGCGCGTGCAGAGCCACAGCTTCCTGCTGGGTGCCGGTCTGACCCGTCACAACACCAGCAGCAAGCTGGAAGGCGAGGGCAGCGATCTGGTGATTAACAGCCTGATGCTGCCGCTGGATAAAGAAGTGTGCGACAGCCGTACCTATCTTGAGCACAACAAAGGGTATTGTCAGAGCCGTCAGCTGCACAAAACTATCGTGCGTGACCGTGCGCGTGCCGTTTTCAACGGTCATATCAAAGTGGCGAAGTACGCGCTGAAGACCGACGGGCAGATGAGCAACAACAACCTGCTGTTAGGTCGTCTGGCGGAAGTGGACACCAAACCGCAGCTGGAAATTTACGCGGATGACGTGAAGTGCGGCCACGGCGCGACCATTGGTCGTATCGACGAAGAGCAGATGTTCTATCTGCGCTCGCGCGGTATCGACGAAGCCACAGCGCAGCGCATGATCATTTACGCCTTTGCCGCTGAGCTGACCGAAGCCATCAATGATGAAACGCTGAAAGAGGCTGTGATGCAGCGCATTGCACAGCGTTTTCCTGGAGGCCTGCAATGAGTTTTGACCTGGCCCGTGTGCGGGCGGCATTCCCGTTACTGACGCGCGAGGTCAACGGGCAACCGCTGGCCTATCTCGACAGTGCCGCCAGCGCGCAGAAGCCGCAGGTCGTCATTGACGCCGAAAGTCGTTTCTACGAGCACGGCTATGCCGCTGTGCATCGTGGTATCCATACGCTGAGCGCAGAAGCGACCACCGAGATGGAAAACGTGCGCGTACAGGCAGCACAGTTTCTCAACGCTGCCTCAGCGGAAGAGATTGTGTTTGTTAAAGGCACCACCGAAGCGATTAATCTGGTCGCCAGCAGCTGGGGCGGCAGTCAGCTGCAGCCAGGCGACAACATCATCATCACGGAGATGGAGCATCACGCCAACATCGTACCGTGGCAGATGGTGGCTGAGCGTACCGGTGCGGAAGTGCGTTTTATCCCGCTGACCGCCAATGGCGAGCTGGACGTTGCGCAGCTCCCTGCGCTGATGGACAGCCGTACGCGCATGCTGGCCGTGACTCACGTCTCCAACGTGCTGGGCACTGAAAACCCGGTAAAAGCGCTGGTGGCTCAGGCCAGGGCGGCGGGTGTTGCGACTCTGATCGACGGCGCACAGGCGATTATGCATCAGCAGGTCGACGTGCAGGATCTGGACTGTGATTTCTATGTCTTCTCCGGGCATAAAATCTACGGCCCGACCGGTATTGGTATTCTGTATGGCCGCAAAGCCCTGCTGGACCAGATGCCACCGTGGGAAGGGGGCGGATCGATGATCGCCACCGTCAGCCTGACGAAAGGCACCACTTACGCCGCCGCGCCGTGGCGCTTCGAAGCTGGCTCACCGAACACCGGCGCTATCATTGGTCTGGGTGCTGCGCTGAAGTGGGTGAGTGAACTGGGGCTGGAGGTCATTGCCGAGCGCGAGCAGCAGCTGATGCACTATGCACTGGAAAAACTGGCCACGGTGCCGGATCTGGTGATCTATGGTCCACGTCAGCGTTCCGGCGTCATTGCCTTTAACCTCGGCAAGCATCACGCTTTTGACGTTGGCAGCTTCCTCGATCAGTACGGCATCGCTATTCGTACCGGCCACCACTGCGCCATGCCGCTGATGCACCACTATCAGGTGCCGGCAATGTGTCGCGCCTCGTTTGTGCTGTATAATAGCGAAGATGAGGTCGACCGTCTGGTCGCAGGTTTAATACGTATTCACCGTTTGCTGGGTTAAGTTTCAACCCGCACCGACCCGCAGGGGCGAGGCATGCCTCGCCCCTTCGTTTTTAAGTGAGGAAGCAATGGCAACTCTGCCAGATAAAGACAAGCTGGTGCGCAACTTTAACCGCTGCGCCAACCAGGAAGAAAAGTATCTCTACATCATTGAATTAGGCGCACGCCTGCCAGAATCGTCTGATTCCCTGCAGCAGCCGGAAAATATCGTGCCCGGCTGTCAGAGCCAGGTGTGGATAGTGGTTGATACCGATGCAAGTGGCTGTGTGCGCCTGCAGGGCGACAGCGATGCCGCGCTGGTTAAGGGCCTCATTGCTATCGTTTTTGCTCTCTATCAAAAGATGACGCCGCAGGAGATTGTCGACTTCGACGTGCGCCCGTGGTTCGCCGATCTCTCCCTGACGCAACAGCTCACCCCATCCCGCTCGCAGGGGCTGGAAGCCATGATTCGTGCCATACGTCAGAAAGCGCTGATTTTAACTCAGGGCTGAGTTGCTACACTACCCGGTAAGCACCCCACGAACGGGGTGCTCTCTCCACCTATAACCGGGAAACGCGCATGAAACCTCTGTCTCGCTTTGCTGCAGCTTTTACGCTCACCTTTCTTGCCGGGGCGCACAACGCCAGCGCAACTGAATACCCTTTACCCCCTGCCGACAGCCGCCTGATTGGTGAGAACACCACTTACGTCGTCCCCAACGACGGCCAGCCGCTGGAAGCGGTGGCGGCGAAATATAAAATCGGGCTGCTCGGCATGCTGGAAGCCAACCCGGGTACCGACCCGTGGCTGCCCAAAGCGGGCAGTGAACTGACCATCCCTACCCAGATGCTGCTGCCGGACACTAAGCGTGAAGGCATTGTGGTGAACGTTGCTGAGCTGCGCCTCTACTACTACCCGAAAGATGAAAACCGCGTGATCGTCTATCCGATCGGTATCGGCCAGCTGGGGGCGAACACGCCGGCGATGGTCACCAGCATCAGCCAGAAAATCCCCAATCCGACCTGGACACCCACGCCAAACATCCGTAAGCGCTACGCGGCCGAAGGCAAGAGCCTGCCGGTGACCGTGCCTGCCGGGCCGGATAATCCAATGGGGCTGTATGCGCTGCGTCTGGCCTACGGCCAGCAGCACTACCTGATCCACGGCACCAACGCTGATTTTGGCATCGGGATGCGCGTCAGCTCCGGCTGCATCCGCCTGCGGCCAGACGATATTGAGGCGCTGTTTAATAGCGTCCCGAAAGGTACGCGCGTGCAGATTATCAACCAGCCGGTGAAATATGCGGTGGAACCGGACGGCAAACGCTATCTGGAGGTGCATCAGCCGCTGTCGCACAGCGAAAAAGACGATCCGCAAACCATGCCGATTGCGCTGACCGCAGCGGCGAAGACGTTCATGCAGGATCCTGACGGTGACAGGGCAATGATCAAAGCTGCCATGACGCGCCGCTCAGGTATGCCGGTGCTGGTCAACAAAGGGGAGAAAGCCGGAACGGAGGATACTGTGCCTGCTGTAGCGCAGCAGACGCCTTCTGCTACGTCCTCCAGTGCACCTGCGACTGTGTCTCAGGTCGGGGAATAAATCGCTTAGCGTGGCTGAGATTGCGTTTAGCAGCAGGGGCTGGAAGCAAGCCGTGGAAGGCCCCAAAACGCAGGCAAAAAAAATGGCGCACTAAGTGCGCCATTTTTAAACCAGAACTCTTACTTACGGTAAGAGTGAGCCTGGTTGTCCAGACGCTGGTTAGCGCGTGCTGCGTCATCTTTAGCAGCCTGAACGTCAGAACGGATTGCGTTCACGTCGTTGCTCAGCTGGTCAACTTTAGCGTTCAGAGTCTGAACGTCGGTAGACAGCTGGTCGATTTTAGCGTTGCTTGAGCAACCAGCCAGCAGAGTTGAACCCAGGATTACCGCGCCCAGTACCAGTTTAGTACGATTCATTATTAATACCCTCTAGATTAAGTTAATCTCCATGTAGCGTTACAAGTATTACACAAAGTATTTTCTAATGAGAATAATTTTTTGATGAGAACGTGCTTAAATTTGATCGTTCGCTCAAAGAAGCATCTTCTTTTGGCGTTTTGGCAAAAAACGCCGCGAAAACAGGCAATTTTAATCGGACTGCTCTTAGATTTAGCGGTGATTAAATCGTTAATTTCGATTGGAGACTTTGTGAAATTAGCCTACGCAAGTTGTAAAAAAAGCGCCACTCAGGGCGCTTTTTTAATGCAAGTCGTAAATTTATATTACAGAACGTGCACGGACGCAGTGTTAGTGGTTCCGCTTGGCACCAGGGCACCAGAAACCATGACCACCACTTCACCTTTCAGCGCATAGCCGCTGGCGATAGCGGCTTCTTTCCCGAGGCGGTAGAAATCATCTGTTGAGGCAATTTCGTTCACCACAGAAGTGACAATGCCTTTGCTCAGCAGCAGCTGACGGGCAGTCTGAGGGTTAGTCGTCAGCGCCAGGATAGTCGCATTCGGGAAGTATTTACGAATGGATTTCGCTGACTTGCCGCCCTCTGTCGCCACGACAATCAGCGGTGACTCGAGTTTCTCTGCGGTTTCGACGGCACCACGGCAAACCGCTTCAGTGATACGCATTTTGCGGTTGTCGTGCTGAGAGTCGATACGGCTCTTCATCACGCGGTCAGTACGCTCGCAGATGGTCGCCATGATAGTGACGGACTCCAGCGGGTATTTCCCTTTGGCGCTCTCACCAGACAGCATTACGGCGTCAGTGCCGTCGAGAATGGCGTTCGCCACGTCGCCCGCTTCAGCGCGGGTAGGGCGTGGGTTTTTGATCATCGAATCGAGCATCTGGGTCGCGGTGATCACTACTTTACGAGCACGATTACATTTTTTGATCATCATCTTCTGCGCGAAGATCACTTCTTCAACCGGGATCTCAACGCCGAGGTCACCGCGGGCCACCATGATGCCGTCAGAAGCATCAAGGATCTCGTCGAAGTTGTTCAGGCCTTCCTGGTTTTCGATTTTGGAGATGATCTGAATGTGCTCGCCGCCGTGGGCTTTCAGGTGCTCACGGATTTCGATCACGTCTGAACGCTTACGGATAAAGGAGGCAGCGACGAAGTCGACACCCTGCTCGCAGCCGAAGATCAGGTCACGCTTATCTTTTTCAGCCAGCGCTGGCAGCTGAATTGAAACGCCCGGCAGGTTAACGCCCTTGTTTTCGCCCAGGTCGCCATTGTTCAGCACTTTACACACGACGGTGCTTTCGGTGACTTCTGTCACTTCCATACCGATCAGACCATCGTCCACCAGCACGGTGTTACCGATTTTCAGGTCGGCAGCAAAGCCCGGATAGGTTACTGCAACGGTATTGGTGTTACCAATAACAGACTGGTCGGTGGTGAAGGTGAAGGTCTGGCCCGCTTTCAGGGAAGCGTCATTGCCGCCTTCCAGTTTCATGGTGCGGATTTCAGGGCCCTTGGTGTCTAACAGAATAGCGGCCTGATGACCGCTTTTGCTCATAACATTACGCAGGTTGGTAATGCGCTGACCATGCTCTTCATAATTCCCGTGGGAAAAGTTCAGACGCATCACGTTCATGCCGGCATCAAGCAGGTTAGTCAGCATCTCTTCAGATTCGGTTTTTGGACCGATAGTACAAACGATCTTAGTCTTTTTCATGACGATTTATCTATTAAGTTGTGATGGATGATAAAGAGGGATCCCGGCGGTGTCTCCACCGGAAGAGAAATTTGGCGCTTCAGGCGAACGGCAATACTGAGTAAGGATAGGTGACAGAATTAAAGCGTGCAGGGTAAGTTGAGACGCGGTTTCGGCGCAGGCGCAGCAGGACGTTGCGCAACAGGTACTTGTTATAAAATGAGGGGCAACCATACGCTGAAACCATTCAAGTGAAACAACGTTCCGTATTATAGTCGCTAAGTGTGCGAAAACCAATTAAAAAGCGTTAAATCCGCTGACAGGATGATACGCATCAATTTCGTTGCGCAAACGGTCACTGGTCAGGAATTTGGTGGTTGTTTAGCGGGTGTACTACAGAGGGGAGGAGAAATTGGTGCGTTCTAGAGGACTCGAACCTCCGACCCCCACCATGTCAAGGTGGTGCTCTAACCAACTGAGCTAAGAACGCTTTTCTTCATCTTTTACGCCATCACTGCATTGTGCTGACAAAAATCATTTGCAAAAGGCAGTGTCCTGCTTAAACAAAAGATATTGGTGCGTCTGAATGGACTCGAACCATCGACCCCCACCATGTCAAGGTGGTGCTCTAACCAACTGAGCTACAGACGCACTGTGCTGACTGGGTGACAGCGGGGACGAATATTAACGGCACTGCGCACGCCTGGCAAGGAGAAAAAAGGTTTTTTCCTGCTGATTGCTGCGCATCTGTGCGAAGCGCAGCAATTTTAATCATTCAGGCGCGAAATATGCCTAAAAATTAGCGCGCTGCGCGTCGCAGAATGCGCTCAGCAGGTTGACTCTGCATACGCAAGATGCGCCAAATCATCAGCACCGCCGAGGAGGTCAGACCGATAATAAAGCCGGTCCAGAATCCGGCAGGACCCATCGCGGGCACCACCAGGTCGGTCATCGCCAGAATGTAACCACTCGGCAGGCCGAGGATCCAATAGGCGGTAAACGTGATAAAGAAGATAGCGCGCGTATCTTTATACCCGCGCAGAATACCGCTACCGATCACTTGAATAGAGTCCGAGAACTGATACACCGCAGCGAGGAACATCAGCTGCGCAGCCAGCGTAACCACCTCCGGGTTATCGGTATACAGCAGGGCGATCTGTTCGCGGAAGGTGACGGTAAACAGCGCGGTCAGGCAGGCCATGCCAATACCCACCGCCTGGCCGGTCCAGGCTGCCACGCGCGCCTGCTCGACAGAGCCCTGACCCAGTTTGAAACCAATACGGATGGTGGTGGCTGCCGCCAGCGACAGCGGCAGTACAAACATCAGGGAACTGAAGTTCAGCGCGATCTGGTGCCCGGCGACTTTAACAATCCCCATCGGCGAGACCAGCAGGGCGACCACGGCGAACAGGGTGACCTCAAAGAACAGCGCCAGCGCCACGGGCAGGCCGAGGCCAGCAAGGCGGCGTATCACTTTCCAGTCGGGGCCGGTATGGCTGACTGGCTTGCGAATATCGCGCATTGACTTAGCGCGGTTCACCCACGCCTTCATGGCAATAAACATCACCCAGTAAACGGAAGCCGTGGCAACGCCGCAGCCGACGCCGCCCAGGGCGGGCATGCCGAAATGACCGTAGATAAAGATGTAGTTAACCGGAATGTTCACCAGCAGGCCGAGGAAGCCCATCACCATACCCGGCTTGGTTTTAGACAGACCTTCACACTGATTACGCGCGACCTGGAAAAACAGGTAGCCAGGGGCGCCCCACAATAAAGCATGCAGGTAACCAATCGCCTTTTCGGCGAGCAGCGGATCAACGTTGTGCATTGCACCAATCAGATAACCGGCGTTATACAGCACCAGCATGATCAGCAGCGAGACCATCCCGGCCAGCCAGTAACCCTGGCGCACCTGATGGGCAATACGATCGCGGCGGCCAGAGCCATTCAGCTGTGCGATAACCGGCGTTAGCGACAGCAACAGGCCGTGACCAAAGAGAATAGAGGGTAACCAGATTGAGGTTCCCACTGCAACGGCGGCCATATCCGTGGCGCTGACGGCACCGGCCATTACTGTATCAACAAAGCCCATGGCGGTTTGCGCAACTTGCGCAAGGATCACCGGAATAGCCAGGGCCAATAACTGACGCGCCTCTGAGAGGTACTTCTGCACGCATACACCTTATATATTATCGGGAGGGGAGCCACTGCTGATGAAAAAGTCGACACATTTTTGCAATGTCAGTAGAGCAGGTGGTCCAGTTTAATGTTGATAGTAGAAATAGCCAATCTTATGCATAAAAAATAGCTCTTTGTGTCACGCAATTGTGCGGGAGTTTATTTGGCTTTGCTACGATGCCAGGGCAAACTAAGCGCAGAGAAAACACATTGATTGAGGCAACAGTTATGTTTACCGGTATTGTGCAGGGCACCGCAGAGGTGCTGGCAATTGAAGAGAAACCCAATTTTCGTACCCATGTGATTAAAATGCCGGAGGCATTGTTGCCAGGGCTGGAGCTGGGTGCATCGGTTTCCCATAACGGCTGCTGCCTGACGGTGACCGACGTTGATGGCGATCGTGTTAGCTTTGATCTGGTCAAAGAAACCCTGCGCATCACCAATCTCGGCGATCTGCAGGTGGGTGATACGGTGAACGTTGAACGTGCGGCGAAATTCAGCGATGAAATCGGCGGCCACCTGATGTCGGGTCATATCATGACGACGGCTGAAATCAGTAAAATTCTCACCTCAGAGAACAATCGTGAAATCTGGTTTAAACCGCAGGATGCCAGCCAGATGAAATACATTCTGCATAAAGGATTTATTGGCATCGACGGTATTAGTCTGACCGTGGGCGAAGTCACGCGCACCAAATTCTGTGTGCATTTGATCCCGGAAACGCTGGCGCGCACCACGCTGGGCAATAAGCGTCTGGGCCATAAGGTCAATATTGAGATCGACCCCCATACGCAGGCGATTGTTGAAACCGTAGAACGTGTTCTGGCACAGCGCGAGGCCGCGCTGCTGGCTGCGGCAGTAGCTGAACAGCAGGAAGAGATTTAAAACCATTATAAAGGGCGACTGATTGTCGCCCTTAGACACTTTTAGCGCGCTACGCGTAATCCGCCTTCCGCTCCGTGGGTAAATACCACCTGCCAAAGCTGAATATCCCTGGCGCGAAACGCCCCGGCACAGCAGTTAAGGTAGTAGGTAAACATTCGTTTAAAGCGCTCACCGTATTTCTCCGCCAGTTCCGGCCATGCTGCGAGGAATCGCTGATACCACGCCATCAGCGTAAGATCGTAATCCGCCCCGATATTATGCCAGTCTTCCATAACGAAGTGAGGCTCGCTGGCTTGTGCAATATGCAGCACCGACGGCAGGCACCCGTTGGGGAAGATATATTTATTGATCCAGGCATCGACATTGTCGTTGGTGCGATTTGCACCGATGGTATGCAGCAGGAACAGACCGTCAGGTTTTAAATTACGATCCACGACTTCAAAATAGGTGGCGTAATTTTTGGGGCCAACGTGTTCAAACATCCCTACCGAAACAATGCGGTCAAACTGTTGGTTCAGATCGCGATAATCCTGCAGCAAAATAGTGACGTCCAGCCCCTCACAGCGCTGTTGAGCCAGCTTCTGCTGCTCGGCTGAAATCGTCACGCCGAACACCTTTACCCCAAAGTTGCGCGCGGCATATTCAGCCAGGCCTCCCCAGCCACAGCCGATGTCCAGCAGCGACATACCCGGTTCGAGCTGGAGCTTTTCGCAAATCATCTGCAGCTTAGCCTGCTGTGCCTGTTCCAGCGTTTCCGCTTCTTTCCAGTAACCGCAGGAGTATTGCATGAAGGGGTCAAGCATGCGGGTGAACAGATCGTTCCCCAAATCATAATGCTCTTTACCCACTATCCATGCCCGCTTACGCGATTGCAGATTGGTCAGACGTGCGGCGGCGACACGCAAAGTATCGCGAAAATGATGAGGAAGTTGTTGATCGAGGTGAGCCTTTAAAACGCGCTGGAAAAAGATATCCAGCCTTTCACATTCCCACCAGCCATCCATGTAGCTTTCGCCCAGCCCCAGCGATCCTTCCTGCATCACGCGCTTGAAGAACTCAGGGTTGAGGACCCGGATGTCCCAGGGATGGGAACCGTTAATTTGAATGTCTGCTTTGCTTAACATTTCCTGGACGATTCGATACCACTGGTTGTCCCCCAGGCTCACTTCTTCTATACACGATGAACTCATAGCTTCTCCATCACCCTGTGTGATTGAAACCTGAGAAATAGAATAGTCAATTTCTACAGATCTGTGAGAAAACGCACGGCAAAAACCGTGGCCTGATATCCGACGTAAAAAAGAGGATTGATTTGAAACCTGTAGAGGCCGTAACGAATGTCACGCGGAAGAACATCATGACAGCCTTGTCAGGATCTCAATAGCAGGAAAGCGCCGTAGGCGTTCCCCGCTTAAAATGTTGTTAACTTATTATTTTATAGTGCCTCACGGAGTATATGCTCACGTGAGGCAATATTCAATTCATTATTGTTAGGGTGCTAACTAAATGATTTGCTACCACTTAGCCCTGTTGGGAGGCATTTTCCCACTGGCGTTTTTTATCAGCGGAGCGTTGTAAAATATAGCCGAAAATTGCCAGTAAAATAGTCAGCAACATCACTAACGCGGTGGTGTGAAGTGCCGTCTCAATCCAGGTCGATACCGCCAGGCTAGCCAGGAAGCACAAACCCAGCTGCAACATATTCTGTAATGCTGCTGCTTTGCCGGTTGCCTGCGGGAAGGGCAGCAGGGCATTAGAGACAACAATCGGATAAATCGCACCGTTAGCCATCGCCATGCCGCAGAACGGCAGCAGCAGCGCAAACAGAGAAGGTTCGGCCTGCTGAGCAACCAGATAAAGCCCGGCAATACTCAGGCTGTAAAACGCCAGCAGCCAGGGCAACAGCTGACGGCCGGCAAAGTGATTCAGCAGTGAACGACAGCTAAACCCACCGATCAGGAAGGCGGCAGTTTGCGGCACGTAGCTCAGACCGATATCCGCGGGTGACAGGCCTAATTTTCCCAAAATAAACGGTGAGCCGGTCAGCCACGCAAAAAAACTCGCTGAACAGGCGGCATAAATTGCCACATTGCCGCTGTAAATGGGCGACTTCAGCAGAGTGAAGAAGCCCGGAGTGACGGTTTTAGGTGCGCGATGGTCGGTTATCGGGCGTGCAGGCAGGCGCAGGGTGGGGATGATCAAACCGATGCTAATCACCAGCAGCGCGACGAAGATCGATCGCCAGGAAAAGTGCTGCAGTAGCCACGCCCCCAGCAGCGGCGCCAGCGCGGGCGAAAGAGCAACCAGCGGCATGATAGTGGCAAACACGCGATTGGCACGCGCTCCACTGTAGCGGTCTACCACCAGTGCCTGCCAGCTTACCGCCGCAGCACAGACGCCAACGGCCTGAACAAAGCGCATCGCCAGCAGCCATGGGGCAGAGTTCACCCACAGCATTGCCGCGCAACCAATGGCAAACAGGCTCAGGCCCATCAGCAGCACGGGTTTACGGCCGATGCGGTCGGAGAGTGGCCCCCAGATAAGCTGTGCGCAGGCGAAACCGGCGAGAAATATACTCAAGCTGGCGCTGATGGCACCCGCTTCACTGCCCAGGTCTTGCTGCATTACGCCAAATGCGGGCAGGTACATATCGGTAGCAAGGAAACCCAGCATGCTGAGCAGTGCCAGGTAAATCATAAAGCCTTTGGATCGCATTGTTTTAACTCTTATCAGACAAATTTTTCACCGACGCAGTGTAATAGAGTGCCGACTGGCTTGTGAAACGCTAATATTCGTCAGTCGCGTTGAAAAAAATTGAAGGCAAAGCTATGTGGTCTGAACATTCTCTGGAAGTTATTGATGCGGTTGCCAGAACCGGCAGTTTTACCGCTGCTGCGGCAGAACTGCATCGCGTGCCCTCTGCCGTCAGCTATACCGTACGTCAGATGGAGGAGTGGCTAGCCGTTAGCCTGTTTGAGCGGCGGCACCGCGACGTAGTGCTGACCGAAGCCGGGCGTGTATTCAGCGAAGAGGGCAGAGTTGTCATCAAAAAAATGCTCGCCACGCGTCGGCGCTGTCAACAGGTGGCTAACGGCTGGCGTGGGCAGATTAATATCGCGGTCGATCGTATTGTCCGTCCGGCGCGTACCCGGCAGCTGGTGGTGGATTTTTACCGCCACTTCCCGGATATGGAGCTGCATATTACGCCAGAGGTTTTCAACGGCGTTTGGGATGCGCTGGCGGACGGGCGCGTCGACGTGGCGATTGGCGCGACGCAGGCTATTCCTGTCGGCGGGCGATTTGCTTTTCGCGATATGGGAAGTTTGAACTGGCGCTGTGTCGTGCTGGCCGGGCATCCGCTGCTTGGCCACAGCAGCCCGTTGAATGAAGAGTTGATACGCGAGTGGCCATCGCTGGTGCTGGAGGATACCTCCAGAGCCTTGCCAAAGCGCACCACCTGGACGCTAAATAACCAGCGGCGGCTGGTGGTGCCGGACTGGGATAGCGCGTTTGACTGCCTGCGCGCCGGATTATGCGTGGGTATGGTACCAGGGCACTTTGCTCAGCCGTGGCTGGAGCAGGGGGTGTTGTGCGAGCTGCCGCTTGCCGCCCCTTTTCCCGATAGCCCGTGCTGCCTGAGTTGGTCAGAGCAGAGCGTCTCCCCGGCGTTAAGCTGGCTGCTGGAACATCTGGGCAGTACCGAAACGCTTAACGCCGAGTGGCTAAGTGAAACCGTACCAGGGTGACGTTGCGCAACATCACCCTGAGGATTAACGACGGTAATCGCGGAATGGGCCATCGGCCACTGAACGGCGCTCAATCAGCGAAGGGTGCACCTCAATGGTCTGAGGCTCTTCACGCTTGCTGGTAATTCTGTCGAGCAGCATATCAAAGGCAGTTTCACCCAGACGCTCTTTTGGCTGGTGGACGGTGGTGAGCGCCGGCGTGAAGTAGCGCGCGTTGCGCACGTTGTCATAACCGATCACCGAAATATCCTGCGGCACACGCAGGCCCATCTCATCAGCGGCACAGATAGCCCCCATTGCCATGATATCGCCACCGCAGAAGATCGCCGTCGGGCGCTGCTTCTGTGACAAAATCTGCTGCATGGCGCGGTAGCCGGATTCCGGTTCGAAGTCACCCTGCACCAGCCACTCATCGCGCAGGCTGATGCCGGCTTCGTTAAGAGCCTTGATAAAGCCAGCATGGCGGCCGCCGCCGGTGTTGCGCTCCAGCTGCCCCGGGATCGCGCCAATATCACGATGCCCACGTTCAATCAGATAGCGCCCGGCAAGGTAGCCACCTTCGAAAGCGTTATCCAGTACGGTATCAGTGAAGTCGCCGCGCGATTCACCCCAGTCCATCACCACCATGGGGATATTACGATTGTCTTCCAGCATGGAAATCAGCTCATCGGGGTATTCTGAGCACATCACCAACAGGCCATCAACGCGCTTTTGCGCCATCATCGACAGATAAGCCTGCTGCTTCTGGATGTCGTTGTGCGCATTGCCGAGGATCAGCGTATAACCTTTAGCAAAGCAACGGTTTTCAATGGCTTCGATAATCTCGGCAAAATAGGGGGCTTCGCTGGACGTTGCCAGCAGGCCAATAGTTTTGGTGTGGTTAACCTTCAGACTACGTGCAACGGCGCTGGGAGAATAGTGCAATTCTTTGATTGCCGACCATACCGCTTCACGCGTCTCTTCAGCTACAAAGCGCGTTTTATTGATTACATGGGAAACGGTGGTGGTGGAAACACCGGCGCGCTTTGCCACATCCTTAATTGTTGCCATTAAACTCGTACTCCTGGCGTTATCGTAACACTCTGATAACTAATTGGTTAAACGTTTGCCTAAACACCGCCATTTCTGGCCGCCCAGAATAATGATGGATGCTGTCTCAAAGGGTCAGGATGGGGGTAAATCGTCCGTAGAGTGACATGCGGTGCTGAGTAAAATCATTTCCGTGCTTGTTGCGCAACGGAAAAGAGGAATTCTAGCAAGGCTGCGCAAAGAAAACGAGATTTTTACGGGCTACTGTGGGAAAATCTATTGGCTTACTTTAAACAGGGTTATTAAGGGGGGGAAATGAATACCGATATGAAAATGACACTGCTGACGGTTGTGGGTTCACTGCTGATGATTATTGCGTTTAGCATCACGGCGGTAATGCACTAAGTTTTACCGGGAGGAGGTCGCTCCTCCCGTTCTCTTTAGCGTTTAACGAATGGTTTTCGGTGTCATCATGCGCCGGGCACCAATGTAGTGCTCCTGCCAGTAGTCTTCCGTCAGCGCGCTCACCTGGATATCTTTGCCGGTGCGTGGTGACTGGATAAATTTCCCACCGCCCAGATAGACGCCCACATGGTCGGCAGTGCCGCGACCATTAATGCGGAAAAATACCAAATCGCCTTTTTCCAACTCATCGCGTTTGATCGAGGCCGCGTCACGCAGGTGATACATTTCATTCGCGGTACGTGGGATCTTGAATTTCACTAAATCTTTATAGGCATACCAAACCAGCCCACTGCAGTCGAAGCCGGTTTTTGGCGAGGTTCCGCCCCACTGGTAGGGTTTCCCTAGCTGACCCATCAGTTTATTCATCGCTGTCTCACGAGCTTTCTGATAGCGCGCGCGGTGAGCTTTACTCAGCTTGAGCGGCGCATCGGTACTCTCTGCTACGCGCGATTCGAGTTTTTTATCTGCACGCTGGCGACCGTAGCGTTTTTTACCTTCGTTCTTAGCCAGCTTTTTAGCCGTGGTTTTGGTTTTTGCGACGTTAATCTTTTTTACCGGCTCAGCAGCGGGTTTCTTTTTCAGCTTAAGTTTCTGCGCACCGGTTGTACGCGTGGTTTTGGCTGGTTGTTTGCTCTTTTTGCTGAGGGGTTCTTTGACTTTTTTGGTTGAGGCGGCTTTGACCGGGCGGCGTTTACGCCGGTCATCCTTACTGGCAGCGCTGCTATCAACTTTATGTTGATTTGCATTAATAGGAGCATGTGGCGATGCGTGCGCCAGGTTAAAAAATAGCTGAGCAAAGGCCAGCAGAATGAGTGTGATGAGTGAACGCATTGTTCTCATTAACAGTTTGTGCGCTGCAAAACACTGCAACACAGCCATAAAAAGTGATTTCTGCGCTAAAGCAGAAGGTTGACCCGATTCTAATCTAACTTCTTAACAAAAGGTAAGGTCTTTTTTGTTTCAATAATACAGATCAAGTAAACGCTTTGAAATTGAGCACAATCAGGTGGTTAAGTCAGCGGTTACTGCACTTTCGCGCATGACAGAGGGAGAATTGATGATAAGAAAATGTTATTTTGTCACCATCACCTGTTCCACGACAGCACACAAGCTGACGCTGTTGCTGAAAATGTCATTTTCATCGCCTGGACAGAATCGCTACAATAACTAAACACGAAGTATCGTATTGAGGAAGGCATTTATGAGTACTGTTGAAAAAATTCAGCGCCAGATCGCAGAAAACCCGATCCTGCTGTATATGAAAGGCTCCCCGAAACTGCCAAGCTGCGGCTTCTCCGCGCAGGCTGTTCAGGCGCTTTCAGCCTGCGGCGAGCGTTTCGCCTATGTTGATATTCTGCTGAACCCGGACATCCGTGCTGAAATGCCGAAGTATGCCAACTGGCCGACCTTCCCACAGCTGTGGGTTGACGGTGAACTGGTCGGCGGCTGCGATATCATCATTGAAATGTACCAGCGCGGCGAACTGCAGAGTCTGATTAAAGAAACTGCGGCAAAGTATCCGAGCGAAGCGTCTGAATAAGCGTTAAAGCTTGAGAGTGCACCCAAAATAAAAACCGGAGCCAAATGGCTCCGGTTTTTTTTATCTTTCAATCAGCGCGTTTAAGCCTGCTGTTGATCATCGGCGCTGGCGGGCAACGGCCAGCCGCCCAGACGTTTCCAGCGATTAACCAGTTCACAGAACAGATCCGCGGTCTGCAGCGTGTCATACAGTGCGGAGTGTGCCTGGGTATTATCAAAAGCGATGCCGGCAGTGGTGCAGGCTTTAGCCAGAACGGTTTGCCCCAGCACCAGACCACTCAATGCCGCCGTATCAAAGGTGACAAACGGATGGAAAGGGTTGCGCTTCAGGCTGGCGCGCTCGGCGGCGGCGTTCATAAAGTTCAGGTCGAAAGTTGCGTTGTGTGCCACCATGATCGCCCGGTTACAGCCCTGATCCTTCACGCCTTTACGCACCAGTTTGAAAATAGCATGCAGCGCTTCGTACTCGCTCACTGCGCCGCGCAAAGGGTTGTTCGGGTCGATGCCGTTGAACGCCAGCGCTTCGGGTTGCAGAACTGAGCCGACAAAGGGTTCGACATGGAAGTGCAGCGTCTCATCTTTTTCCAGCCAGCCATTGTCGTCCATCTTAAGCGTGACCGCAGCGATTTCCAGTAAAGCGTTAGTTTTGGCATCAAAACCGGCGGTTTCAACGTCAATCACCACTGGATAAAAACCGCGAAAACGGCTGCTCAGGGTGTTCAGTTCATTCGATTCAGACATCGGCATCTCATAGGCGGAAAAAAGGCAGCGCACATTATGGCAAATTTCACTGCAGGATGCAGCAAACAGGAAGGGAGAGGGTGCCAAAAAGGCACCCTAAACAATTAATTGCCCAGACCGTGACCAGCATGTTTGTTTTCGATCAGTTCGATTTTATAACCGTCCGGATCTTCAACAAAAGCAATAATGGTACTGCCGCCTTTTACCGGGCCGGCTTCACGGGTGACATTGCCACCATCATTACGAATGCGGTCGCAGGTGGCGGCACAATCGTCCACGCCCAGTGCGATATGACCATAAGCATTGCCGAGGTCATACTTATCTACGCCCCAGTTATAGGTCAGCTCGATAACGGCACCTTCACTCTCTTCGGTATAGCCGACAAACGCGAGGGTGTACTTATATTCGGTGTTTTCACTGGTGCGCAGCAGCTTCATGCCCAGCACCTTAGTGTAAAAATCAACGGAGCGTTGCAGATCGCCAACGCGCAGCATGGTGTGAAGTAAACGCATAACATCCTCATTTATCGGCGCCATCGGTGGATGACGTAAAAAATCCAGTATAGCGGTTATAGCAACCGCTGCGAACCCTTAGCCCAGAACCGGGTAATCGGTATAGCCTTTTGCGCCACCACCGTAGAAGGTTTCCGGCTGTGGTTCATTCAGTTCAGCGTTCTTTTTCAGGCGCTCGACCAGGTCCGGGTTGGCAATGTAGCTGCGGCCAAAAGCAACGGCGTCGATCAGGCCCTGTTCAATCAGCGTTTCCGCTTTTTCTGCGGTGTAACCACCGGCTCCGACAATCACGCCAGGGTAAACGGCACGGATAGCCTTACGGAAGCTCTCGCTGTATGGCTTCCCGCCCGCCCAGTCTGGTTCAGAAATATGCAGATAAGCAAGTTGGCGTTTTGCCAGCTCAGCAATGTAATACAGTGCGGCTTCTTCCTGATCTTCACCATTGTCCAGGCCATTAAACGGGCCCAGAGGTGAAATACGGATAGCGATGCGGTCTGCGCTCCAGGCGGCGATCGCGGCATCAACCACTTCCAGCGCGAAACGCGTGCGATTTTCGATGCTGCCGCCATACTGGTCGTCACGCTGGTTTGAGGCAGGGGACAGGAACTGATGGATCAGGTAACCGTGAGCGCTGTGCAGCTCAACCAGGTCAAAATCGGCTTCGCGAGCGTTGCTGACTGCCTGACGGAAATCATTGACCACACCGGCCACTTCTTCGGTTGTCAGGGCGCGTGGCGTCGAGGTGGCTTCGCGCACGGCGTTACCCGCGTCATCACGCAGTGAAGTGCGCGTTTCAGCATTAATGGCGGAAGCCGATACCGGCGCCGCGCCCTCAGGCTGCACGCTGGTGTGCGAGATACGTCCGGTGTGCCAGAGCTGAACGGCACTGTGACCGCCATCCTGATGAATACCTTCATTGATGGCTTTCCACATGCCGATCTGTTCAGCCGAATGTAAGCCTGGCGCACCGGCATAGCCTTTCGCCTGCGCACTGATCTGTGTGGCTTCGGTAATAATTAATCCTGCGCTGGCGCGCTGACGGTAATATTCGCCCATCAGCGGAGTCGGGATATCACCGGGTTCAATACTGCGCAGACGCGTCAGCGGTGCCATAAAAATGCGGTTCGGCACGGTGATTGCGCCGGTTTTGAGAGGGGTGAACAGTTTTTTTAGTTCCATAACTTACTCCTGGTAGACCGGTCGACTAGAAAAGGTGGTTTTTTTTACGCTTCGCGTAGAATGCGTGTCATTTCCTGCCATGCGTTGAGCAACGGCGCATTGTCACGGCAGATTTTACTTTGCAGGCTGGCTCCCAGCCACAAAGTGTATAACGTTACTGCGCACTGGGAGCAGTTGATTTCGGCTGACAGCGTACCCTGCTGCTGCGCTTTCATCAGCGCCTTGACCAGCGTGGCCATCAATGCTTCAGACCCGGCATGCAGCGCGCTGCGCATCGCTTCAGAGAGATCGCAGACTTCGGCCGACAGCTTAACCGACAGACACCCGGCGAAGCTGCTCTCCTGACAGAACGAAAGCGACTGCTGATAGTAATCCAGTACGCGCTGACGATAGCTTATCTGATGATCATTAAGATAATCAGACAGGCGCTGATGATAGCGGGCGAAGTAACGCTCAAGCATCGCCACGCCGAACGCTTCCTTAGAAGGAAAATAGTGATAGAACGACCCTTTAGGCACTTCTGCCTGTTTCAGCAGCGCGATCAGGCCCATACCGTTGAAGCCGCACTGCAGGCAGAGCTGTTCGCCGGTATTGAGCAGATGCTCTCTTGTGTCAAAGCGGGTCGTTTTATTCATCGCAGCAGGGTACTAGACCGAACGGTCGCATTCAACCCTTTATGCCCCTTGCCGGCACGAACGGATCATGTCCAGCTTCGGCTGATACTCTTTAGTTTCTATGTTAAGCATCCCCAGCAGGGTATGAAAAATATTGTCCTGCGAGACATCATCCTGCTCAGCCTGCTGTTGCAGACACTGCTGATTAATGCCAAACGTGCTGGCATAGTCCGGCGACATCCACAGCAGCAAGGGAATATGCGTTTGCTGACTGGGCGCAAAGAGATACGGCGCGCCGTGCAGATACATGCCACGTTCGCCAAGTGATTCACCATGATCGGAAAGATAGACCATCGCCACGTTGAATTTATCGCTGTATGACTTTAGCAGGCTAATGGTGCTGTCCAGCATCGAGTCGGTATAGAGGATCGAGTTGTCATAGGTGTTGACCAGTGCCTGATGGTCGCAATCCTGAATCTGATTGCTGTCGCAGGTTGGCGTGAACTGGCGCATTTCAGCGGGATAACGCAGATAGTACGCCGGGCCGTGGCTGCCCATCTGATGCAGGACAATTACTGCGTCATCCTTCACGCTGTCAATGTAGTTATTCAGTCGGTGCAGCAGAACGTCATCAAGGCAGTAATCGCTTTTACACAGTGCGGTGACGTTCCATTTGGTCATATCGGTATGCGGTACGCGATTGCAGGCGCCTTTGCAGCCGCCATCATTTTCACGCCACATTACGGTAACGCCCGCATGGGCCATCACATCGAGCAGGCCTTCCTGATGGCGGGCGAGGCTGGCATCATAATTTTCACGCGGCATATTAGAAAACATGCAGGGTACAGAGATGGCAGTTTCCGTGCCGCACGAGGTGGCATGCTGATAATAGATGACATTATCACGCTTGAGTTTTGGATTCGTCTCGCGGGCATAGCCGCCAAGTGAGAAGTTTTCTGCCCGCGCAGTTTCACCCAGCACGAAGATAACCAGGGTCTTTTTCTTTGCCCCGAGAATAACCGGACCTTTTTTGGCATCCTCGCCAATTTTGACCAGCGTCTGGTCGCCAGCAAACCAGCGATTATCCACATAGTGGCCGATGCCGCTGACCACATTCGCCGGGGTGACCATTTTTACCAGCCCTTTATTATTGCGGATCATTGAGGCGTAGTCTTTATAGAAGAGCGCCGCGGCCAACAGTATTAGCACCACGGCAGCAAGAGAGGTCACGGCGCGCCATGCAATGGCCATCCACCACGGACGATTGTTCTCAATTTTTGTCAGGCAGAGCAGGGCAACAGGTAAAGCGCCAAGCAGCAGCATCCACACCAAATAGCGCAGGTTGAACAGTGCGGTCGCTTCCTGCACATCCGTTTCAAATACGTTCTGGATCATATTGGTATCGATCACGGTACCGAAACTGTAGATAAAATAGTTGGCCGCTGCGCCCGCCAGAATCAGCACAGCCAGTAGCGGTTTACGCAGCCACGGTAGAGCCAGCACGCTAAAAATCAGGGTGAACGCGCAGAACAGCACCAGTGGGATAGAGGCGGCAAACAGGTAGTCAGGAAAATGGAGGTAAGGGATGGTTTCCCAGGCCCGGACAATAAAGACACTGTTTAAAACCAGGGTAAAGAAAAGCGCAGCGATAAGATTAAACGTAATTTCGTTACAACGTAACTTAGTAAACAAGGGTTTCATGGCATTCCAAATGCAGAATAATCTTAGCGTATCATAGCCATAAAACCTTAGGTAAACCTTAACCTTTTAACCATCGTGTGATTAGCCCACCGCAGCGGGCTGGGTAAATTAGTAAGCAACGGTAAATTGCTGGCGTATATGCTGTGGCTTTTCGATCTCATCAAGGATTGCCACCGCCAGGT
The DNA here is from genome assembly GCF_029967685.1 of Erwinia sp. V90_4. Classification (NCBI taxonomy): domain Bacteria; kingdom Pseudomonadati; phylum Pseudomonadota; class Gammaproteobacteria; order Enterobacterales; family Erwiniaceae; genus Erwinia; species Erwinia sp. V90_4. Next base: position 3,286 of record NZ_JASCAQ010000034.1, on the reverse strand, counting down.
CGGCGACGCTGATTGAAGCGGGCTTATCACCATTCATCAGTAGCGAGGTGTTGCCAACCCGGAATTGTGCGGTACGCGGCCCGGGTTCAAGAAATGCCGCAGGCGAGAGATAGGTCCAGTCCAGCTGGCCCTCTTCTGCCTGTAGCTGATTACGTAATGCCCGCGCTCCCAGCGCTCCGGGCTTGATATTCGCCGGGAATGCCTCAGTATCGACCAGTTCAACCCCCGGAGCGACCTCAAGACTGCCCGCACCGCCAACCACCAGCAAACGCTGCACGCCACTGCTTTTCACCGCTGTCAGAATCTGATTGCTGCCGCGCGTGAATTTTTCAAACAGGTCGCTCTCTGCCCAGCCGGGATTATAGGCGCTGATAACCGCATCCTGACCGTTAAGTACGCCGCTCAACCACTCGCTGTCGTGGATATCACCCAGTGCCTGAGTCAGATGGCTATCCACAGGCAAATTTTTGCCGGAGCGGGAAACGGCAACCACCTGGTGGCCGCGTGCCAGTGCTTCTTTAACGATGTCCGGCCCGACAAAACCGCTTGCGCCAATGATGGTAATTTTCATAGCAATGCTCCTCTGTAAGTGTGTATTGCACTCTACAGCTTAACAAGCAGAGCGATAAGTGGCATATTTATGCTTTAGTAATGAAGTAATACTTACTAATCATGGAAAAACTCAATCGCATGGCGGTGTTTGCCACCGTGGTCAGGGAAGGTTCTCTTGCGGCGGCAGCACGCTGCCTGGCTATGTCACCCTCTGCAGTCAGTCAGCATTTGCGCGCGCTTGAGCAGGCGGTCGGCGTGCCGTTGCTGCACCGTTCGACCCGTAAGCTGACGCTATCCGAGGCCGGTGCAGCATTCTATCCGGGCTGTGAGGCGATGCTTAAAAATGCCCAGGAGGCGGAGCAAAGGCTGGCTGAGATGCGTGATACCTTGACCGGGGAGCTGCGCATCAGTTCTACGCCGGGGATCGGTGGCCAGCCACTGTGCAGTGCGCTATCACCGTTACTGCAGCAGCATCCCGGCCTTCGCCTGCGTATTATTGCCACCGATAACGTGCTGGATATGATTGAACATCGCATTGATATTGCGCTGCGTTTTAGCCGCCAGTTGAGCGATGCCAACATCATAGCTCACCCGCTGGCTGAGTGGCCGATGGTGATCTGTGCGGCACCGGCTTACCTTACCCGTTATGGCGTACCGGAGACGCCGCAGGCACTGTCAGCGCATCGCTGGATCCACGGACACCGCTCTCATCGCCACATCGACTTCCATCATCCGCGTGAAGGCGAGCTGACCCTGCGCCTTGCCGAAGGGCAGGTGGTTAGCGACAGTATGCACGTGATGCGCGCTTTTACCGTGGCGGGAATGGGGCTATCGCTTCAGCCGCTGCAGGAAATTCAGGAAGAGCTGCGTAGTGGTCAACTTATGCTACTGCTACCGGAGTGGCGTGCGGCGCCGCTAAAATTAACGGCGCTGACGCTCGAACGGGTTTTACCGGAAAAAAGCCGCCAGGCAATACGCGCATTGCGCGATTATTTCAGTAAAAACCACCGCGTCACGCTTGCAGACATCGACTGAGCCGTCTTCAATAAATATCAGGTAGAGCAATCAGGAGTTAGGGTGGCTGAACAACTTGAGTTTTTCCCGGTACCCAGTCCCTGCCGCGGGATCTGCCAGGCGGACGATCGCGGATACTGCCGGGGCTGTCTGCGCAGCCGCGACGAGCGGTTTAACTGGATGAAATTCAGTGATGCGCAAAAGCGCGAGGTACTACGCCTGTGTCGCCAGCGCTTTCTGCGGCTGCAGAGGGTGGGCGCGGCAGCTGCACCTGACGAACCGGAACAGCCAACGCTGTTTTGACGGTAAGCTTGACGGCAACGTGCTTCCGGTGCGGAGTGATGGTGTATCATGCGTTTAGTCATTTCGCTAACGGAGAGTACAGATGTTACAACGCGTGCAGATCGCCCCACAGGGCCCGGTTTTTTCCCGCATGGTGATGGGCTACTGGCGGCTGATGGAGTGGGAAATGACCTCGCAGCAGCTGGTCAGTTTTATCGAACAGCACCTTGAGTGCGGCATAACTACTGTCGATCATGCCGATATCTATGGCGGCTATCTGTGTGAAGCTGAATTCGGTAAAGCGCTACGTTTGCAGCCTCAGCTGCGCGAGCGTCTGGAGCTGGTGACCAAATGCGGTATTGCCACTACGGCGAACCCAGACCACAAGCTTGGCCACTACATCACCGATGCTGCGCATATTATTCAGAGCGCCGACAACTCCCTGCGTCACTTTAATACTGATTATCTCGATTTGTTGTTGATCCACCGCCCCGATCCGCTGATGGATGCGGACGAGGTGGCCAGTGCCTTCCTGCAGTTGCATCAAAGCGGCAAGGTTAAGCACTTTGGCGTCTCTAACTTTACTCCCACGCAGTTTTCCCTGCTGCAGTCGCGACTACCGTTTACGCTGGTCACCAATCAGGTGGAGATTTCCCCGGTTTATCAGCCCCTTCTGTTGGACGGTACTCTCGACCAGTGTCAGCAGCTGCGCATTAAACCCATGGCGTGGTCATGCCTGGCGGGTGGTAAAATGTTTACCGGCGCGGAATATCAGCCGTTGCGCGATGAGCTCAAACTCATTCAGCAGGAAACCGGAGCCGAAACGATCGAGCAGCTGATTTATGCGTGGATACTGCAACTTCCTTCGCAACCATTACCGATTATCGGCAGTGGGAAAATTGAGCGCGTGCGCAGTTCAGCTGCTTCAGCACAGATAACGCTGAACCGCCAGCAGTGGTTCCGCATCCGCAAAGCTGCACTGGGATACGACGTACCTTAAACTCTTATATCCAGTGAAATGCCTTCGCCAGCAGGCCTGTCATGCCAATGGCGAGGGTAATTAACGCTCCGAACAGCAGCCTGAAATCGGCACGCGCATCGTTTCTTAGGATGCCGATTTCTGCTTTAAGTTCGGTGCGCATACTGCGCATTTCACAACGCACCAGGCGAAACTCTTCCTGAGTTTCCGCACGCAGTTCTTCCAGCTCCTGGCGTTTAGCCAGCCCCGAAATGTCTTTCACCAGCCCCAACTGGCCCTGCTGCAGCGCGCGAATATCGAGTTTCATTTCCTGCTGCGACTGCTTCATTTCCTGCTGTGAAACATCCATCTTCTGAAATGAGATTTTCAGCTCCTGCACCGAAAAATCAGTCGCCTGCTGCGCTTGTTTCAGCTCGTGCAGTGAAGACGCCATCACCTGTTGCGTTTGCTTCACGTCCT
>NZ_JASCAQ010000012.1:0-4512 GCF_029967685.1 Erwinia sp. V90_4 | reverse complement strand
GGTCAACGTGGCCGATAGTACCAACGTTGACGTGCGGTTTGGAACGTTCAAATTTTTCTTTAGACATCGCTTGTCCCTCTAAGACACGGATTAATCGGTGATATCACCACATCAACCAGGCATCGCCTGAATCGTTGAATTTTTTGAATTTAATTTACAGAGATAAGAAGCAGGGAGGGAGATTTTGAAAGTGGTGCTGATACCCAGAGTCGAACTGGGGACCTCACCCTTACCAAGGGTGCGCTCTACCAACTGAGCCATATCAGCACGGCTTGGAGCGGGCAGCGGGAATCGAACCCGCATCATCAGCTTGGAAGGCTGAGGTAATAGCCATTATACGATGCCCGCATCCTGGAACTCGGCTACCTGTTCTGTCTGTAGCTTGAACAACTAAGAAGATGCCCTCTTCGCTGTTCCAGTCAACCCGCCTTAGCTTGCTGACTTTGACTGTGCTTGAGCTCAGTCGGAAATCTTGATGAACAACCTTTTGGAGGAAGCCATCTTCCCAGTCGAGTGATGATTCTCTCTTCTGGTCTCAACCCCTGAAAGCTGGGTCGAAATGGTGGTGGGGGAAGGATTCGAACCTTCGAAGTCGATGACGGCAGATTTACAGTCTGCTCCCTTTGGCCGCTCGGGAACCCCACCCGGGGTATTTCGTTACTTGATGGTGCCGGCTACCGGAATCGAACTGGTGACCTACTGATTACAAGTCAGTTGCTCTACCAACTGAGCTAAGCCGGCATCAAGTGGTGCGCATTCTAGGAAGACCGGGCGCAGGATGCAACAAAAAAATTGCGATAAATGTTCTTACGCTTACTATTTGTGCAATTCTACGCAATATGGCACTCTTGCGCAGTAATTTCGTTCAAACAAACATCACTTTTTACGTTTATCAGCTAACCACAGCGTCTCCTCTGCGATAAAACTTTTCGCAGGAAATCTTTCCGGCAGCATGCATTCGGCCAACTGTTGCTTTATTTTTGCTCGGTGTGTGCCTTTTGGCATTGCCTCTGCGATTGCCTGCTAAAAATATCATTAATGCGGGTGCGGTTACGTTTGCATCCGCTGAGCATCTTTTTTCCTTCTTATTCATCCCCGTCTGGTGATACCCTCCGCCCATTGTTTGATGAAATTTCCCTTAGTATGCATGCCTGGCAGCGGGCGCTACTCACTGTCATTAACAGGCGAGCCTATTAAAGGGGCATTAATTGCTGGCAGAAGCACGCATATGAGCAAAAAAGACTCCTTGTTAACTACGCCTTACCTCCAGTTCAATCGCTCCCAGTGGGCGGCGCTGCGTGATTCGGTGCCAATGACCCTTTCTGAAGACGAGATTGCCCGTCTGAAAGGCATTAACGAAGATCTCTCCATGGAAGAAGTGGCGGAGATTTATCTGCCTTTGTCTCGTCTGTTGAATTTCTATATCAGTTCAAATTCGCGTCGGCAGACAGTACTGGAGCAGTTCCTCGGCACCAAAGGACAGAAGATCCCTTATATCATCAGCATTGCAGGCAGCGTCGCCGTCGGGAAGAGCACAACTGCGCGCGTGCTGCAGGCCTTACTCAGCCGCTGGCCGGAGCATCGTCGGGTCGAGTTGATAACCACTGATGGTTTTCTTCATCCAAATGCGGTGCTGAAAGAGCGCGGCCTGATGAAGAAAAAGGGCTTTCCCCTCTCTTATGACATGCACCGCCTGGTGAACTTTGTTTCCGACCTGAAATCCGGTGCTGCGCAGGTCACTGCGCCGGTCTATTCGCATCTGATTTATGATGTGATTCCTGATGGGGATAAAGTCGTTAAGCAGCCGGATATTTTGATTCTGGAAGGTCTTAATGTATTGCAGAGTGGGATGGATTATCCCCACGATCCGCATCACGTATTTGTTTCAGACTTCGTTGATTTCTCGATTTATGTCGATGCGCCGGAAGATTTATTAGAGCACTGGTATATCAATCGTTTCCTGAAATTCCGTCAGGGCGCGTTTACCGATCCCGACTCTTATTTCCACCACTACGCACAGCTGCCTGAAGACGAGGCGGTAGGTGTCGCCAGCCAGTTATGGAAAGAGATCAACTATCTGAATCTGAAGGAAAACATCCTTCCTACGCGTGAGCGTGCCAGCCTGATAATGACCAAGAGTATCGGTCATGCGGTTGACCTGGTCAGATTACGCAAATAAAAAAAGGGCCTGAGGCCCTTTTTTTAACTCTGCGGTCGCAGCGATATTTCCCCGCCAACCCAGGACTTTCTGACGCCATCCTGTTCCAGAATCAAGCCACCCTGCTGATCAATTCCTCTGGCAATGCCGAATATTTCCCGATCGCCAATTAACAGTTTTACCGGCCTATTAATAAAGTTATCAAGCCGCGCCCAGCGCTCAATAAACGGTGCCAGCCCTTCCTGCTCAAACTCGACGAGCGCGGTGCGCATTTTATTAACGATCAGCGCAGAGAGCGCGTTACGATCTACGCTGACTCCGGCTTCCTGCAGGTTGATCCAGCCCTGATTGATGACGTCGGCAGCGGGTGCACGCATAGCAAGATTTATTCCGGCGCCTATCACGATCTGCGCGGCATCCCCGGTTTTTCCCGTCAATTCAACGAGGATACCGGCCAGTTTACGATCGTCCAGGTAGATATCATTCGGCCATTTCACACGAATATCGGGCGCGCCCTGCTCCTGTAATGCTTCCGCCAGCACAATCCCAATGACCAGGCTCAGCCCCATGGCAGCCGCCGGACCTTGTTCAAGACGCCAGTACATAGACAGATAGAGGTTAGAGCCAAAGGGTGAAAACCACTGACGACCTCGACGACCACGCCCAGCCTGCTGATATTCGGCTACGCAGGCGTCGCCAGATTGCAGCGTATCCATGCGATCCAGCAGATACTGGTTAGTGGAGTCAATCACTGGGATTACCGCCAGGCGCCCGTTATCCAGCCGGGCATTAATGGCCTGTTCATTCAATAACTGCATGGCCGCGGGCAGGCTATAGCCTTTGCCGGTCACGGTGAAGACATCAATGCCCCACTCTTTCAGCGTTTGTATATGCTTATTGATTGCTGCGCGGCTCATGCCTAGCTGCTCGCCCAGCTGCTCACCAGAATGGAACTCTCCATCTGCCAGAATACCAATCAGCGTTAACGGTACGGTGTTGTCTTTCATGCAATAACCTCTACGGCATCTGTTTCGCCTTGTGCTGCGATAAAGCGCACTTCAGGCTCCAGCCAGACGTTGAATCTCTCTGCCACGCGCTGACGTACGGTCCGGGCCAGGTTCACGATGTCCTGCCCCGTCGCTTCGTTGGCGTTAATCAGCACCAGCGCCTGCTGGGCATGCACGGCCGCTCCACCAATATGGAAACCTTTTAAGTCACACTGATCGATCAGCCAACCGGCGGCCAACTTTACATCGCCATTGAGCTGAGGATAAAGCGGAATATGGGGATACTGTGCTTGCAATTTAGCGGCAACTTCAGCGCTCACCAGCGGGTTTTTGAAGAAACTCCCGGCATTACCCGTCACTTTGGGATCGGGTAATTTGCTGCGCCGCATCTGGCAGACGGCGTTGAACACTTCGCGCGGCGTAACCGTCAGCGGGTCAAGATTACGCAGATCGCCATAGCTCAGCACCGGTTGCCAGATTTTTGCCAGGCGCAGCCCGACAGCGATAATGGCATACCCTTCGCGATACTGGTGTTTAAATACGCTGTCACGGTAGCCAAACAGGCACTCGGCGGCAGTTAAACGCTGCTGTACACCGTCGGAGAGCCTAACGATATCCACATATTCACAGACCCGATCCAGCTCGACGCCGTAAGCACCAATATTTTGAATCGGCGCTGAACCGGCGCAGCCCGGAATTAAGGCCAGATTTTCCAGACCAGAGAGTCCCTGCTCCAGAGACGTTTCAACCAGCTGGTGCCAATTCTCACCCGCGCCCACGTGCAGAGACCATGCATCAGCCGTTTCAGATACGCAAATGCCTTTGATGCGGTTAATGATTACCTGGCCAGAAAAATCTCCCAGAAACAGTACGTTGCTTCCTTCTCCCAGCAGTAATACAGGTTCATTTTGATCGGTGCTCTGCTGCCAAAATTGGCAAAGAGCCTCGGCACTTTCTGCCACGCTGATCTTGTTGGCACAGGCGTCGAGGCTGAATGTATTCCATGTTTTTAATGAATGCTGCTGGCAGGACATAATAAAACCTTTAAATATTAAACTGCGGGTAGTGTACCCGATTCATCAGGGGTGAGTTGAGGATTTTATCGCCGCAAACAGTGGTGAATTCATCGAGTTTTGTGCAGTTATCGGTCGTAATCTGGGGGGATATTAAACAGCTATTATCGCTATCTAATAAAAATATGCAGTTTGAGAGGGAGTGCAGTTAATACGGGTATGTATTTTAGCAGGCGAGAAACACAAAAAAGCCCCATGCTTTCGCATGAGGCTTGTTTGTTTATTTGATGCCTGGCAGTTCCCTACTCTCGCATGGGGAGGCCCCACACTACCA
>NZ_JASCAQ010000011.1:0-5031 GCF_029967685.1 Erwinia sp. V90_4 | reverse complement strand
GCGCCGGCGCCAGGTGTGGGAAACAGCCCTACATTCCGGATCGCCTGGCACCACAGCGGGCGCGCCGGCGCCAGGTGTGGGAAACAACCCTACTTTGCAGGCAGCCAGGCGCTGCAGCGGGCGCGCCGGCGCCAGGTGTGGGAAACAGCCCTACATTCCGGATCGCCTGGCACCACAACGGGCGCGCCGGCGCCAGGTGTGGGAAGCAGCCCTACTTTATGGGCCGCAAGGCGCTGCAGCGGATGCGTCGGCGCCAGGTGTGGGAAACAGCCCTACTTTTCAGGCAGCCGTGCGCCAGCCGTGTGAACCAGCCCTAAATCACGGGCAGGCTGGCGCCGCAACTGATGCGCCGATGCAGGTATGGGAAACGGCCCTACATGGTGGACAGCTGGCGACGCAGCTGATGCGCCAGCGCCGGATATGGGAAACAGCCCTACTTTGCGGGCCGCAAGGCGACGCGGCTGATGCGCCAGCGCCAGGTGTGGGAAACGGTTCTACTTTGCGGGCCGCCGGGCACCGCAGCGGGCGTGCCGGTGCTGGGTGTGGGAAACAGCCCTACTTTTTCAGCAGCGCTTAATCAGGCAGGATGAGAGCAAATTTAAGGCAATAAGACTGAAATCAAACATTAAATTACTGTTTTTGATGAATATTAAATATCAACTTGCCGCTAGACTCAGCCTGATAAGATACGCTCAGAGGGGTTTTATCATTTATTTGCCTTAAAGCTGGCTCAAGAAATGTTCGCTTTAGCTCTGCAAGGTTTGCTTTCTGAGAGTCAGGTAACATGAACCTTTCTGATAACCAATCATGCGAAGTGACCCATATCTGAGAGCTTCTGAACTGACATAAGCTTTCATAAAGCCGAACGGTCCTAGGGTTCTTGAGGCTTCCGCAATCTCTTAATGAATAGGTTGTGAATTGATTGCCAAGAACATACAGGTAAGGCAAAACTTTATGATTAAACTCGATCTCCCATAAACCTTTACTCGATCTGCCGCCGGCTTCAGTCAGCCACGGGCGCGCGATAACATCATGACGACCGCTTTTGGGGTAAAAAATGATGGAAGAACGTGACAGTTCAAACACGCCCTCTTTAACATCGCGGCTTGCCTGGTTTCGGGTTACGTTAAAAATATCTTCATAATCCGAGACGGCAACGGTGAAAACAGGGTTAGCGGACTCGTCTTCATCTGTGAAATAAGTCTGCATAAGGCAGAGCCATAAAACCCGCTTTGCTTTCAAAGATAAATGATAAGCAGCCTCGGTTAGCTCGTTAGACTGTTTAACATTTATCTTTTTTTTCAGGGCATTAGCCATGTCCGCTGCCTTCTGTGGGTTAATTTATGACCCCCACAATACCAGTCAGTACACACAAGTCAACTAATTATTAACTTCAATGTGAACTAGGGCTGATTCCCACAACAAGTAGGGCTGATTCCCATAACTACTAGGGCTGTTTCCCATAAGATCTAGGGCTGATTCCCACATAAAGTAGGGGCAATTCCCAAAATTAGCCATTAATTCCCCTTAAAATTCAATAGATTAACTGTACCTAAAAAGCTTTAAAAAGCATTAAAATACTAACTAAAAAGCCTTTAAAATTTAGCGCTGTGGATAAGTGGATAAGTCACATTAGCATTGAAACCGACGCCGCTTTGCTCTGTCGGTCAACCCCTCGGCAGCACAAAACAAGTTTTGTACTGCCTCACGGTTTTCGCTAAAGGCATCAAGTGAAAACATTCAAGTACAGTTACTTTATACTTGTGTTGACCAAATTCAGCATTACACTTAGCCTTCAAAATATGTAGAGACTTAGGTGAGTTATGGCGCAGAAAAGACAAATGACGCAGCAGGAATGGGATCGACTTTCACCCATAATGTCTACTTTTGCACATATCACCACAGAAATTGGTTATGCAGTTCTGGTTAAAGGAGAGCGGCAAGCTGATGTAGCTATCCGTGTTGACCGTACAAAGCAAAACGTAGCGAATGCTGTAAAAAGGATCTGGGAGCTATACCAGCAGTTTACCCTCAATGATGGCGAAGACTTAGAACTGGTTAATTTATGGCTTCCTAAGAAAGAAGCTGAACGAGTAAAAGAATTGGCATCTAAGTACCTGATAAATAAAGATAAATTATAGATACCGGAGGAGGCTATGGCATTTCAATCTCCTGCCACAAACTACGCTGAAAAGCGTATTGATTTCACTAACCTCGTTTCACTTTCGCCACACTCTACGTACGTTTGGGAATGTACAAACGATTATCCTTCATGCGGGATCCTCAAAGGATCTTTGCTTGCGGTAGACCGCAGCCTGAAGCCTAAACATGGCAATTTAGTTATTGCGAGTGTGGATGATGAATTGGTAATAAGAAAGCTCCTTCTGACGCCAGCTCCAGCTCTGCAGACTCTTACAGGTCAACGTATGATCACTCCCATCAAAGAAGGCTATGAGTCGCCAATCTGGGGCGTAATAGCTTATGCCTTAACTGACTTGGCTGGGTTAGGTTTCTCTCAAATCGAACCTGTAGCCCTGGATCTACCAAACGAGTAACTTGCAAAGAACAGTGGTTTGACAAATACTGTATTTATAAACAGTATAAATTTGAATCTGACTATGTTTGCACTTGCTGATGCCAATAATTTTTACGCCTCTTGTGAAACGATCTTCAGGCCAGATTTGCGCGGGAAACCCATTTGTGTGGTCTCAAACAATGACGGCTGCGTAATCGCTCGTTCCGCAGAAGCCAAGGCTTTAGGCATCAAGATGGGCGATCCCCTTTTCAAAAATGAGCGTTTTTTCCGCGAAAAAGGCGTTCATATTTTCTCCAGTAATTATGCGCTTTAGTAAGTTAAGTGGAATGCAACATTGAGTGAGTAAACTTTGAGCAGCGATATTGCTGTCAGAGGAGAACACGATGCTGATCCCACCGAATGAACAAAGCCTATTGCTGGCAGAGCGCTGGCTGAAACTGTTATCCGATCTCGGGCGGGCGCAGGGCACACTCACCGCCTACCGTAGCGCCCTTCATCATTACTTTTCGTTCTGCAGCGAGAACGGAATTGAACCTGAAAAAGCCCGGTTTGAAGACCTCGCCGCCTACATCCGCCCTCAGCTGCCTGGCATGCCTTACCCTGCGGCCAGTGCCACGCTCCAGCTGCGCCTGTCTGCTATCCGTCTCTGGTATGACTTTCTTGTTTATCAGGATATATGCAGTCTCAATCCGCTACCCCGCGCGGGTTTACCGGGTGCCATTTATACCGGGCGGGGGCTTGTCCCGCGTATCACCCGCTTACCTGTAATACCTGACAATGAACAATGGCTGAGATTTCTTAAACATGTTTCAGCTGCTTCCCTGCGGGACCGGCTGATGCTCGCACTGGCCTATTTTGGTGCACTCCGCCGTGCAGAGGTGACAGCCCTGACGCTTGAGGATATCGACCCTGCTCATCGCCTGATCCGTATCCGCCCGGAAACAACGAAAAGCCGGCGTGAAAGGGTTGTGTGCTATGGTCCGGACATTACGCCGGTACTGGCAAACCTTTTCCGGCAGCTGAAGCGGGCTGGCCGGACACAGGGGGCGTTGTTCCGTTCATTTTCTGATCGTAATTACGGCACTCCTCTTTCTGTGTGGAGCTGGAGTAAAACCGTGCGCAGATGGGCTCTGGATACGGGGCTTCCACAGATTACAACCCACACCTTTCGCCATCTTCGCCTGACCCATCTGGCTCGGGCCGGCTGGAAGCTGCATGAGCTGGCGACTTATGCTGGACACAGAGATCCGCGCACCACACAGATTTATATCCATCTGTCAGGGTCCGATCTGTCTGGCCGGATAACCGCAGCCGTAGCTGAAACCGACAGGAAAATCGCTGGCCTTATTTTTCAGGCGGGGGCTTACTGATGAGTGGAAAAAAAAACACAGTCACTTATATACCTTTCAAACGCACAGATTATCAGCTGAGCGATGCGCTGAGTCCTGAGGAAAAAGACGCGATACGTACAGGCTACCGGCGGTCTGCTGCGCTCGATCGGCCAGATTCCCTGCCATATTTGCTGCTGCCTCTGCAGGACATTGCCTCACGAAGCAGTATCAGTGTCAGACTTGCCAGAATTACCCTCCTTGCCGTTCTTGCAGAAACGCACCGGTCGGGTCAGCCCTGCTGGCAGTGGACGCAGGAAAGATGGTTAACGCTCTGTGAGCAACACTGTTCCGGCAGGCCCCTGCTTGCTGCTTTTGCCTTTCATCTCGGTCCGTTTTCTTCTCCGCTCAGCCTGCCAGTGCATGGCGCACCGTCGTTGTACGCCAGTGCTATATATGGCCGGAGTATTGTCAGTCATGAAATTAACCGGCTGACAGACGTTCTGATCTCAATGGGATATGCCGGGCAGAATCAGAAGCACAATATGTCCGGTATGCTGGGTGTACTGATGCTGATGAACAACGACCCGCGTCTTGAAACTTTTACGACAGACCTCCTGTGGCGGGGGCAGAACTGCCACGACCGGGGAATCGCAAGAGCTACGGGGAAAATATCCTGTGCGCTTGCTGCTATGGGAATTATAGAGAGCCCCCTGAGAATGCGTAACTATCAGGAATGGCATGAAAAGCCAACACAAGGTATCGCACCTGACTGGGCGCGGTGGTGCCGGATGTGGCGGGAAACGTCGGTACTCCGCCCCCGCTCCAGAGAAACTCAGTACAGTTTTATTCTCCGCTGTGGCCTGTGGCTTGCCCGGGAAAAGCCGGAAATATGCGAGCCCTCTGACTGGACAATGGAAACCTGCGCCAGCTTTATTGCAATGGTCGGCAGACTGAAAGTAGACGAGCTGTCACTGGATACAAAGAAAGGGGGCAGACAATCAAAACGCTCAGGAGAACCCCTGATGCCGCATTCCCGCAGCCGGTTTGTTTATGCCATTCGCCGTTTTATGCTTGATTATGAAAGCTGGGGATGGGGGCGATTAAAGTTCATGGTTAGGAAACTGAATCGACCCTTTTTAGGTTTCCTAACCATGAACAGTGGCG
>NZ_JASCAQ010000010.1:0-6074 GCF_029967685.1 Erwinia sp. V90_4 | reverse complement strand
GTCCTGCCACAGGGACACTCGCCCCGAATCTGATTTATTCAACAAAGCCCGGGCACTGTTGAAAACTTATTGATGAGTTAGCCTCTGGTGTTATTGAAAGGTCTTATCTTTCAAAGACTCTGCTCACCAGACGCATCTCGTTCAGGGGATGCCCAAAATAAAGTGATTCTGCCTGACCTTTCCGTAGCACACGTATCACTTCAATCCCTTTGGTTGTGGCGTAAGCCGTCTTCATTAATTTGAAGCCCAGCGTGGCGTTGATTATCCGTTTCAGTTTGCCATGATCGCACTCGATTATATTATTCCGGTACTTTATCTGCCGGTGATGCACATGCTGCGGACATTTACTTCCCGCTTCAGCAATGCCAGCTCCCGTCCATACGTCGGGGCTTTATCCGTGTTGATCAACCGTGGAATTTGACGGCGCTTCGTATTGTTTAGAAGTTTACCCATAAACCGATATGCGGCTTTGGTATTACGACGTGAAGACAAGTAAAAGTTAATGGTGCAGCCCCTGCTGTCGACGGCGCGGTACAGATAAGCCCAGCGTTCGTTGACCATCACGTAGGTTTCATCGAGATGCCATGAGCCAGTACCAGCGCAACCGCTTTTCCATTTCAGGTGCATAACGCTGAACCCAGCGATAAATCGTAGCGTTGACAATTCCCTCCTCGCTCAGCCAGCATTTCCTGCAGCTTACGATAACTGATGCCATATTTGCAGTACCAGCGGACGGCCCACAGGATGATATGACGCTCAAAATGCCGGCCTTTGAATGGATTCATGTGCTGCTCCTTCATCTAAACAGTGGTATCAGTTTACCATCGCCAGATCTTTGCAACAGTCCCCGTTTTCGTACGGTTGGCCCTCAAACTCCATATGCGGCTTTAGTGTTACGGCGTGAAGACAGGTAAAAGTAAATGGTGCAGCTCCTGCTGTCGACGGCGATCCGCCGCGAGCGGGACCGGCTGAACCTGTCGGTGGCCTAACTGGCGAAACCCGCGGGCATCGCCAAGTCCACGCTGTCGCCGCTCGAAGCCGGCAGCGGCAATCCCTGCCTGGAAACGCTGTGGGCGATGGCGCTCGACGTGCCGGTCAGCCGGTTGATTTCACAGCCAAGCAGACAGGTGTAAGTGGTCCGCGCCCATGAGGGAACGCCGGCGCTGTCGGAGCAGGATAACTGTGCCGCCACGCTGTTAGCGACCTGCCCACCGGGGGCGCAACGCGATATTTATCGGCTGCGGGTGCAGCCCGGCGAAGTGAAACTCTCCCGGCCGCCCCCCCCCGGTACCGTTGAGCATGTGATCGTCATCAGCGGGCGCGCGTTTGGGCAGGCGATTACATCAGCCACTCTGTCGATCTGGAACGTGTAGTCGAAGCGCTGGAGCCGGAGACAACCGCCGTGATGCTGATCGAACAGGGCTAACCCAAGCGTTGAATGTCCGTTTATTTAAAATGATTCTCAATTATATTATTGTGACCGCGTGTTTTACGCAGGTACGGGCGGGTAGCCCTGCGCCGTCGTTTATTGCCCTTCAAGGACCGAAGATGAAAATCGCTGTTTCTTCCATAGTGTTACTCGCCGGTTTGACTGCGACGCACCCGGCCGCCGTGTTGGAGGTTGCCACGCCTGCGGCGGCAGAGCGAGGTCAGAACGACACGACCAACAATGATTTCAGCTTCGTGCGCTATCGCGCGGATTACCGAGTCAATGCCAACGCCACCAACGTGAAAACGGAAAGCTACGAAGTGCTGCTGAAGACCAAGTCGGCGGTCGAAAAATTCAGTCAGATCCGCCTGAGCTACAGCGAAAAAATGGAAACGCTGGAAGTGGTCGCCGCCTATACGTTGACCGCCGACGGCCAGCGCCACAACGTGGCGCACGATCGCATCTACACTCAGGAGAGTTACTCCAGCGCCACGTCCCCGCTCTATGCCGACCGCAAAGTGCGCGTTATCGTGTTCTCCAACTTGGTGCCGGGTTCGCGGGTGGTGTATGAGTTGCGCCGCACGCAAAACACGCCTTATTTCCCAGACTATTTTGGCCTGTGGGAAACGTTCAGCGTTTTCGAGCAGTTCGACGACGCCGAAGTAACCCTGCAGGTGCCGGCCAAACTGCCGATGCATATATTCACCCGCGGCGTAGCGGGTGGTGACCAGCCAAAGATCCGCGGCGGACAGGCGCACTGGCGCTGGCATTATTCGCGCAGCGCGCCGATTAGGGAACAAAACTGGGCTGCGGACAGCTGGACCTTCAGCCCGACCATCATGGGCAGCACCTACCGCGATTGGCCGCAGTTGGCCAAGGCCTACCAACTGAAGGCCCGCGCGGCGGCGAAGATAACGCCGGGCATTCAGGCGCTGGCGGACAACATCACCGCCGGCATCAGCGGTCGGCGCGAGCAGGCGGAGGCACTCTATCGCTGGGTGGCGCAAAACATTCGCTATGTGGCGGTGTATCTGGGCAACGGCGGGCTGGAGCCGAATTCGGCGCAGAGCATTCTCGATAACCACTACGGCGACTGTAAGGATCACGTGGTGATCCTGGAAGCGTTGCTCGCCGCCAAGGGCATTGAAAGCTCGCCGGTGCTGATCGGCTTGGACGAAGGCCCGATACTGCCTAAAGTGCCGCTGCTCAGCCGCTTTAATCATGTCATAACCTACGTGCCTGAGTTCAAACTGTACTTGGACTCCACCAACCCTTGGGCGCGGTTCGGCCAGCTGCCGGAAGGCGACCTAGGCGCACCGGTGCTGCTGACGCGCGATGCCAAACTGGCACGCACGCCGGGCAGCGACGAGCAACCGGTCAAGAGCGCGTTGAGCGTCGATTTCGTGTTCGACAAGGCCGGTAACCTGCAGGGGGAGACCGATCGTCGGCTAAGCGAAGTGGAAGAGATTGATCTGCGGGGCTACTTCTCGCAGATCAACCGGCAGAACCGGGCGCAGGCCGAAGCATCATTCATGTCTGAATCAGGCATCGACGGCAGCGGCGAGGTGGCGATGAACAGCGATCCCCTGGATCTCAAGAAACAGTTCGGTTACCGCTTCCGCTTCAAGGCGGACGACTACGTCGATTTCGGCGTAGTGGGCGGCATGACCTTGCCCAATCCGCCCGGTGGCAAATCGTTCCGCACGTTGTATACCACCACGGCGGCGCCGGACAACGAAACCCCGTTCTACTGCAGCGCGCAGCGCTACGACGAAACCTATCGCCTGCAACTGCCGGCCAACGTGCCGATCATCGCCATTCCGCAAGACAGGCAGTTCCGCAATGCGGCGGGGGACTATCGCTTGACATGGCACCGCGACGGGCAGCAGGTGATCGTCAATCACCGCCTGCAGGTAAACGCCATTCGCGGTAAGGAAGCGCTGTGCCAGGCGCAGGATTACCCAGCGTTCCGCGAACTGTTCCAGCAGGTGCGGCGCGGTTTCCGCGGCCAGGTGGTGTACGGCGAATTGGCCACCGGCAAGTAAGTCGATGCACGGGTTAGGATATTGAATCGCTTATTTTGATAGCGACTGACCATGATCAACAGCATGTACATCCCTTTAATGACGTGGTTATGGGGTCTGACGCTTAGTGGAACGAAAACTCACGTTAGCCGACAAAGGTAAGCGTCTCATCCAGACCGTCTTTTATTTCCGCCCGTGTTTCCTACCATGGATACTTTCGCGAACATGGACACTACCGTGGACAAAAATACGCATTACTCCAGAAGAATCTGGATCACCACTGCACTCAGCCTGCGGTTTAACGACGCACCGGCATTAACTGGCCACTACCGGAAGGATATACGCCGCAAAGCCTCGATGGCTAGGAGATTGAATCGCATCTTTTAAGAGCGACTGACCATGAATTTAACCCCGGCTCATACCTTTCATGACGGGGTTATTCGTCAGTATATGTATGAATATGTGGTATTTTATCTGTTTTTATCCACTGATCAATTGATTTCATGCCGCAGGCGCTGTAGGCAATTGACTTGCAGCTCTGGCAGAAGAAGCTGGAGTGGGTACAGTCCGGCGAGGCGCAGCAGTACCGGCGACGCCCATGGTACAGGTGCCACAGGCGAGCATGCGCTCAACGGAGAGACGGTTCCATTGGCTGATGTTCGAGGTAGCGTTTCCAGCCGTCATAGACGGCAAAAAGAAGTTTAGCGGGGCGCGGGACATACATGGGGCTGAGTATAAAACGGTGCTCCGGCCATGCAAAGCGTCGGAACGATGGAACCGTGAAGCTCGCCCCATCGGGGCGCTACGTTCGCAGAACGGTGGTTGGGATTGGTGAAACCTGTCAGTACACGGCGACCCTGACCCGCAGCTTCACTGGGAACACCGGTTGTCGCCTTTATGCGCTGATGCGCATTGGAAAGCATCCGGGCACCGCTGAAATTGACCTCAAAACACGGACCGGCTTATTATCCGTACATAAACTAATGGTGAAGGGCAGGGAGAGGTCATGAAGGATGATAATTTTGACGACGACACCGGAGACTCTGGAGCCCAGCTTTATGGTGGGCGAAATCTGCTTCAAGATGATGGCGCGGGGCGAAGCACCTCTGCGTGCAGCGCTTACATCCACGCTTAAGAAGCGCTGGCATCAGAGCAGAACCCTGCGTGATACCGGCTGCGAAATTATTCGCGCAGAAAAAGCCAGCTGTGCCAGCCGAAAGAGGCGTTCCGAATTGCAACTGTTGCTGGACTTCCTGAGACCTGGCGACACCCTAACCGTCACGCGGATCGATTACCTCCCCCGTAGCATCAAAGACCTCCAGGACATTGTTTTTGCCCTAAACCTGTAAGGCGTTACCCTCAAGGCAACGGAACGACCTGTCAATACGCGTACTGCCGCCGGCAAAGCCTTCCTCGATATGCTGGGTGTTTTTGCCGAATTTGAAACCAATCTGCGCCGTGAACGTCAGTTGGAGGGGATCGCGGCGGCGTAAGCGCGCGGTGTCTACCGCGGCCGCGAACCTTCTATCGTTCCAGCCGAAGTGCATCGCCTCTATGTGGACAAAATTCAGGTGGTGGGCGATCGAAGTGACATCACCTACCAGGAGTATCGGTGCGTTTACGGTGAAGATGCCGAATCGGCATTGCGTTTTCTTTTTAATGCCATGGGACCCAAACCCTCCATTCCTGAACCCCATCTCCGGGGACGCTCGAAGATGCTGTATCTCGACAACGGACCGGTGGCCAAAAGCCGGGTATTCAGTAACGTGATGCGGGAATTGCATATTGACTGGCAGACGCATACCCCTGCCGGCAAGGACGGCACCCGCACCACGGCTCGCGCCAAGGGCAAGGTTGAGCGGCCATTTCGGACCGTCAAGGAAGCGCATGAACCCTTTATCACTCTCTTAAGCCGGAAACCGAGCACCAGGCCAACGAATGGCTCTGGCATTACTTGACGCAGTACAACAACTAGCGCCACCGCAGCGAGATGCACTCCCGCATCGAAGACTGGGTGGCGAATTTGCCGCAAGAGGGGCTGCAGGACATGTGTACCTGGGAGCAGTGCCGCCACTTTACCCATGAACCGGAGTCTCGTAAAGTAAGGAGTGATGCTCGCGTGACGTTCGACGGCACCGTCTATGAAGTGGAACCGGATATGGCCGGCGAAACCGTTATTCTGCAGTGGGGCCTGTTTGACGAGCTCCTTGTTGTAGTCAGCCCACTTGGTGATTTTGAAGGTTTGTTTTGCCACGTGATACCGCCACAGGATCGGGAATGTGGTGATCTGATCCTAATTACGGCCAAAAGTTCGATTTATTCAAGAAAGCCCGCTTACGCCACAAACTATGAAAAACAATATCTGCAATATTGCTTTCCTTTAAATCCCTGCCGCAGCATGCGGCAGGATAACGATTAAAAAGAAATCATTTTTCCCGGAGCAAGTTTGGCCTTAATGCCCAGTAACGTTTTCGCAAGAGGAATAACTAAAGGAGCCAGTTTTCGTCCAATCAAGAACGGAGTGTGTTTTATCGCGGTCAGCATCGAGAAATCAGAGTTAGCTTTGGGCTTTGTTGATTAAATCGAACTTTTGCTGAGTTGAAGGATCAGATCACACATCC
>NZ_JASCAQ010000009.1:0-7381 GCF_029967685.1 Erwinia sp. V90_4 | reverse complement strand
AATCTGTCCTGCCACAGGGACACTCGCCCCGAATCTGATTTATTCAACAAAGCCCCTCTGCATCATGATTACGTCGGTTGCTGCCAGTTGGCTGAGTGCTGATAGCTGCAGTGGCGGACCACTTATGGGTTAAGCGATAAAAAATATATGGAAATATAGAAGCCCATTCAATATTATAGTAATTGCTACTAGATCTTGTAAAGATACGTTCCCAGACATCCATGACTGAATCTGCCGTAAACGAGTATCCCAATATGGAGGTTGCATAAATGCTGTAAAATACAAATTGGCGGAACTTACAGTATAAACTCAGTGAGTGACCTTAAAAAATATATGCTAACAAAAAAGGATTTCAGATGAAATTGTCGCAGATATTTACTGTACCTCTGCTCATTACTCTTTCACTGGCTGGATGCCAGTCCCGCAAAACTGTGTTTCCACCTCTTTATAACGGAATTCCGCAGGAGATAAGTAGTTATGAGGTTAAAGGACTAATATTCGTTACTACTGTTACTTTCAGAGGTCTATTCGCAGAAGAAAGTGTGCGTGAATACGCAGAGAAAAATCATTATCGTTATTACGTCGTAACCATGCACAGGAATGATTTTAAAGCCCAGGAAGAGCGTATTACTGCCATGATGTATCGCTAAGCTACACTAAGTGCCACCGGGCGCTTATCTTTTTGACCTGCTCATGCAGTTCCCGTTCGCGGCGTTCATGGTTAGGAAACTGAATCATCGTTTTAAACATATCCTGATCATGAACATAGTCTTCGGGAGCGTAGTGATGACAGAGACTCATGCCCCTTATGATGTTAAAATGCTGTTTTCGATGCATTTTTAACCTGAAATCCATTTTTGAGGTGAAACTATCCTGCGGCCTGTTCCAGAAGCCATCGTTTCCGGTCAATGGTATGCAGTCTTTCTGCCTCTAATTCCGACGCGTGCCTGCCAGCCTGAGCGCTGTCAAAACGCAGCCGGTTGCCGCACTGATGCTCCTCTCTCTCGCTCAGAGAACGAAATTCCGCAACCACATTGTGCATGTTTTGCCTGAGTGGATATGTCGCGTCCAGTGCCAGTACATCTTCATTACCAGTCTGATGGCCATAACGACATTCGCAAAGGAGGCGACCCAGTCGGCGGCGCTGCCGGTCTCTGCAACCCGACATAACAGCGCCACTGCCAGTACGAACAGGCAGGCCACACCGGCACTGGCCACGCCGGTAATGAGGTAACTCGCCATGACCTTTGACCACTTCATTGTTGCCGCTTCTTCCGTAATATGTGTCTTCGGCACCGGCGTTCAGGAGTCATTTCTTCACCTTCCCGTCATGGCGGGCCAGGGCCAGCAGTTCGGCCTGAAGCTGACGGCTGTCCTCACGGGCTTCCTTCAGCTCCTCCTTCGTCTCCTTCAGCTGTGCCGCCAGGTGTTCGCAGGTGGCAGTCAGGCGCGCCACCTGCTCTCGCAGCGGCAGCGCCTCATCCCGCAGCGCCCGGACGTCCTGCAGCAGGCGGTCACGCTCGGCCACCACCTCACGCAGCACCGCCAGCTCGCTCTCAAGGGCGGTCACTTTTGCCAGGGCCTCATCCCGCTCCCGGTCGGCCTGCGCGATATCCGCGTCAGCCTGCTCCCGCGCCGCCAGGGTGTCGGCGTCGGCCTGCCTGACGGCCGCCTGCCACAGCAGCCCCAGCTGGCCGGTCAGCAGCTGCGCCAGCTCTGCCGGCAGCGGCGTGGTCTGTTCAGCGGCCTGCTCGCGCCGGCGGGCGCGGAACGCGCGCATCACCGGGGAGATGTGGGACAGGGAGCCGCCGCCGAGGTGCTGGCGGACCTGCTCGTTGGTCGGGTTCGGGTTGCCGGCGGCGATGAGGGCGTCGGCGGCGTCCTCGATACGGCGGACGGTTTCGGGGGGCAGTGTGCTCATTATGGGCTCCGGGGCGGATAAGGGGTCAGTGACCGGATTGTACGCGGAGGGGGAAAAATATACAATACAAATAATACACATCGTACATATAGTACAATTCATACATACGATACATTTAATACATTCAATCCCACCGTACATACAAAGCGTTCTCGTTTTTTCGGTCAGATCCGAAAACTCCCGGTTCCGGATCTTCCTGAACCGCACCGGCGCGCCCCGGCACAACAACACAAGATGTGCCACGCCGTCAGATGCATTTTCTTCTATATGTTGTGTTATCCCCCTGCCCGGTGACCCGGCGCGCAGCACCGGAAAAGGGCGGTGTGGTTATTCCGTGCGCGTGGTATACTTCCGGAAACTGCGTAATAGCGTAAAAATCGGATCTCACCTGAACGGCCATCCGGTAATTTAATCTGGTTTCTATATGGCTGCTTATTGTCACCTTTGAAATGATGACGACATGTGAAAATCATTAGCGTGACAGACTCAGGGTTGAGTGCAGTCGATTGTGCTGCGCGTCATAATTACTCTGAGTGACTATTCAGCAATTAATATTGAGGGCGAAAATGACATTTTTGAATGCGGTAATACATCTTAGGCTCCACTACCAGGCATTATGGTTCTGGACGGGTACTGCCAATCCTGTTGCTGATATCAAAAATCCCAAGTCATGGAACGATGCTCTGATCTTTTCTCCCGGCGAAAAGTTTCTTGCCTCTCAAGATGGTGATGCAAACCAGTGGCTACTTGAGCCAGGTTATATGACGACCGATTCCCCTCAAGTAAAAGGAGGCCCTGAGGGATGTATTGAGCTTACGGACGAACGTTTTGCTGAAGCGGTATATAAGATTATCTCCTGACTGCGGGTCCACATCTGAGGGCGAGGAATGTTAGGGGCGAGATTTCTGAATAAGGAACTAACATGGCTGACTGGTTTATTGCCACTGAAGGTGTGAAAGTCGTGAAGGACAGCGCCAGTCTGGCGCCACAAATCATCACGGCGGTCGCGTCGATTGGCGCGGCCCTGGGAGGCGTGGGCCTGACACATCATTTTACCCGAAAGCGCAAGGAAAGGGCTGCCGCCGCGAAGCAGGCTAGTGAACGACTCTATATTGCCACGGAGCTGGTCTTTTTGCTGGAGAGGTTTGCTGAAGGCTGCACCAAAGTGGCAACTGATGACGGAGAACGAGACAAGCAGGATTTCATGCGGGCAACCCAGACCCGCCCGGAGTTAGATTTAAAGGTGATCACCGGCGACTGGCGTGCTCTTGAACCTGGTCTTACTTACGCTATCCGTGAAGTGCCTGTTCTGAAGGAATGGAGTGACAGAGAGATCGCGGGCATGGAGGAAAGTGAAGGTCCACCGGACTATACCAATACAATTTTGGAACGAAAGTATCTGTATGCCCGTCTTGGTCTTAAGGCCATTCTGCAGGCCAGGAGACTGCGAAAACTGGCCTGTCTTCCCAGTACCCGACTTGATGCAACGAAGTGGTCCGCGCAGAACGTTCTCTGGCGGGTGTGGCGTAATGAGCGTAAACGTCGGGCTCAGATGCATATTTTGAGACAACGGGAACTGGCTACATTCCATATCATTATGCAGCAACGCATTCAGGCTAACAGGCATTCAGGGGCACAGGAATGAACTTACCCGCAACTGTAGCGCATTACTCTCCTGCTCAACTTCCTGTCGCTATTGATTACCCTGCTGCGCTGGCCCTTCGCCAGATGGCTCTGGTACAGGACGAACTGCCAAAATATCTGCTGGCGCCGGAAGTCAGCGCCCTGCTCCATTACGTACCGGATCTGCATCGCAGGATGCTGCTGGCCACCCTGTGGAACACCGGCGCGCGCATTAACGAGGCGCTGGCGCTGACCCGGAGTGATTTTTCCCTGGCGCCACCCTACCCGTTCGTGCAGCTGGCCACGCTCAAGCAGCGGGCGGAGAAGGCTGCCCGAACGGCCGGCCGTACGCCTGCCGGCAGTCAGACGCACCGCCTGGTCCCGCTTTCGGATGCTAACTATCTCAGCCAGCTGGATATGATGGTAGCCACACTAAAAATTCCGCTGGAGCGACGTAATAAGCGAACCGGCAGAACGGAGAAAGCACGCATCTGGGATATCACCGACCGCACGGTCCGCACCTGGCTCAGCGAAGCGATTGAAGTGGCAGCGGCCGACGGGGTGACGTTCTCCGTGCCGGTGACGCCGCACACATTCCGGCATTCCTACGCGATGCACATGCTGTATGCCGGTATTCCGCTAAAGGTGCTGCAGAGCCTCATGGGGCATAAGAGTATTAGCTCGACAGAGGTGTATACAAAAGTGTTTGCGCTCGATGTTGCTGCGCGACACAGGGTGCAGTTCCAGATGCCGGCGGCAGAGGCGGTCGCAATGCTGAAGGGAAATGGGTGACATGCTGACGTGCCCGTCAGACCTGAAGAAGCCTCTCCGAGTTATGCAGGCTCGTCCTCCAGACAGGACTTTTTGCTTAAAAAAGAAAAGATAGTAATTGTGGTCAACAGGATTTACCCAGCTTTTCGTTTGTTTCATTTGTTTCGTTTGTTGCGTTTGTTGCGTTTTTCGTTTATTTCGTATAACCTCAGTTATAGCAGTTGTCGTCATATCAAAACCGAAACCGTAGAACCTAAACCGTAGAACCTAAACCGTAAAGTCAAACCGTAGAACTAAAACCGTAAAGCTGAACCGTAAACCGAAACCGTAAAACCGAAACCTAAACAATTGGAATACTAAACAATGACAAACTCAATTCTTGATAGCCTTAGCCTTCCGGCTAAAGGGGAGATTGAGGCAGCTGTACGTGGACAAAGGGAGCTTGCCGCCTACCTCTCCACAAAAATGGAAACACAGAAAATTTCGATTCAGGATGCAGATAACGTAACTCATCAAATCGAACTACCGACGTCTTCACTGATGTTGCTTATGTCGATTTTGGGTGAGCTAGCACTTGGTAACGCGGTGCAAGTCGTTCCTGTGCATGCTGAATTGACCACGCAGGAAGCCGCCAATATTCTTAATGTTTCACGCCCTCATATGGTGAAACTGCTGGAAGATGGGAAGCTGCCTTTTCATAAAACAGGTCGCCATCGCCGCGTGCTTTTCGCAGATTTGATGAAGTACAAGGATCAGCGAGATAGCGATAGCAATAAAGCTATGCAGGAGTTGGCAGATCTAAGCCAAGAGCTTGGACTTTACTAATGAACCACACACCTTATCCCGTAGTTTTAGATGCTTGCGTACTGTACCCGTCATTTCTACGGGATTTACTGATTCGATTGGGGCTGACCGGATTGTACCAACCAAAATGGTCAGCCAGTATCGAAAATGAGTGGCAACGTAACCTGTTAGCAAACAGGACGGATTTAACTGAAGAGCAAATTAAACGCACTGCCACGCTAATGAATAAAGCCGTTCCTGATGCGATGGTCACCGGCTTTGAGCCTCTGATTGATAGCATTGATTTACCTGATGTAGATGATCGGCATGTTGCCGCAGCTGCTGTCCGTAGCAATGCTGAAATCATTGTGACGTTGAATCTTAAAGATTTTCCGGCACCTTCTCTTGATGCCTTTGGTATCGAAGCATTGCATCCTGACGATTTTGTTATGGATTTATTCGATTTAAATAGAGCACTTGTGCTTTCGGCCGTAACTACGCAGCGCAGTAGTTTACGGAAACCGCCCGTGTCGGTAGATGAATATTTAGAAGCGCTGCTAAGGCAAGGTATGGCGCAAACCGTAAAAGAATTAAGCAAATACCGCATGCTGATTTAGCGCGCTAAGTAGCCGATAAAGCTACTGGCTATGGCTCCAGCTCGAAAAAATCCAAGTCGAAATATTGGCCGCGCTCATTCAAGCGGCCATAACTGACAAGGTACTCCAGAGTATCGTCTAAGCTGGTTGGACGTTCAAACTCAAACCACAAACAATCCCAATCAATATGTGCGACCTAACCAATAATCACCCCCGCATTCCTTTGAACGCTGGAAGATAACCCATCCTCCTGGCGTCCAATACGGAGGGGAATTTAGAGCTAGGAAAACGGTAGGATAGGCATACCCCAATGTGACAGGCTGACGCGCCCGTCGGGCTTGTCCAACCCCTCCTTCGTTCAGAAGCAAGTTCTAATCAAACTCACGGTTTCAGAAACAGGCCAATAAAATAAATACGATCACCAGAAATATTTTCTGGACACTTTTTCCGATAGTGCCGAAGTGTCCACTATTGATACCATTCTTTTATACATTCCAGTTGGAGGGGTGACGGTGGCGGAGCGAGGCACTGAGTGAACTGGACAGAATGACCTGTATGTCTAACTGCGCTGGGAATTAAATGAGGGGTAGCAAAAAGGCCGAAGCGCGGCCTTAGTTGTTTTTAATAAAAAGATAATAGGCAACTATTCCTACACCTATACAGATAGCTGCATAAAACAGAAAATCATTATTGAGCATGATTCACCTGCTGGACATACGTTTAGTTTAAAAATTATACCAAGCAAGATTCCGCGCAGCCAGCAGAACTGGACAGAATTACCGGACTGTCCAGTCTGTTATGCTTCGGAGACTACCCATCATTTTGCTCTATCATGGACCGCCACCGATAAAACCATGCGCAACTGGCTGAAGCAGGTGGTGAAGCGGGCCAGAGAAGACGGTGTGCATTTTTCTATTCCGGTGACGCCGCATACGTTCCGCCACAGCTTTATCACGCACATGCTCTATCACCGGTAGCCCAGGAAAGTTATTCAGGCTCTGGCCGGACACAAGGATCCGCGCTCGATAGAAGTGTATACAAGGGTGTTTGCGCTGAATGTGGCCGCCACGCTTGTCGTGCCGTTTGCCGGAGACGGGCATGATGCAGCTGAGATTTTACGGGCACTGCCGCCAATGAAAAGACCTTAGTACCCACCACAATTACATAAGCTATAGTGAGCAGCACCCCCAGGCGATAATATGATGCGGGCCATATTATTTCACCATCTGAAAACTGGCACGCTCACTCCATCATTGCCCGATACAGACCAGTCCGGTTTTTGGCCGGACATTACGGCTTCTCGCTGTTCTTTAGTAGGTTTCGCGTCCCGTCCCGGGATGGGCTTGTGCTGTGTATCTTCTGCATTATGAGTAGTCAAATCTTCATAGCTGGCACAGCCAGACAATGAAAGAGACATGAAGAATGGAACCAGAAAAATAAATTTTTTCTTAAACATATCAAAAGCCCTTTCGATAAGATTGTTTTACAGAAATCCCATATGCAATAACAGTACATGAATCGCCACGGATAATCTAGACACTTCCGAGCCGTTGATAATACTGCTTTTCATATTCTGTCGGTGACATCTGATTGCTCGAACCATGCCGACGCTTACTGTTATAGAACATTTCGATGGCTTTGTTGATTAAATCGAACTTTTGCTGAGTTGAAGGATCAGATCACACAT
>NZ_JASCAQ010000008.1:0-7978 GCF_029967685.1 Erwinia sp. V90_4 | reverse complement strand
GGGCATGCCCCGCCACTACGCTTTTAGGGCGGGGCATGCCCCGCCACTACGCTTTTAGGGCCGGGCATGCTATGCCCCTACGCTTTTACGGCGGATTAATTGCTGGTTTTTACCGGGCTATCCGGCTTTTTATCGTTGCCGGCGATATACGGGCTCCACGGCTGGGCGCGCACCGGTTTGTCGGTCTGCCAGACCACGTTGAACTGGCCGTTATCTTCGATCTCGCCAATCATCACCGGCTTATGCAGGTGGTGGTTGGTCTGATCCATGGTCAGGGTGAAGCCGTCCGGCGCGGCAAAGGTCTGCCCGGCCATCGCCGCACGAACTTTATCCACGTCGGTAGTGCCCGCTTTCTCAACCGCCTGCGCCCACATATGGATGCCGACATAGGTGGCTTCCATGGGATCGTTGGTCACCACGGTATCGGCGTTCGGCAGCTTGTGCGCCTTGGCGTAAGCGCGGTAGGCAGCGACGAACTGCTTGTTGGTTGGGTTATCCACCGACTCGAAGTAGTTCCAAGCGGCGAGGTTGCCGACCAGCGGTTTAGTGTCGATGCCGCGCAGCTCCTCTTCGCCTACCGAGAAGGCGACCACGGGCACATCGGTGGCTTTGATGCCCTGGTTAGCCAGCTCTTTATAGAACGGTACGTTGGAGTCACCGTTGATGGTGGAGACCACCGCCGTTTTACCACCCGCCGAGAATTTCTTGATGTTGGCGACGATTGTCTGGTAGTCGCTGTATCCAAACGGCGTGTAGACCTCTTCGATGTCGCTATCCTTCACGCCTTTTGAGTGCAGGAAGGCGCGCAGGATTTTGTTGGTGGTGCGCGGGTAGACGTAGTCAGTGCCGAGCAGGAAGAAGCGCTTAGCGGAACCGCCATCTTCGCTCATCAGATATTCCACCGCCGGGATCGCCTGCTGGTTTGGCGCGGCGCCGGTGTAGAACACGTTGGGCGACATCTCTTCGCCTTCATACTGCACCGGGTAGAACAGCAGGCCGTTCAGCTCCTCAAACACCGGCAGCACGGACTTGCGCGACACCGAGGTCCAGCAGCCGAACACCACGGCGGCTTTATCCTGAGTCAGCAGCTGGCGCGCCTTTTCGGCAAACAGCGGCCAGTTAGAAGCCGGGTCAACCACCACCGGCTCCAGTTTTTTCCCCAGCACGCCGCCTTTGGCGTTGATCTCATCAATGGTCATCAGCGCCACATCCTTCAGCGGCGATTCGGAAATCGCCATGGTGCCGGACAGGGAATGCATAATCCCCACTTTGATGGTGTCAGCCGCCTGCACGCTCCACGACAGACCCATTGCCACAACGCTGGCAGACAGCGCGAATGCCTTGATCAACGAACGTCTCTTCATCAGTGAACCCCTAAAAGTAGTGAAAGATTATGTGGATGAAACATTGTGTAGCCTTGCCTGCTGTAACATATGGAGGGTAATTTTTCTGACCTCGGCCCGACTACCGGCAATGTGATCGGTCAGGATGCGCTGAGCCTCCTCGCTGTGCTGATGCAATATCGCGCGTAAAATGCGCGCGTGTTCGTTATAGGTGGCGCTAATGCGATCCGCACGGGTGAAGTCGAGGCGGCGAATAATGCGGATCTTCTCCGTCAGTTCGGCGTGAATGCGCGCCATTTCGCTGTTGCCTGCGCTGGCGACCAGCGCCAGATGGAACGCCTCATCGTGCAGCGACACGGCATTGCCGTCTGCCAGACGCGCTTCGTCAATCCAGAAGCAGGTCAGCCGGGTCAGCAGCTGGGCGCAGTCAGCGGCAGGCAGGCAGCACAGGCGTTTCACCGCTTCGCACTCCAGCACAATGCGCAGGTCATACAGCTCTTCGAAGTAGGCGAAGTCGAACTGTCGCACCTGCCAGCCGCTACGGAACCACACCTCGACATAGCCTTCGCGCTCCAGGCGGAACAGCGCCTGGCGCACCGGCGTGCGGCTGACCTCCATGCGCTCCGCCACTTCGCTTTCGCTGAAGCGGTCGCCCGGCATCAGGCGAAAGTCGAAGATGTCGTTTTTCAGCCGCTGGTAAACGCGATCGGCCAGCGCTTCCGGCCGATCTTTACTGCGTTTGGCCTCCATGACTATTCCAGCCATAGCAGGGCATCGCCGGGGCTGACCGGGCGGCCTGGCTGGCAGCCGATGCGCTTCACGCGCCCGGCCTGCGGGGCGTTGATCGCCAGCTCCATTTTCATCGCTTCCACGATGATCAATGGCTGCCCGGCTGCCACTTCATCGCCCGGCTGCACCAGCACTTTCCAGATATTGCCGTTCATGTCGGCGCTGACCTGCAGCGCGCCGTCATCCTCTGGCGCCGGGCACAGCGTCTCTTCGCTGGTCAGCGGAGCGCCTTCCTCCTCCTGCGCCCACAGCGCCACTTCGGTCTCAAAGGCGCTGGCCTGCCTGCGGCGGAATTCAGCGATAGAGTGCGCATTTTCGTTAAGAAACTGCGTATGTTCGGCGAAATCAAACAGCGACGGCTCGATGCGAATGGTGGCGCGCCCCTCGCGGAAGTCGTCGCGCAGCACGTCCAGCTCGGCTTCGCTCACCGGGTAGAAACGGACCTGGTCGAAGAAGCGCAGCAGCCACGGCTCGCTGGCGGCGAACTGTTCGTTCTTGAGGAACTTGTTCCAGATTGGCAGCGTGCACCCGACCAGCTGGTAGCCGCCCGGTGAGTCCATGCCGTAGATGCACATGTACATGCCGCCGATGCCGACGGTACCTTCGGCGGTAAAGGTGCGCGCCGGGTTGTATTTCGAGCTCAGCAGGCGGTGGCGCGGGTCGATCGGCACGGCGCACGGTGCGCCGAGGTAAACGTCGCCGAGGCCGAGGATCAGGTAGCTGGCATCAAAAAGGGTGCTGCTGACCTCTTCACGGCTGCTGAGGCCGTTAATACGCTGGATGAAATCAACGTTGTTGGGCAGCCACGGCGCGCTGGCGCGCACGGTTTCGGCATAGCGCTCAACCGCGCCCAGCGTGGCGCTATCCTCAAAGGCCATCGGCAGGTGAACGATGCGCGACGGCACTTTCATCTGCGTGACGTCGCCGAGATTTTTTTCCAGCTGAAGCAGCAGGGTCATCAGCTGTTTCTGGCTGAGGATCTGGCTGTCGTAGCGAATTTGCAGCGAGCGCACGCCCGGAGACAGCTCCTCAACCCCCGGCTGGCCGGACTCGCGCAGCGCAGTCATCAGCAGGTGAACGCGCAGGCGCAGCGCCAGATCCAGCACGTTGTCGCCATACTCCAGCAGGATGTAGTTGTCGCCCGCCTGGCGATAAATCGCGGTTGGCGTGCTGGTAGTGGCTTTGATCGCCGCCAGAACCGTGGCCGAGCCCTGTGCGGTTTGCGCCAGTGACGGCACGGCAAAGGGGGCGCAGTGCAGGGCGCTCAGGCTGTCGACGCTGCGGTCCTGCGCCTGCTCCAGCGCGTGCGCCTCGTCGAAACCGATCGGATGGAAGCGGATGCGGTCACCCGGTTTCACCTGGCCAACCTTCCACAGCTCGGCTTTGGCGATGGTCACCGGGCAGACGAAGCCGCCGAGGCTCGGTCCGTCACGGGTGAGGATCACCGGGAAGTCGCCGGTAAAGTTGACCGCGCCGATGGCGTATTCACAGTCGTGGACGTTGGACGGATGCAGACCGGCTTCGCCGCCGTTGGCGCGTGCCCACCCCGGTTTTGGGCCGACTAAGCGCACCCCGAGGCGGTTTGAGTTGTAGTGCACCTGCCACTCGGCGGCGAAGAACTCGTCAATCGACTGCTGGGTGAAGAAGTCCGGGGCGCCGTGCGGGCCGTACAGCACGCCGATGCGCCACTCGTCGCCATACACAGGCTGCTGCGCCGGGGCCAGCGCGGCGGGTTCAGTCTGCGGGGCGGGCGTGGTGCAGGCGGCCAGCTCAGGCTGGGAGATCGCCAGCATATCGGCGACGCGCAGGGTGCGCCCGGCGTGGCCGCCAAACTGACCCAGGGCGAAGGTCGAGCGGCTGCCGAGGTATTCCGGCACGTCGAAACCGTTGCGCACCGCCAGATAGGTGCGGCAACCCTGCTGAGCACGGCCGAGGGTCAGCGTCTGCCCGGCTTTAACCTTTAGCGGCTGCCAGTACGCCACCTCTTCGCCGTCCAGCGCTGCCGGGCAGGCGGCACCGGTCAGGGCAATCAGCGCGTCGCTGTGAAAACGCAGGGTTGGCCCCTGAAGAGTGAACTCCAGCCCGGCGGCCTCTTTGGCATTGCCGACGATGCGGTTGGCCAGGCGAAAAGCGTAATCATCCATCGGGCCGGACGGCGGCACGCCGATGTCCCAGTAGCCGAGGCGGCCCGGATAGTCCTGAATGCTGCTCCAGGTGCCGGGCTGGATCACCTCGATCACCGGCGCTTTGGGCGTGAAGCCGTCGAGCAGGCGCGTCCAGACGTTGCCGGTGCGGAAGGCCTCGGTGGCGACGATCTGGCGCAGGTAGTCGAGGTTGGTGGCGATGCCGTGCAGGCGGGTTTCACTGAGCGCCGCCTGCATTTTTTCCAGCGCCGCCGCGCGGCTGTCGGCATGGACAATCAGCTTGGCGATCATCGGATCGTAGAACGGCGAGACTTCGGTGCCGGTACTGATCCAGCTGTCGACGCGCACCCCCTCCGGGAAGCAGACTTCGGTCAATACGCCGGGGCTGGGCTGGAAGTTTTTCAGCGGATCTTCAGCGTAAATACGCACTTCGATCGAGGCGCCCTGCGGCATCCGGGCCATCTTCGCCCAGTCCGGCTGTTCCCCGGCGGCGACATGCAGCATGCACTCCACCAGATCCAGCCCGGTCACGCACTCGGTGACCGGGTGCTCCACCTGTAAGCGGGTGTTCACTTCGAGGAAAAAGAATTCGTCGCGCGCCGCGTCATAGATATATTCCACCGTCCCGGCGCTGCGATAGTTGACCAGCTCGCCGAGCTTAACGGCGGATGCCAGCAGGGCAGCGCGGGTGGCGGCAGGCAGGTTCGGCGCCGGGGTCTCTTCCACCACTTTCTGATTACGGCGCTGCAGCGAGCAGTCGCGTTCGCCGAGGGCCACAACCTTGCCTTTACCGTCACCGAAGATCTGTACTTCGACGTGGCGCGCCTGGTCGATGCAGCGCTCCAGAAACACCCCCGCGTCGCTGAAGAACTGTTCGCCGAGGCGGCGCACGCTCTCCCAGGCGCTGATGAGTGCGGCCTCATCCGCGCAGCGCGTCAGGCCGATGCCGCCACCGCCCGCGGTGCTTTTCAGCATCACCGGGTAGCCGATACGGGTGGCGGCTGCGATGGCATCGTCCAGTGAGGCCAGCAGCGGGGTGCCAGGCGTCATCGGCACGCCAGCGGCGGCGGCCAGCTCGCGCGCGCGGTGCTTGAGGCCAAACTCGCCAATCTGCTGCGCGGTCGGGCCGACAAATTCAATCCCGGCCGCTTCACAGGCGGCGGCGAAGGCCAGGCTCTCGGAGAGGAAGCCGTAGCCCGGCCAGATCGCTTCGGCACCGCTCTGTTTGGCGGCGGTGAGGATCTTGTCGATTGCCAGGTAGCTGTCGCTGGCTTTATCCCCGCCGAGGGCGATAGCGATGTCGGCATCCTTGACGTGCTGCGCGTTTTTATCGGCGTCGGAGTAGACCGCCACGCTGGTCACGCCGAGGCGCTTCAGGGTGCGGATGGCGCGGCAGGCAATTTCGCCGCGGTTAGCGATCAGAACAGTGCTAAACATGAGATTTCTCCTCGCGGCTCAGCCAGCGACGCCAGCCGCCGAATTCGGTAATGTCAGTGGCCTGCGTCAGCGCCGCAGGTTCGCAGATAAAGCCTTTCACCGTGCGGCCATCGGCCAGCTCCAGCGTACCGATGCCGAGCGGGGCGGGGATCTCCGCCACGAACTCGCCAAAGCGCGCCAGCGGGATATCCCACAGCTCAACGATAATGGCGCTGCCTGCGCTATCGCGTGCCAGGCCCGGCTTTGGCGGGGTAGTGTTGGCCAGCGCGTACAGACGGTAGCTGGCGGCGGTGGTGGTCTCTTCAACCCGCACCGCATCGCGGCGCGTCAGCTGGTGGTTGAGCGGCATTCCGCTAAGGTGCGCGCCGACCACCGCCACGCGCACGTGCAGCGCGGAGGCAGGCAGATCGTTGGCGAACGGCAGCGGCCTGCCGGTGGCGCCGAGGCTCAGGGCCTGGCGCTTCTGCCAGCGGCTGCCAAAGGTCGCCAGCGCCCGGTCATACCAGGCCGGGGCGATCAGCGTAATGCCCGCAGGCAGGCCGTCGGCGCGGAACGGGCCCGGCAGCGCAAGGGCTGACAGGTCGGCGAGGTTGGTGAAGTTGGTGTAAGTGCCGAACTGCGAGTTGTAGCGCACCGGCTCCTGCTTCATCTCTTCCAGGGTGTGAATGGTCGGCGAGGTGGGCACCACTAAGGCGTCGAACTGGCTCAGCGTCTGTTGGATCTGACGGGTCAGTTCGGCCCGCAGGTACTCAGCCTTAAAGGCATCCACCGCGCTGTAGCTGTTGCCGCTGGCGACGATGCCATACACCACCGGGTCCATCTCTTCCGGGCGCGACAGCATTTCGCCCACCGCCACGGTGCGCTCTGCCACCCACGGGCCGTAGTAGAGCTGCTCGGCGAGTTGAGTGAAGGGGGTGAAGTCGATCGGATGCAGCGTGGCTCCGCCAGCGATTAATTTGTCCAGGGCGGCCTGCCACGCATCCTGCGCCTGTTGGTCACCGAAGAACTCCGGACTGGCGGGAATCGCGAAACGCGCCGCTTCCGGCAGCGAGGCCGGGGCAAGGCCTGGGTTAACACGCGAGTAAGCGTCGAGGCTGTCATAACCCCCGGCGCAGCTGGCGGCGAGGAAGGCATCTTCCACCGTCAGGGCAAAGATTGAGATGGTGTCATTCAGGCGGCAGGCGGGCACCACGCCGGTGGCGGAGAGCCAGCCTTTGGTGGGCTTCAGGCCAACAATATTGTTAAACCCGGCCGGAACGCGCCCGGAGCCGGCCGTGTCGGTGCCAAGGGCGAAGCACACCAGGCCGCGCGCGGTGACGGAGGCAGAGCCAGAGCTGGACCCGCCGCTGACGTAGTCAGGATTAAAGGTGTTACACACCGCGCCAAACGGCGAGCGCGTACCGACCAGCCCGGTGGCGTATTGATCGAGATTGGTTTTGCCGATGGCAATCGCGCCTGCGGCCTTGAGATTCGCGACTGCCACGGCATCGCTTTCCGCGGTGTAGGTAAATGCCGGGCAGGCGGCGCTGGTCGGCCAGCCGGCAATATCAATATTGTCTTTCACCGCAAAGGGGACGCCAAACAGCGGCAGCGAGGCGGGATCCTGCTGCCAGGCGACCAGCAGCGGTTCCAGCTGCGCACGCAGCTGCGCCTTCGTCGCCAGGTAGAGCCAGGCGTTGTCATCGATAGAGAGCGAGGCCAGCAGCGCCTCCAGCGTGGAGAGCACCTCCTGTGGATGCTGCTGATGGTGCTGCTGCCACTGCTGGAGCGTAAACCCGGTGGTCAAAGCCATATGTTGAATTCCGTCTGGTATACAAGATGGAATTCAACAAAGCAAACGATGTGCCAGTTTTTAATATATTGATTTAAAGTGATATTTTAAAATTCAGACTGACCGCATGCACGCTCAGCGCGCAGGCTTTGTACAAAGTTGGGGCAAGGGTTGAACCGTTGCAGGGGGCGACCGCTTTTTTGTGTCGCCCCGTGTTTTCAATGCCGGGTCGATCGAAAAAGAGGATCGACCCCTACAATGGAATGCGAACGTGCCGAGCGAAAAAATGGCGTAGGGGGCGACCGCTTTTTTTGGTCGCTCCGTGTTTTCAATGCCGGGTCGATCGAAAAAGATGATCGACCCCTACAAAGGAATGCGAGCGTGCCGAGCGAAAAAATGGCGTAGGGGCCGACCGCTTTTTTTGGTCGCCCCGTGTTTGCAATGCCGGGTCGATCGAAAAAGATGATCGACCCCTACAAAGGAATGCGAGCGTG
>NZ_JASCAQ010000007.1:0-8549 GCF_029967685.1 Erwinia sp. V90_4 | reverse complement strand
CTACGCAGGAACGCGGATGTTGTAGGGGTCAGGCATGCCAGACCCGCCGCGCAGGGACGCGGATGTTGTAGGGGTCAGGCATGCCTGACCCGCTGCGCAGGGACACGGATGTTGTAGGGGTCAGGCATGCCTGACCCGCCGCGCAGGAACGCGGATGTTGCATGCCTGACCCGCTGGTTTACGCCGCGCTGCTGCCGATCTTCTGCGCCAGGTTCAGCGCGGCGACGATCGGTTCGTGGCACAGGATAATCGAATGGTGATTGGCCGCCAGCGGGATCACCTGCAGCTGCGGGCAGACTTTACCCAGGCCATTATCGCTCAGCGCCAGCAGTTCCGCGCCGTCGATACCGTCCATGCTCAGGTCGGCAAACTCGGTGGCTTTAAACAGCGTCACCCGGCTGTGGCGCAGCGGGGCGCTCAGCGGCTGGTTGTTCATCGACAGTTCAAGCTGCTCAATGCGCAGCGCGCGTTCGGCCGCTTCCCCCTCGATGCCGATCATCGCCAGCAGTGGCGCCAGCATGCCCGCCACAATGCGCTGCTGAATGTCGGTCTGGTACAGGCTGTCGAGCAGGCAGAGATGGATATCGCGATAGCCGTGCTGCTCGAGCTGAGCGGCTATCTCCAGCGCAATCACGCCACCGAGCGACCAGCCCAGCAGCTGCACCGGCTGCTGGCGCGACAGCCCCTGGCTCACCATATGCTGCAGGTAGTAGCTGGCGAGCGCCGACAGCGACGGGATAGGCGGCTGGTGGTACAGATTGTAATTATTGATGCCGATGGCATTGAGCTGGCCGTCAAACGCCTGCGCCAGATCGCGGTAGATCTCACAGCCAACCACCGCCGGATGCACCATCCACAGATTACCTGCTTCAGCGGGCGAGTTCAGGCGCTGGGTGAGCCGGAACTGCGCCGCGGGCTGGTTGAGCTGCTGCAGCAATTTCTGCATCGGCAGCGGCGCGTCAGCCTGCGCGTTCAGCTCCGCGCATCCGGCGATGGCGCGCGCCTGGGCGCTTAGCGTGCTGTTGGCAAACAGGGTTTTCATCTCCAGCGCGATGCCCGCGCGCTTGAGCTTCACCATCAGCTGGATGGCGTGCAGCGAGTGGCCGCCAAGCGCGAAGAAATCGTCGTCGCAGCCGATGTTCTCCACCTGCAGCAGCTCGCGCCACCACGCTGCCAGCTGGCGTTCACCCGCGCTCTGCGGGGTGCGCCACGCCGTTTCTTCCGCCTGCCATGCGGGCTGCGGCAGTGCTTTGCGGTCCAGCTTACCGTTAGGGGAGAGCGGAAACGCATCCAGCCGCACAAAGGCGCTGGGGATCATATATTCCGGCAGCGCGGCCTGCAGGGTGCTGCGCAGCTTCTCGCGCAGGCCGGGCTGCGGGGCGGCAACCAGCCAGGCGATCAGCCGTTTGTCACCCCGGCCGTCGTCGCAGGCCATCACCACCACATCGTCGATGCCGCTAAACCCGGCAATCTGCTGCTCAATCTCGCCCAGCTCAATGCGCAGGCCGTGGATTTTCACCTGGAAATCATTGCGCCCAAGGTACTCAATGCTGCCATCCTCCAGCCAGCGCGCCAGATCGCCGGTTTTATACAGGCGGGCAGCGGGATCGCTGCTGAACGGGTCGGCAATAAAGCGCTCGGCGCTCAGCTGTTCGCGGTTAAGGTAGCCGCGCGCCACCTGCACGCCGCCGATATGCAGCTCGCCGCTGACGCCCGGCGGCAGCGGTTGCAGCTGTGCATCAAGGATATAGAGCTGGGTGTTGGCGACCGGCCTGCCAATCGGCACCAGCCCGCGCGCATCGTCGCGCCGGCAGTGCCAGAAGGAGACATCCACCGCCGCTTCGGTCGGGCCGTACAGATTATGCAGTTCGGCATCCGGCAGCTGCTGGTGGAAGCGCTGCACTGCCGCCAGCGGCAGCGCTTCGCCGCTGCACATCACCTTGCGCAGCGGGCGGCACCGTTCCATGTCGCCGTGGCGAAGAAACAGCTGCAGCATTGAAGGGACGAAGTGCAGGGTCGTGACCTGCTGTGCGGCGATAAGCTGGCTGAGGTAGTCCGGGTCCTGGTGACCCGCCGGCCTGGCGATGGCCAACCGTGCGCCGACCATCAGTGGCCAGAAGAACTCCCACACCGAGACATCAAAGCTGAACGGGGTTTTTTGCAGTACGCAGTCCTGCGGCGTCAGCCGGTACTCCTCCTGCATCCAGCGCAGGCGGTTCATCACCCCGAGGTGTTCGTTCATGACCCCTTTCGGTTTGCCCGTTGAGCCGGAGGTGTAGATAACATAGGCCAGCGAGCGCTGGGGGTCGGCGGCCAGCGCGGGCAGGTTAGCCTCGCGCTGAGTTTGCCAGCGGGCGGCATCGCGGCTCAGATGCCAGACCGGCAGATCGGCGCCCAGCAGCGGGCGCAGCGCCTGCTCGCCGGCATCGTCGAGCAGCACCAGCGCGGCCCCGCAGTCGCTGAGCATATGGCTGAGGCGATCCGGCGGATAGTCGGGATCGAGCGGTACGTAAGCGCCGCCGGATTTGAGGATCGCCAGCAGCGCCGTCACCATCTCACTGCTGCGGGCGCAGCACAGCGCCACGCGATCGTCAGGGCCAATCCCCGCCTGGCGTAGTTCTGCCGCCAGCCGGTTAGCGCGCTGATTGAGCTGCTGATAGCTGACGCTGCCGCCGTGACCGCACAGCGCAACGGCGCCGGGCGTGCGTGCCGTCTGCTGCTCAAACCCGCGGTGAATGCCTTCCGGCAGCGGCCACTGCTGTTCAGTGTTATTCCACTGGCCGAAGATCTGCTGCTGTTCCTGCGGCAATAGCAGTGGGATCTGCGCCAGCGGCTGCTCTGCGCCGTGGTCGAGCAGATGATCCAGCAGCATCAGCAGGCGGTCGGCGCTGCGCTGCGCATCGGCGGCGCTGAACCAGGCTTCATTGAAGTTAAACTCCAGCAGCGGCGCATCGCCGGGGTGATAGTGGCGCAGATAAAGCGCCAGCGGCATCTGTTCAAAACCGTGATGCAGGGTTTCCACTTTCAGCTGGCTGCCTTCCAGTTCAATATCGGTCGGGAAGACTTCCAGCGAAAAGCTCAGGTCATACAGCTGGCGGCGGCCCTGCTGCCCGAGGCGCAGCTGGCGGTTAAGCTCGGCAATCGGGAAGCGCTGGTGGCGGTAGCAGCAGCGAAGTTCGGCGGCAATCTGGTTCATCAGGGCGCTGAATGGCTGGCTGAGGTCAACGCTGAGTGCCACCGGGATCATCGAAGAGAACATGCCAAGCGTACGCTTGTGCTGAGCGCCGCTGCGGTTATGGACCGGCACGCCGAGCGTCAGCTGTTCAACCTGCCACAGGCGGCTGTACCAGCAGGCCAGCAGCGCGGTCATCAGGTGCATCGGCGAACAGCCGTGTGCGGCGGCCAGGGCGCACAGGCGCTGATAGCGCTCCAGCGGAAGAGGGCGGTTAATCTGCTGGCTGGGCCACGCCTGGCCTGCGTCAAAGCCGGCGCGCCGCTCCATTCCCGGCTGGGCATGCTCAGCAAAGCGCGTCAGCCAGAAGGCGCGGTCGCGTTCATAGCGTGTGGACTGCAAATAGGCGCAGTCGTTAGCGATAAAGTCGCGATAGCCGAAAATCTGCTGGTGGGCTGCTAACTGACCGCTTTTCAGCTGTTTGTAGCGATCCATAATCATGCCGCTCAGCAGAGAGACCGAAGTCCCGTCGGCGATAATATGGTGGGCATTAATCAACCACAAGGCAGTTGTCGCCGTGGTTTTAATAAATACGCAGCGCCAGAGTAATTCTTCATACAGTTTAAAAGGTTGATTAAATTTATCCTTTAAGTATTCGCGGGCTTTTTTTTCGGCGTCGTTATCCTGACTAAAGTCATGGTATTCGAGAGTGAAGTCTTGATTCGATACGGTCGTCTGAATAATACCGCCTTCACTCTCTTTTAAGGTTAATTTCAGCGCATCATGTTGGGCGAGAGTTTCATTTATTGCCTGATTTAACAGGGTGATATCAACCTCTCTTTCAATGCGCCACAGCGCGCCAACGTTGTAGCAGGGGGTGGATGGTGTCAATAACTGATCGAGCCAGACGGCTTGCTGCACGCTGGTTAGCGGATAAATAGCCACGCGAGTACCTCCATTAAAGGATCGGTAAATTTGATTTGATGACAATACAGGAAAGTAGTATATGAATATTTAAGAAATATGAAATGAAATTAAATTTATTTCTTTATGAAGAATATTCAGTAACGGCAGGGAATTATAATATTGCGGGCGGAGATATAAATCTATTAATGAGATGGGAATTTATTTAATTGGGATTATTAACATGATTTTTTTAAAGGCCGACCGAGAAATCCGTAGGGGCCGACCCTCTTTTTCGGTCGGCCCGCCGTATCAAAATCAAATCGCTACTAACCCGCGCACCCCGTCGCTTTCCATCTCCTTGCCGAGGCCGCGCTGGACAATCTCACCGCGCGACATCACCAGATAGCTGTCGGCCAGCTCGGCGGCAAAGTCGTAAAACTGTTCAACCAGCAGGATCGCCATATCGCCGCGTGCGGCCAGCTGGCGGATCACCGCGCCGATCTCCTTGATCACCGACGGCTGGATCCCTTCCGTCGGTTCGTCGAGGATCAGCAGCTGCGGCCTGCAGGCCAGCGCGCGGCCAATGGCTAACTGCTGCTGCTGGCCACCGGAAAGATCGCCGCCGCGCCGCTGCTTCATCTGCCACAGTACCGGAAACAGCTGCCAGATCTCCTCCGGCACCTGACGCGCCTGGCTGCCGGAAAAACGTGCCAGCCCCATGAGCAGATTCTCCTCTACCGTCAGGCGCGGGAAGATCTCGCGCCCCTGCGGCACGTAGGCGATGCCCGCCTGCACGCGCTGGTGCGGCTTGCGCCCGTTGATCGGCTTATCCTGCCAGCTGATGGTGCCGGACTTCGCCGGGATCAGCCCCATCAGGCATTTAAGCAGCGTGGTTTTCCCTACGCCGTTGCGCCCCAGCAGGCAGGTGATCTCACCCGCTTTAACCTCAAACGACAGGCCGCGCAGAATGTGGCTGCCGCCATAATATTGATTTAGTTCAGTAACCTGTAACATATCAGCGCCCCAGATAAACTTCGATAACCTGCTCGTTGGCCTGCACCTCGCGCAGCGATCCTTCCGCCAGCACCTGGCCCTGATGCAGCACCGTCACGTGGTCGGCGATGGTTTCGACAAAGCCCATATCGTGCTCAACCACCATCAGCGAATGCTTGCCGGCCAGCGAGCGGAACAGCTCGGCGGTGTATTCGGTTTCGGCATCCGTCATGCCTGCCGCCGGTTCATCCAGCAGCAGCAGGTGCGGGTCCTGCACCAGCAGCATGCCGATTTCCAGAAACTGCTTCTGCCCGTGCGACAGCAGCCCGGCGGGGCGCTGACGTTCCGCCCCGAGGCGCAGCAGCTTCAGCACCTCATCAATGCGGTCCTGCTGCTCGCCGTTAAGCTTTGCCCGCAGGCAGGCCCATACCGACTTATCGGTTTTCAGCGCGATCTCCAGATTTTCAAACACCGTCAGCGCGGCAAACACCGTCGGTTTCTGGAACTTGCGCCCGATGCCGATGCGTGCGATCTCGACAGGGGAAAGCGTGGTCAGGTCAGTGCTCTGGTCGTAGAACACCCGGCCATTGTCCGGGCGGGTTTTGCCGGTTATCACATCCATCAGGGTGGTTTTTCCCGCGCCGTTCGGGCCGATTACGCAGCGCAGTTCACCGACGCCAATCTGAAGTGACAGGTCGGTCAGCGCTTTAAAACCGTCAAACGAGACGTTGATTTTTTCCAGCTGGAGCACCGGGTCGGTCTGCTGGCGATGGCGGTCTGCCGGGTGTGGCTGGGTAAACAGGGGTTCAGTCATGCTTCCTCCGGCGCAGCAGGCCAATCACGCCACGCGGCAGGAACAGCGTGACGAGGATAAACATCAGGCCTAAGAAGAACAGCCAGTATTCCGGGAAGGCGACGGTGAACCAGCTTTTCGCGCCGTTGACGATCCCGGCTCCGAGCAGCGGACCGATCAGCGTGCCGCGCCCGCCGAGCGCCACCCAAATGGCAGCCTCAATTGAGTTGGTTGGCGACATTTCGCCGGGGTTGATAATCCCCACCTGCGGCACGTACAGCGCGCCCGCCAGCCCGCACAGCACGGCGGAGAGCGTCCAGACAAACAGCTTGAAGCCTTTCGGATCGTAGCCGCAAAACATCAGGCGATTTTCGGCATCGCGCACTGCCGTCAGCACGCGGCCAAACTTGCTGCGTGCCAGGGCGAAACCGACGGCGAGGCTGGCTGCCAGCAGCAGCACGCTGGCGACAAACAGCCCGACGCGGGTGCGGGTGGCGGTGACAGGGAAGCCAAGCAGCGTGGTGAAGCCGGTGAAGCCGTTATTGCCGCCAAAGCCGGTTTCGTTGCGGAAGAACAGCAGCATCCCGGCGTAGGTCAGCGCCTGGGTCATAATCGAGAAGTAGACGCCTTTGATTTTCGAGCGAAAGGCGAACCAGCCGAACACCAGCGCCAGCATCCCCGGCACCAGCACAATCAGGCACAGCGCCCAGGCAAAATGCTGCGTTCCCGCCCAGAACCACGGCAGCTCGTTCCACGACAGGAAGGACATAAACGCCGGCAGGCCATCCCCCGCTGCCTGGCGCATCAGATACATGCCCATCGCATAGCCGCCGAGGGCAAAGAACAGCCCGTGGCCAAGCGACAGCAGCCCGGCGTAGCCCCACACCAGGTCGAGCGCCACCGCGACAATGGCATAGCAAAGGATCTTGCCGACCAGCGTCAGCGTATAGGTGGAGATCGCCAGCGGGTTGTCCGCCGGTAGCAGGGCCAGAAACGGCATCAGCAGCAGGGCGAGCAGCAGTAGCGCGCCAAGGCAGAGCGTCAGGCGCGGCGCTTTCTGCGCCACGGTAAGCGTTATCGGTTGCGTCATCAGTCAATCACCCTGCCTTTTAAGGCGAACAGCCCCTGCGGTCGCTTCTGAATAAACAGCACGATGAGCACGAGGATCAGGATTTTGCCGAGTACCGCACCAATCTGCGGCTCCAGCACCTTGTTGAGAATACCCAGGCCCAGCGCGGCGACCACGGTGCCCGCCAGCTGGCCGACGCCGCCGGTTACCACCACCAGGAAGGAGTCGATGATATAGCCCTGTCCCAGCTCCGGACCGACGTTGCCAAGCTGCGACAGCGCCACGCCGCCCAGCCCGGCAATACCGGACCCGAGGCCGAATGCCAGCATATCCACGCGTCCGGTCGGCACGCCGCAGCAGTCGGCCATCGCGCGGTTCT
Source organism: Erwinia sp. V90_4 (assembly GCF_029967685.1). Classification (NCBI taxonomy): domain Bacteria; kingdom Pseudomonadati; phylum Pseudomonadota; class Gammaproteobacteria; order Enterobacterales; family Erwiniaceae; genus Erwinia; species Erwinia sp. V90_4. The sequence goes on along the minus strand of NZ_JASCAQ010000007.1, from coordinate 1,237 downwards.
GCGTCACCGCACGCACGTTCATCCCGAGGCGGGTTTTATTCAGCAGCAGCCAGGTGAGCACCAGCACGCCGATAACAAACAGGATCACCGCCAGGCGGTTGTACGGCAGCACCAGGTTTGGCAGCACCTGTAAGCCCCCGGAGAGCCAGGGCGGGTTAGCGACCTCAAGATTCTGCGAGCCAAACAGCACGCGCACCAGCTGGATCAGCATCAGGCTGATGCCCCAGGTCGCCAGCAGGGTTTCCAGCGGGCGGCCATACAGGTGGCGAATGATGGTACGCTCCAGCGCCATGCCGACCGCGGCGGTGATAAAGAACGCCACCGGCAGCGCCAGCAGCGGATAAAACGCCAGCCACTCCGGGGCGAAACGCTGGAACAGGCTCTGTACCATCCAGGTGGCGTAGGCGCCGATCATCAGCATCTCGCCGTGCGCCATATTGATCACCCCGAGCAGGCCGTAGGTGATCGCCAGGCCAAGCGCCGCCAGCAGCAGCACCGATCCGAGCGACAGGCCGGTGAAGGCCTGGCCGAGCAGGTCGCCGAGCAGCAGGCGATGGCGGATCTGTTTCAGGCTATCGGCGGCGGCGGCACGCACGCTGGCATCGGCTTCGACGCTGGGTTGCAGCAGGCGTTCGAGGCTGGCTTGCGTCTGCGGATCGCTGGTTTCGCCCAGCAGCTTCACCGCTTCGAGGCGCACCTGCGGGTTAGCGTCGGCCAGCTGCAGCCCGGCAACGGCCTGCGCCAGCACCGCCTGCACGCGGCTGTCCGGTTCGGCGGCCAGCCGCTGTTTCAGCAGCGGCAGCTGGTCGGCCTGCGCATCATTTTGCAGCGTGCGCGCCGCGCTCAGGCGCTGGGCGCTATCCGGGCTGACCAGCTGGTGGGCGGCGAGGGTGGTGGCGATCATCACCCGCAGCCTGTTGTTCATAAACAGCTTTTTGGTGCTGCCGGCGGGTGCATTGCTGCCTTCCAGCGGCGTCAGCTGGCCATTAATCTGGCTGAAGGGGTGTTTATTGTCGTCCAGCACGACACGCTCCTGGCGCAGAGCCTGCAACAGCGGCAGGCGTGCGGCATCCGGTGCGGCGGCCCACTGCTGCAGAAGTTTCAGCTGATCGCTGCGGCTGGCGGCGGCAAAATCGGCGGCCGGTCCGGCCTGAACAAGCCAGGGCAGGCTGAGCAGCAGTAACAGCAGGAATCGCATCATCATATTTCGCTCCGGGAGTGGGGGGGGGGGGGGGGG
>NZ_JASCAQ010000006.1:0-8858 GCF_029967685.1 Erwinia sp. V90_4 | reverse complement strand
TCAGCCCGGTGTAAATCATCACCACGGGGCGACCGGAAAAAAGGTCGCCCCCTACCGCACAGGTTCACTGAATTGGTGTAGGGGCTGACCCTCTTTTTCGCTCAGCCCGGTGTAAATCATCACCACGAGGCGACCGGAAAAAAGATCGCCCCCTACGCACAGGTGCACTGGATTAGTGTAGGGGCTGACCCTCTTTTTCGGTCAGCCCGCAGTCAATCATCCCAACCGGTTATTTTTTACGCGGATAGTCGTCGCTGTTCACCCAGGCGTGGTCTTTCTCCCAGGTAAATTTCCACAGGCGCACCGGCCCGGCCATCACGTTGAGGTAGTAGTTGTCGTACCCGGCAACGGTCGACATCGGGTGATAGCCGCGCGGCACGGTAACGACGTCATGATTGTACGGCGCCATACAGACATCCAGCGAACGGTCGTCGGTATAGACACGCTGCATCGCGAAGCCGCGATCCGGGTTAAAGCGGTGGTAATAGGTCTCTTCCAGGTAGGTTTCATCCGGTGAATCTTCCTGGTCATGCTTATGGCTTGGGTAAGAGCTGGTGTTACCCTCGTCGGTATATACCTCCACCACCAGCAGACTGTCGGCAGGCTTATCGTCCGGCAGAATATTGTGCACCAGGCGCTTGTTATTGCCCTTGCCGCGCTGCTCGACGGCGACATCTTGCGGCGCAATCAGGCGGGCTGGCAGCTTGCCTTCCGTCGCTGGCGCGCTGCATACCGCCAGCTCAAGATCGGACTCTGCTACAACTTCAACCTGCTCGTTGTGCGGCACGTAAACCGAATAGGGCGGCGTGCGTTCAAACGGCGACATGCGCTTACCGATGTTCGGGAACTCCGCATGACGGGTTTTCACCGAAGCCAGCCCGGCAACCAGCACCAGGCACAGCTCTTTACTGCCGCTCTCAAGCGTCAGCGTCTGTCCTTTTTTCAACTGATAAGCGTCGAAACCGACATAGCGCCAGCCTGCACTTTCCGGGGTAACGTGCTGGATACGGCCCTGCGCATCCGGCTGTTTTACTTTGGATAGCAATGACATTCTGTCTCCTTGTTCTGTGGGCAAGCGTAGGGGCGAGGCACGCCTCGCCCGTTTTATCAGCCCAGAGTCGGCATACTGAATTCAGACACGGTTTTCTGGCCGCTTGGCCAGCGCACGGTGGCGGTTTTCATACGGGTGTAGAAGCGCACGCCGTCCGGCCCGTGTACGTTCAGCGCACCAAACACCGAACGCTTCCAGCCGCCGAAGCTGTGGAACGCCATCGGCACCGGCACCGGCACGTTAACGCCAACCATCCCCGCCTGTACTTCACGCACGAAGTCGCGGCCGGTGTGGCCATTGCTGGTAAAGATAGCGCTGCCGTTGCCGAACTCATGGCTGTTAACCAGATCCAGCGCGGTTTTGTAGTCTGGCGCGCGCATAATGCTTAGCACTGGCCCGAAGATCTCTTCACGCCAGATCACCATCTCATTGGTGACGTTATCGAACAGCGTACCGCCAACGTAGTAGCCTTCCGGGTTGCCTTCCACCTGGATACCGCGGCCATCAACCACCAGCTTCGCGCCTTCCGCCACGCCTTTGTCGATGTAGCCCAGCACTTTTTTCTGGTGCGCAGCGGAAACCACCGGCCCCATTTCATTCTCGTCTTTACCTTTGTGAATGCCAGGGCCAACGCGCAGGGCTTTTACCAGCGGCGTCAATGCCGCAATCAGCTTGTCGGCGGTGTCATCACCCACGGCCACCACCACCGGCAGCGCCATGCAGCGCTCACCGGCAGAGCCGAACGCGCCGCCCATAATGGCGTTTACGGTGGCATCGAGGTCGGCATCCGGCATCACGATAGCGTGGTTCTTCGCCGCACCAAATGCCTGCACGCGCTTGCCGTGGGCACTGGCGGTGGTGTAAATATGCTCGGCCACGCCGGAAGAGCCGACGAAGCTTACCGCCTGCACGCGCGGATCTTTATACAGCTGCTCGGCGTTTTCATTTGAGCTGTGTACCACGTTAAACACGCCGTCCGGCAGACCGGCTTCAGTCAGCAGCTCCGCCATACGCACAGAGGCAGACGGGTCAAGGGCCGGTGGCTTCAGCACGAAGGTGTTACCGCACGCCAGCGCAATGGGGAACATCCACAGCGGCACCATCGCCGGGAAGTTGAACGGGGTAATGCCCGCGACCACGCCGAGCGGCTGCATCAGCGAGTAGCTGTCAACGCCACTCGCCACATCCGCCGAGTTCTCACCTTTGATCAGGTGCGGGATGCCGCAGGCAAACTCCACCACTTCCAGACCACGGGTCAGTTCACCCAGCGCATCTGACCACACCTTGCCGTGCTCGCTGACAATCAGCTCAGCCAGCTCGTCGCGGTGCTGTTCCATCAGGGCTTTGAAGTTAAACATCACGCGGGCACGACGCAGCGGTGAAGTGCGGGACCAGCTATCGAACGCTTCATGAGCAACAGCAATGGCATACGCCACTTCGTCGCTGGTGCTCTGCGTCAGTTCACGCACCGCTTTGCCGGTGGCGGGGTCGTAAATTGGGATAGTTTCATTGCTGGCGCTCAGAGAAGTTTTACCGCCAATAAAGTTTCCTACGATAGTCATGTGCTGGCCTCTTTGATGAAGTAAGTTCCCTTGCTGGCAGTCTGACGTCTTTCCGCTGCCGCGCCGGGCAAAACCCTGATTCGTGTTGAGACAGTATAATATTGAAATAAATTTTTCAAATATTTCACTTTAGAAAATTCGTTTTTAGCGGCCTGGATCGCATTTTTTACGCCCAACCGATGTGCATCGATCGCCCACTTCACTGCCCTGAGTAAAAAACGCCGCAGCGCACGCCCGGTGCGGAACCGCCGTTTTTCGAACCGCCCGGTTAGCCCGGGATAATTGTGCGCTAAAACAGCTGCACTCCCCTGGGTTACAGGCTGCTGAACACCGCTATTATTGAAATTTTGCGAGACGGATCTAAAAATTTAAATTTCATTATTAACTAAACATGAAATAAATGTTCTCTTGTAGGCCATGCAGCACCTGCGACTGGCTCCGGCATGACAATAGCGCTGGCGCGGTAACCTTTTGAATACGCCCTACTTAACAGGAGCCATCTCATGGCTATTGATCCAACCCGCTTTTGCATTAACCGTAAAATCGCCCCCGCGCTCAGCATTGAAGCGTTTTTCCAGCTGGTGCAAAAACTCGGCCTGCATAAGGTTGAGCTGCGCAATGATATGAAGGGCGGCAGCGTTACCGACAATATGAGCCATCAGCAGGTGCGCGACCTGGCCGAAAAATATGGCATAGAGATCGTCACCATCAACGCGCTGTATCCGTTTAACCAAATCAGCGCTGACCTGCTGACGCGGGCGGAATCGCTGCTGAAAGATGCCAGCGGGATTGGTGCTAAAGCGCTGGTGATGTGCCCGCTCAACGACGGGACGCGAATTTCGGCCGAGGATACCGCAGCCGCGCTGCGCGAGCTGGCGCCGCTGTTTGCACGCTACGGCGTCAATGGCCTGGTTGAGCCGCTGGGGTTCCCGGTCAGTTCACTGCGCTCTGCCGGCCAGGCTATTAGCCTGATCCAACAGGCCGAGGTGCCGTTTAAAATCGTGCTGGATACCTTCCATCACCATCTGTTTGAGGGTGCGGAGCAGGATTTCGCCGCCGGTATTGCCGTGTCGCAGATTGGCCTGGTGCACCTCTCCGGAGTGATTGATGGCCGCCCGGTGAATGAGCTGACCGATGAAGAGCGCCTGATGCTGAGTGAAGACGACCTGCTGAAAAGCGCGTGGCAGGTGCAGCGCCTGGAAGCGCTGGGTTACCAGGGGGTTTACGCCTTCGAGCCGTTTGCCTCGGTGATGGACAGCTGGAGCGCGGCGGACATTGAGCGCGAGATCCGCCAGAGCATTGCGTTACTGCAGGATTAATGATTGCCCGGGCCGATCGAAAAAAAGATCGGCCCCTACGGGTCATCCAGGGCGGGTCGCTGTTCTGGTCCGCCCGCTAACGCGACATCGAAGCCTTCAACCTTATCGTCGCCACCATCGCTACGCACACCAGCAACCCGCTCAGCAGATAAATCACCGGCACACCGTACCAGCTCATAATCAACCCGGCCAGCGGCCCGGTAATGCCGAGCGCCAGGTCCATAAACGCCGTATAGGTTGCCAGTGCGCTCCCCTGATTCTGCGGCGGCACCACCTTCACCGCCACCACGCCAATCGCCGGGAACACCAGCGAGAAGCCTGCCCCGGTCAGCAGCGCACCGACCTTCGCCAGCCACGGCTCCCACGCGCCCCACACCATAAACAGCCCGAGCGCCTCCACCGCGAAGCACACCAGCGCCACGTTCAGCCCGCCGTGGCGGGTAATCGCATCAGGAAACAGCAGGCGGGTACCCACAAACGCGGCGCTAAACAGCGTCAGGGCAAAGGCCGCCCCCTCCCAGCCTTTCGCCTGGTAAAACAGGGTGATAAAGGTGGCGATCACACCAAATCCCGCCGACCCCATCGCCAGCAGCATGCCGAAGCCCCAGATGCGCCCCAGTACTGCGCGAAACGGCAGATGCTTGCCCTTGCTGTTTTTCACTTTCGCTCGCGGCAGCGCAAGAGAGATCGCCAGTAGCGCAATGGCGATAATGATCCCTGCCAGCAGCAGCAGGCCGCCCCAGTGGTAAATCGCCACGCCGAGCGGCGCACCCAGCGCCATCGCGCCGTAAGTGCAGATCCCGTTCCACGAAATCACCCGGCCAATGTGCAGCGACCCCACCACCCCAACCCCCCACAGCGTGGAGCCGGTGCCGGCAAAACTTTGGCCCACGCCAAGCATTACGCGCCCCAGGCACAGCAGCAGCAGGCTTAGCAGCGGGACCCCCGTGCCCAGCGCCGCCAGCAGGTAGCACAGCCCGCTGATCAGGCAGCCGCAAAGGCCGAGGATCACCACCTTCTTTGGCCCCCACAGATCGGCGTAGCGTCCGGCATGTGGGCGGCTCAGCAGGGTGGCGAAATATTGCAGGCTGATCACCAGCCCGGCCCAGAAGGCGCTGTAGCCCATCACATCGTGGACATAGCCCGGCAGCACCGCCAGCGGCAGGCCGATGGTCATATAGCTGGCAAAGTTGAACATCACGACGGAAATAATGCGCAGATTTAAACGAAAGCCACTTAATGCCGGGGCCTCGGCTGGCTGCTCAGACATGAAAATCACTGCTCGCAGGGTAAAAATGGATGAAATACCATCATACCTGAACCACTAAAAGCCCTGGACGTTTTTATCAAAGATGAGAATTCCCCTCATCACCCGCCATAAATCCGTCATATAGCCGCCCTATACTCGCCCGCAAAGTCCCAAAGAGGATAGAAAATGTCACGTTCCCCCACTTCCGTCACGCTGGAAGGCATTGGCTATGCCTTCGGGGCGCACACGGTGCTCAACCAGTGCGATCTGCGGATTGAAGCAGGCAGCATTGTTGCCCTGCTCGGCCCCTCGGGCTGCGGCAAAAGTACCCTTCTGAAACTGCTGGCCGGGCTGCTACAGCCTCAGCAGGGCACGCTGCATTTTGGCGAGCGCCTGATTGCCAGTGCCCGGCTCAGTACGCCTCCCGAACAGCGCGATATCGGCATGGTTTTTCAGGATTACGCCCTGTGGCCGCATATGAGCGTGGCGCACAACGTCGCCTTTCCGCTGCTGATGCGCAAGGTTCCCCCCCGTGAACGTGAAGCGCGCGTGCTGGCGGCGCTGCAGCGCGTTGGCCTGGCGGACTTCGCCCGGCGTAAACCCTCTGACCTGTCCGGCGGGCAGCAGCAGCGCGTGGCGCTGGCGCGGGCGATTATCGCCGAGCCAAAAATTCTGCTGTTCGACGAGCCGCTCTCTAACCTCGACCGTGACCTGCGCGAGTCGCTGTGCCTGGAGATGGCCAGCCTGCTGCGCCAGCTCGGCACCACCGCCGTGTACGTCACCCACGATCGCGGCGAGGCAGAGATGCTTGCCGACCGCATCGTCTGGCTGTCAGCGGGCAGCGTTTCAGCCATTCAAACCGTTACGTCACTCTCTGGGGAACTTGCATGACATTGTTTAAACTGAAGAAAACAGGAGCACTTTTCGCGATGATGCTGACTTCTGGCATGATGATCACCGATGCTAACGCCCTGACGGTGTATACCGCCGGGCCGGGCTCACTGGCGAAAAGCCTCGCCGCCGGGTATGAAAAGCAGACCGGGGTGAAGGTGAATATTTTCCAGGCCACCACCGGTAAAGTCATGGCACGGCTGGAAGCCGAACAGGCTAACCCACAGGCCGACATTCTGATCTCCGCCTCGTGGGATACCGCCGAAGAGCTGCAGCAGCGCGACTGGCTGCTGCCGTATCAGAGCGCCAACGCAGAGAAGGTGCCTGCGGCATTTAAATCCGACAGCTATGTGGCGCAGGGGATCTCGGCGCTCGGCATCGTCTGGAATACCAAAAGCGGCACCCCGGAGCCGAAAGAGTGGCAGGATCTCACCCGCCCCGCCTTTAAAGAGCGCGTCACCACCCCAGATCCGTCACTGTCAGGCGCCTCCCTCGACCTGCTTATCGGCCTGCAAAACAGCATGGGCGACAAAGCCTGGGATCTGTTCAGCCAGCTTAAAGCCAACAGTATGGTCATTGCCGGGCCCAACGCCCAGGCGCTGACCCCGGTGCTACAGGGTGCGAAAGCGGCAGTGTTCGGCGCGGTGGATTACGTCTCCTATAACAGCATTCAGGACGGTGAAGCGATTAAAGTGATCTTCCCGGCCAGCGGCACCGTGGTGGCCCCGCGCCCGATGATGATCCTGAAAAGCAGCCAGCACGCAGCCGATGCCAAAGCCTTTATCGACTACGTGCTGTCGCCAGAAGGCCAGCAGAAGGTGGCGGATGCCTGGCTGATGCCGGCGCGATCGGACGTTGGCGCTAAGCGTCCGCTGCTCAGCGACCTGAAAATCCTGCCCGCGCAGCGCGGTGGCAACGCCGACCGTGCTGGAGTCCTGCAGCGTTTTGGCACGCTGTTCAGCCAACCTTAAGCCGTGCGGTGGCGCGCCTGCGCCACCACTCAGGATCTGCATAATGAATTCTCGTCTGTTGCCGCTACTTACCGTGGCGCTGCTGGTGGTGCTGGTCGCTCTGCCGCTGCTGTTTATCCTGTTGCAGGCGCTGTTTCCGGCGCTGGCACAAGGCTCGTTCGCCGGGGCCTTCAGCCCAATCCCCACACTGCTGGCCGACCCGCAGCTGCCCGCACTGCTCGGCGGAACCCTGAAAACCGGGCTGGCGGTGGCGCTGCTCAGTGCGCTGGTCGGCATTCCGCTCGGCACGCTGCGCGGGCTGTTTAACCTGCCGCTGGCGCGCCTGTGGGATTTGCTGCTGCTGATCCCGTTTCTGACGCCGCCCTATATCGCTGCCCTGAGCTGGATGCTGGCTTTGCAACATAACGGCTATCTGGCTCAGCTGATGGGCGTCGATCTCAACGATCTGCTGTTCAGCCAGAGCGGCATTGCGCTGGTGATGACGCTGAACATTTTCCCGGTGGTCTACTTTGCCGTGTCGCGCAGCCTGCTGGCGAGCGGACAGCAGCTGGCGATTGTCGCCCGCGTACACGGGGCCAGCGCCCGGCGCGCCTTCTGGCACGTCACCCTGCCGATGATGCTGCCCGCGCTGGCCGCCGGGGTACTGCTGGCCTTTACTCTCGCCATCGAGGAGTACGGCGTCCCCGCCGCGCTTGGCTCGCGTGCCGGAGTGGTGATGCTGACGGTCGGCATTGAGGAGCGGCTGGCGGACTGGCCGATCGACCTGCCCGGCTCGTCGCTGCTGTCGCTACTGCTGGTGCTGGTGGCGCTGGCGGCTTTTGCCCTGCAGAAGAAGCTGGTGGGCAGTAAAGAGGTCACCAGCATTACCGGAAAACCGGCACAGAACAGCGGTGTACCTCTCGGCGGCTGGTGCTGGCCAGTGCTCGCGCTGTTCAGCCTGGTGGCGCTACTGGTGGTAGTGGTGCCGATGAGTTCGATGCTGCTGATCGCTCTGCTCTCCACGCTGTCCGGCGGCATGCAGCGGGATAACCTGACCCTGCGGCACTTCAGCGCGCTGTTTGCCCAGCACGGCGATGCGCTGGCAGCGCTCTCCACCAGCTTTGGGCTGGCGCTTGGCGCAGCGCTGATTACCGGGCTGCTCGGTTTTCTCGCCGCGTGGCTGGTGGTGGTCAGGCGTATTCGCGGCGCGGCAGTGATTGATGCGCTGTCGCTGCTGCCCGCCGCGCTGCCCGGCGTCGTGGTGGGCGTCGGGCTGATCCTGTTGTGGAACCAGCCGTTCTGGCCAGTCACGCCCTATAACAGCTGGGCGATTCTGCTGATCTCTTACTGCTGCCTGCTGCTGCCGTGGCCAGTGCGCTACGTTGGCAGCGCGCTGAAACAGCTTGGCGGCAACCTCGAACCCGCCGCCCGGGTTCACGGTGCCAGTTCACTGCAGGCGCTGCGCCATATCGTGCTGCCACTGGTATTCCCCAGCCTGCTGGCGGCGATGCTGATGGTATTTGCTATCGCCTCACGCGAGCTGGTGACGTCGCTGCTGCTGGCCCCGGCGGGGATGCAGACGGTGTCGATATTTATCTGGCGTCAGTTCGAGCAGGGTTCCGTCGGTCAGGGAATGGCGATGGCCAGCATCGCCATTTTCAGCGGGCTGCTGCTGATGCTGAGCGCGCTGGCGATGATGCAGCGCCGCGAACGCGGTTAGCCAGCGCGGTCGGGAAAAACACGGGGCGGGCATGCCCGCCCCCTACGGAGTAGCCGCGTACATCCCCAATCCCGCAGGGGCGCGGCATGCCGCGCCCGTCCCCACGGAGTAGCCGC
>NZ_JASCAQ010000005.1:0-10085 GCF_029967685.1 Erwinia sp. V90_4 | reverse complement strand
TGCTGCTGGAAAGCCACGGGCTGCACTGCCCGCTGCCGCTGTCGGGCAGCGTGCGGCAGCAGTTGTTTCCCGAATACTGCTTCGCCCTCGATGACCGCCGTGAGAAGAAACGGGCACTGTCCATGCACGCGGCGGCCCGGCGTGAAGCCAGCCAGGCGGCGCGGGAGTACATGCTGCTGCAGGGACGGGCAGGGCAGGCGGCGGCTGAGCTGAACTTCTGCACGCCGTTGACGGCCAGCGCGTGGTACAGCCGGTGGGAAGACCTGCCTGACGAGCTGCTCGAAGGGGCATTCTGGCGGTGGCAAAAACGGTTTCCTTCGCTTAAGCGCCTTCTGCCACTTGAAGGTATGGGCAATCCCCTCTGGTTCGTGATCGGCGCCCTGAACGACGGTAACAGCCATACTCCCGACTGGCTTAGCTCGCTGGAAACTAACTTCAGTCAAAACCGTCTGAGGCTAATAACTCAGGATGAAATGATGAAAAAATCTCCATAAAAGTGTGACTTTGTGTCACTCTATGGTATTATAAGTGTGACAAAGTTACACACTGGAGGCGATATGTCAGTAACCCGATTACGGCAACAGGGCGGTGCTGTGGTGTTAACCATTCCAAGCGACATCGCGGCAAAGGCGGGATGGAGTGTAGGCACCCTGCTCGATGTGACTGCGGATGGCGAAGCCGTGAGCATTAAGCCATCAGGCCGCATGGCGAGGGGAAGTAAAACACTCTCGCAGCTGCTACAGGGGATCGACGAGGAAGAGATCCGCCAGTTTAATCAGGACATCAGTGACGGCCTGAATGATGAGCCGCAGGGCAGGGAGGCGATCTGATGGTATCAAGGAAGGTGCCACAGAAAGGCGAAATCTGGCACGTCAATGGCGACCCCGTCGAGGGAAGGGAGTTCAGGGGACCGCATTATTATCTTGTCATTTCACCGCGTGAGCTGGTCGCTGCCCTGGGAACCGCCGTATGCGTCCCGGTCACGAGCGGAGGAGCAGCAGCCCGCTCGAAGGCCGTCACGGTATACCTGGACGGGGACAGTACCGACAACGGGAAAGTGATAGGCGTGGCATTATGCTATCAGCTGCGCTCCCTCGATTTGACCGCCCGCAGGGCCAGCTATGCGGCTAAAGTAGAGCCGCATATCATGGATGAGATCCTTTCAATGGTTGTGGACCTGATTGACCCACGTTAAAACTGAATCAGCTGGCCTGCATAGCAGGCAGCTGTCTTTCAGGACCGTTAAGGATGATTTTTTTATTCTTTTATTATGTAAACTGCCGTGCAGGCAAACTATTAAAATCAATTGATAACCATACAGGATGTCATCATGAAAAATATAAGCCAGGCCGCTAGTTTTATTGCAATTCAGACTGCTGCCCGCAGTATAGGAATGGACGTCATTACCGGTGCGACGCTGTTCGAACTGTGGAAAGACGATCGCTATAAGGGCGGCTATCCCACGCTGGAAATGTTAGCACAGGAGGTCAGCCTGCATCTTTCAATGGCTGCTGATGCCGCCGCAGAATGGGCCAGCCAGTTTGAGCAGGTCAGAACAACGCTGGAAAATCAGGGCGCCACTGAAGCCGCCGTCCTTCGTCATAGTGAAGTCATTGGCCTTTGCACCAATGCCGCCGGGCGGGGTAAATCAATCCAGCTGGCCAATGCCGTGACCAATGACGGCAGGCCGCTGAACACTCACAATCTTGAGATATCCCGTTCTAAACAAAAACTGAAAGCGGCGCAGCTTAAATCACAGTTCACGGCCAGAATTTATGATGGAGAGATTTTCTATGTCTGTCAGCACGATCCCTACTAATGACGTTTTTAAAGATTTGTGCCTCATTCTCCGGCTACATAAGGACAAGGACTATATTGAAGAACTTTTTATCAGGAAAGGGTGGGATGTAAGCCGGGCCAAAATCAACGCATGGAGTAAGCGTGCAGGGCACTTTAATCGCGACTTTCGCCCTATGCCTGAAAAGGCCTTGCGGGACTTTATCGATGCCTTGAAAGAGGAAAAACTGATTGAAGACGACCCTTCAGCAGTGTAAGTTAACAATACTGCTGAACAAGCAGCTTTGTATTGGTCAACAAAAACTGGCCACAGCTTTAGAGTTTTTCCAGAACAATCGTTCTGATTCATTCGGCGTCAAACCACCATTATACTGATGAGGTCTGAGGTGGCTATAATATCCTGTGATGTAATACGTTATTGCCGTGCTGGCTTCGCTAAAATTCGCGTAGCCATTATCCGGTACCCACTCTGTTTTCAGGCTTCTGAAGAACCGTTCCATTTGACTGTTATCCCTGCAATTTCCCCGGCGACTCAGGCTTTGCTTTGTCTGATATATCCACAATAACTGTCTGAAATTCCTGCTGGTATAGTGACTGCCTTGATCCGAGTGATACGGTAAATTAGCCAGTTTTCCCCGTGCTTCCCAGGCCATCGACAGGGATTTGTCTGTCAGTACGGAATCAGAGAAAAATGACATCGCCCAGCCAACCGGTTTACGGGAAAACAAATCAAGGACAACAGCCAGATAAGCCCAGAGTTTTCCCGTCCAGATATAAGTCACATCACCGCACCAGACCTGATGAGGCTCTGTAACAGCAAACTGGCGATCCAGATGATTAGGGATCTCAATGTTTTCTTAGACGCCTTCTTATAACGATGGCCAGGTTGCTGACAGCTGATAATATTGAGCGTTTTCATCAGCTTTTATGCCCGCCAGCGGATCAGTTTTATACCTTTGGTGGTGACAATTACGGCAATGCTTCGCGCTCCTGCTGAACCGTTACTTTCGCGATAAACTTCACGTACAAGGCTCAGTAATGCCACTCTCGTGGCGTCAGGCTTCCTGGGCTGCCGCCAGTATTTATAACTGCTGCGATGAACCCCAAACACGTTGCACACAACGGCAACAGGAAACCGCGCCCTGAGTTTCTCAACTAATGAGAATTGTTCAGGGAGTCTGACATCAAGAGCGCGGTAGCCTTTTTTAATATATCCCTGTCCATTTCAACGCGTTGAAGTCTTTTCTTCAACTCACGTATCTCAATCTGCTCAGGTGTCATGAGTGAAGCTATGGGTGATTTTCCCGCTCGCTCTTCTTTCTGTTGTCGAGCCCATTTATCCATCGTGGATTTGCCGACATTAATCGCAGTGGCAGCGGCGGCAACGGTGCAATGCTGATCGAGTACAAGCTGGGCAGCCTCGAGGCGAAACTCGGGGCTAAAATTGCGTCTGTTACGTCCGGTCATAATGTCACCTGTTTTGACTATGAGGTGATGATATCACCTCTATTCAGGTGGCCAATTCACTATGCCACTACAGTTGCGTTTTGCCGGCGCCCTGGCGGGCGTTCACGCCACAAAAATGCTCTCTGTCAGGCTGTATCAGATGGCGAGAAACCGATGGCTTCGGGCATCGGAGCTGGATTAGTGCGCTTGGAAAACGGGTCTTAGATTTAAAAAAAAAAAGCCATTTTTCCGCATCACCCCACGGCAATACTTACTACTTGGGGATATTCTTTTCCTGAATTAATGGTTAGGAAACACAAAAAGGGACGATTGATTTTCCTAACCATGACGTTTTTTCTGCCACGTGATATCGCTGAAGAGTTAAGAATATGGTGATCTGATCCTGACTACGGTAAAAAGGCCGATTTATTAAAAGACCTGATTTAAAATTTAAAAGTCAAGTGATATGCGTATGATTATTTCGAGATGCTTTTCACCGTGCATAGTTAAAACGGTTAATTGTTATGTTCAGAATAATGAAATCTAAAATTAATTTAGACTAAAATGAGCAGATGTAATAGGGCATAAGTTCTCCTGATACAAGAATGGAATCAAGGTTTATTCTATTTAAATAAATTCTTATGTGGTTATTTTCTTTGGTGTAAAATCCAGGTAACCATTTTTCGGATATATCGTCAGGAATGTTTTCTTCACGTTGTTTTTCGACTGAAGTTGATAGCCAGTCAAATTGATAACCTTCAGAGCTGCTTTTATAATCAACCATCCTGCTTACAGTGTATATTATTCCATGACTCTCATGAATTTCTCCCTTTAAATACAATGAGCCAACATTACCATTTAGATAAATCCTAGAAGACAGAACCATTTTCTGCTGATCTTTAATGAATGATAAATTACCAACGCAAATTATTTCATGAGGGGGTTTTGAGAAATAGTAAAAAACAATGGATATAAAAATTATTATGGCTACTAAAACTAGTCGAATGAGGATTTTCATATGATTTATTTCAATGTAAATATAAAGGAGGTGCAATCATCGTTCGAAGTATAGCTGAGCCTATCCTTGCAAGCAATAATAGAAACCAATTTTGCATTAGTTAAGTTTGATACGTATAAATAATTCCTTGTAGAGCAGAGTTCTTCGATAGGATGTAGTTGAGGTAGAACTAAATTATTAGAACGGTTTTGAAAGACAGTACAAGACAGATAATTACCACTTTGGTGGTATCTAAGTGGTGATTTTATAGATGGAAATGAAAAAATATATGTTAAATAAATCAAAATAAAAGATAAAGCAAAGATAAAGATAAGATCAATTTTACCTAAGGCTTGACGTTTTATTTTGGTTTTTTTTGTTTCTGGAGCGCTCGGCTCATGTAAGTAGATATCTTCATGGGTGTGAGGCGATGATGGTCCACCTTGAATTAAAAGAGAATCTTCAGGGTTAGTGGTTATTTCACAGGTCGGTGAAATATTATCAGAAAGACCATTTTCAATATTTAAAATAATAACAGATATTTTTCTTGATAAAACAAAACCTCTTCTAGGGATGGTCTCAATTAGATTGCCGTCTAGACCTATCTCAAACATTGATTTTCTCAGGTAAAAAATAGTATTGTGTAATACATTAATGCTTGATGGCATCTTAAATCTTTCCCAAGCATACGCGTAGAGTTCATTGTGTGTAACTAATTCCCCTTGCTTGTCAAGCAATAAAGCAAAACAGAATGAGGCTGAAGCTCTTAATTTAACTACTCTCTTATCATTGCCGATCGCAACGACTTTGTTCTCAGATAAAGTGAATTTAAAAGCATCATTAATTATAAATACTCTATCCATTTTAGCCTCAACCGCATGCATTAATTGTTACATTATAACATATCTATGCTCATTAGCAACAAATGTTCTTTAGTTTAAACTAAAATAATTATTAATAAGATTAAATAAAAATAAACTTTTTCTTTAGTGAGCTTCTGTCATTATATCCTAGGTCAGAAGAGATGAAGCGTTGCCCTATCACTATTTCAAAAAATTAGTCATAGGTTTTATTTTGACTTTTTGACTGACAGAGAGATTGCGGCAACTTGGTATGTATTGATCTGCATACCTGTTACGCTAATATTTAAAACTAATAACTACAGAAATCCAAAGTTTGCGAGGATTTTTTAAGCACGGGTGCAGAATAAATCATGACTTTTTTGAGGTTTATCATAAGCAGAAATTACCCCGCATTAATAATATATATTTATACATAAGAATCGAGCGCCAGATTATATGATCACCGTTTCGTTTTTTTCGTTGGTTCTCAGCTGCGCTTCATTGATTTTAGGTTCAGTCGATAAGGCTGCTATTCCTAGCACGCAAAAAGCAGAGCTGTTAAATTGCAACTGTAAAGCTGATATAAAAAAAAGAATCAGTAATTATAATCAGATTCTAACGCAAGCAAACTATTTATTTGATCTTGTTGAATATTTTAAGCCATATCCGATTGATGAGGAAATGCATTATATCTACTCTTTTGGGGGAATACATCCACATGCGCTGAAAGTGAAATTGGTAGTAAAGAGGATTATAAGAAGATTAATCTAACTATTGCGCTAGTCCCGGAGGAGGCCGGGCTTTGCCGCATTAAGGAGTTGTCAGGTAATATGCTGTTTTTATAATATATTTCCGGACAATGCCCCTACTTCAAAAAGCCTTCAGTGCCTGCATTATCCCGTCGAGATTACGCGCAGTGTGTCCGCTGGTACCTAGCGTAATCACTCAGCTTGCGTAATCTGGAGGAAATGATGGCAGAGCGTGGTATCACTGTTGATCATTCCACGTTTCACCGATGGGTCATCCGCCTTATGTCGCATCTGAATAAGGCGTTTCGCCGTCACAAACGCACAGTGGGCCGCCGGTGGCGAATGGATGAAGCCTTTATCAGAGTCAGTGGGCAGTGGAAATATCTGTAACGGGCGGTTGATACTTATGGTCAGACCATCGATTTTCTGCTGACGGCAAGCGCGTGTAAGGTGATGGTGTGTAATGAGTGTGAGAATATGTCGGCCTCGAGCTGGCGAAAGGTACAGGAGACCGTTTCCATGACTGCGGATTTTTGGATATCTGCATTGAGTCAGCGTAACGCAGTGAAGAAGTTAATGATGAATTTGTTCTGGAGAGATGACAGTGTCCACGTTTACTCCCCCCGTAGTTTACGATGCGCTGCTGCTTTTGTACCGCACGTACTGGGTGACGCACCGACACCTCCCGCGGGCATTCCGGATGACGACCGGGGAGGCTATTTTACAGGAAATCACCTACTGCATTAAGCAGGTGATACTGGCAAATCATGCGGATAAACAGGATACCAGACAGCGCAGTCAGTCAGTACAGTATCTGGGATGTACATGGGCTTCTCTTGTTGTTATCAGGGGGCTTCTCACGCTGGGGCGGGGAATGACATTTATTACTAATTGTGCTTTTATGCGGCTGACGACTTTACTGGATTCAGCCGAGAAGCAGATCACGCGCTGGCAGGGTTGGTTTATGCGCCGTGATGGGGGGACACTACATGAATAGTAATGTGCTGCTGATAGTGCTGACGGATAACAGCTGGCTGTACGCAGGGCTTGCTGCGCTGCTGCCAGAGATGGTCTGCCTGCAGGCGGGATTCTGTGCACACCGTCTGCCGCGGGAGGTCAGAAATGCGCGACGAGTCATCATTGCGGTGGACAGCCGGATACTGTTCCGGGGGGAGTGGACCGTGTTTAACGCCCTACAGGTTCTGCGGCCTGACGCCACGGCGGTCTGGCTGACGCGGGAGGATACCGGGCGGGTGTTTCCGGCCGGAAGCCGGGGAGAGCGTATTGTGCATCAGCAGCAGGACATTGTCTCGTTAAGTCTTGCCCTGAGAAGAACCTGGCAGTGGGAAGAGCCGCAAACGGGAGAGGAGCGGGTTGCAGGCTACGGCCTGACACTGACGGAGCGCCGTCTGCTGCCGTTTTTTCTGTCAGGGATGAGCGTACCGGCACTGTCGCGACTGATGGGCAGACCGGTCAAGACGC
Source organism: Erwinia sp. V90_4 (assembly GCF_029967685.1). Classification (NCBI taxonomy): domain Bacteria; kingdom Pseudomonadati; phylum Pseudomonadota; class Gammaproteobacteria; order Enterobacterales; family Erwiniaceae; genus Erwinia; species Erwinia sp. V90_4. The sequence continues at coordinate 2,772 of NZ_JASCAQ010000005.1, read as the reverse complement.
TGTATATGCACCGGCATAAAATTCTTGCGAAGACGGGATTAAGGCAACCTTTATTTTTACAGTTCGTGTATGAGCGTAACCGGGGACTGCCGGGTATTCCGGGGCTGGAGCACAAAGATTCGAAGCCACCGACAGGGGACGATGAGGATAGAGGCGAATGTACCGTATAACAGCCATCATAAACAAAGCGGGAGGCGCGCCGGTGTCATGGACGTATTATTCAGCGCGCCGGCTGACGCAGACACAGTGTGAAAATATGCTGTCGCGGGCCAGGGAAGCCGGAAAAGGGCATGGATTTCGGGTCAGGCTGACGGAGTTTTGTTGTGAGAAGGCGGAAGATGCGAGGATTATTCAGCAGGCAGTGTAACGATGCTCCGTTGACGAGGCAGAGGGCACAGCATCAGGGCTGGTCTGGGCAAAGGGCACCCGGGACAGATAAGGCACCGAAACCGCAATGCGGTGACGCTGGCCCTTTAAGGGCGCTACGTTATTAATGGGAACAGCCGAACTCGATGGAAACGCCTTTTCGGGCGGCGGCAGAAAAAGCAGTGAGCCAGTTTCAGGCTAATGCCAATGATGAACTACGATGTGAAAAGGCAGTAATCGAGGAGAGGAAAAAAAAGGTTCTGTCGCAGTAACAACGGCAAGTCAGCAGTAGCGGTGTTGACTGTTATTCATGCGGCCAAAAGATAAAATTGTTCAGATGGGGGCAATCCGTCCTCGTCCGTATGTTGATACTGCCCCTTGCGTATCATGTGTACCAGCCCAATACTCGCAAGGGCAGTCTGCGCCCGACGGAATGATTTGAATCCCTCATCAGTTTTTTCCTTCGTTTGATGTACGGTGATCCTGCTCCACAAAGTTGTTCAGGTACTTACTCTGTCTGACCCCGATGCTTTCATCTGCGTAAGCGTCACATTTATAACGTCTGTGCAGCGGACTCCGGTTCCGGGAAAATAGTGTCAATCATTTTTTAATGGGCACTATCGCGTGAAACATCGGACATGGCTCCTTGAGTTACTTCGCCTCCACTTTGAGGAAAAAATGCCACGTATTGAGGCTGGACGCCGGTGAGGCATCCCAAAACCCCCGCCTGTGGTCTCTATGTTCGTTTCAGGAAGGTCGGTCTGTCCTAGCCTTTACCGGCAGGCATCCCGAAAATCGTCCGTTCTTCCCGTAGTCCCTACTCCCTGTGAAATCACTGTCGCCCGCAAACGACCACGACGTCCCACCTTCCCCCGCGACTTCGAAGTCGCCCTGATGGCGCAGTCGATGCATCCCGGCGTCAGCGTGGCATAGCTTGCCCACGCAAATAACATTAATGACAATCTGCTGTTCAACTGGCGGCGCCTTTATCATCAGGAGCTGCTGGCAACACGGTCAGAAGTACCGGTCATGCTGCCCGTGATGCTTGCGGCTCAATCAGACCCGGAACGGAGCCATCCTCCTTCCGTTCTGAGCGACCTGCCCCGTTGCGAGCTGGTTCTTACCGCGGGCTCACGCATCTGGCTGGGGTTCTGCGCCGGAACCGCCAAAATTTCCGACATTAACTCGCAGTCATGCATCACTGAGCGCTCAGCCCCCACAGGATAGCCCAGTAAAAACGAAAGAGAGTAAGGTCGCGTGATGGCCTTCACATTCCGCACGATCCGGTTCCTGATTTTTCAACGAGGGATCAACCGATAGCGCTTTTTTGTATCTATTACAATCATCTTCCTTAAAGATACAGGTGGGATTTTTACCTTTAAGGAAGATGATTATGAAAGTAAAAATATGGACGATTTTATTTATGTCGGCGTATCTGACGGCCTGTGCCGCCCCCGGTACAGAAAAATATCAGACCATGATGGACAGCGTTACGGCAGAAAAAATAAACCAGATTATTAACTCGGATGTCATCCCTTTTTCAGGTGAAAATCACGGGGAAGTTATCAGCCGCGTGTCATCTGCTTTTCTTGGTACGCCTTACCAGGCTGATACGCTCATCGGCGGGCCCGGTACCCCCGAAGCGCTTGTCGTTAATTTCAACGGTGTGGACTGCTCTACCCTGGCAGATTACGTCGAGGCCCTGACCCGCAGCCATGACCAGAAATCGTTCCTGCATAATCTTACAGAGGTTCGTTACACCGGGGGGAACGTTGACTACCTCAGCCGCCGGCACTTCTTCTCCGACTGGTTCACCACCGCACCACGCAATGCCCGGGACGTCACGCCAGATATCAGCCATGACTATGCCGTGGCGGACAAACAGCTTAACCGTAAACCGGACGGGGGGGAGTACATCCCAGGGCTGGGCATTCATCCCCGTAAAATAAATTACATTCCTAGAAAAGCCATGAGTCAGCAGGTGCTGGACCGTCTGAAAACCGGGGATTATGTCGGCGTCTACTCTCCGCTTGAAGGGCTGGACGTTTCGCATGTGGGTATCGTGGTCCGCCACGACGGGCAGGTGTGGTTCAGGAATGCATCCTCACTGGCAGCAAACAGAAAAGTGGTGGATTCGCCGTTTCTGGAATACATGCGCGCGAAGCCGGGCATCGTCGTGCTGCGGGCCGAGTGACCCGCCCATTACCGGAGCCGCCGTATGAAAAGAATCCAGATATCGGAAGGAAAAAAGCCTCTTTGCTTGATGGTTCCCCTGCTGTTATCGGCATGCCACACCGCTCCGCACAGGCCGGGGTTAAATGACGTGGCGCCTGCCGGCAATGTGCCGGCAGAGGCTTTGTTGAATAAATCAGATTCGGGGCGAGTGTCCCTGTGGCAGGACAGATT
>NZ_JASCAQ010000004.1:0-11486 GCF_029967685.1 Erwinia sp. V90_4 | reverse complement strand
AAATCTGTCCTGCCACAGGGACACTCGCCCCGAATCTGATTTATTCAACAAAGCCCGGGCAGACCAAACCAGCGGCCCTGGTTAGTCAGGGTTTCGGGGAACCGGTATTTACTGAGAGAACCGTCTGCCATTAAATTAAGCCTCCTGATAACGGGTGGGCAGCCGGGAAATATCTGCCCACCAGAATTAAGGCAAAGCGATCCCCTGAACGCGTTTAACGGCATTCAAACTTAAGCAGGACACTTAATGCGGGGCGCTTTTACTCACGCCGTATCAGAATTAATACCCGGCGACGGACATACCGATGGCGACAAACACCGAGAGAATGGCGAAACCGGCGAGGAACTTGAGGTTCTTCGTGGTCATATACATCACCGCCCCGACCAGCACTTCCGCCAGGATGACCCATTTCACGACGCTGGATCCGGATCCGAACGTGCTTTTGACGGTATCATTCCCGCTTGCCATCAGGTCTTTACCGGCACTGGATGCCATAACCGCTTCCGGGAAGAACGTTGCGACCGCTGCAACGGGCAGAGCTAACTTCAGTGATTTAAGAAGACCGACTTTACTGATTTTCTTTTTAACAGCGGATGCCGGTACGGCATTGAATGTGGAGATTTCTGTCATTTCATTATTCCTTTAATTAACCAGAGAGATACTTATGTTTGAAAATCTGAGTTACTACTTTTGGGTTTCGGGATCAATATTGTTTGGAATTACCTCCGCCATTTCAGAGTTGTAAAAATCAGGATACTTTTCTAAGTGGTCACGCAGACGAAGGAGTGCCTCAGCTGATTTAGAACGACCACTTCTGTCTTTTGCCTTCAATATGAGAAGATCCGTTTGAGGATCCAAATAAATTGACATGGTGACAGTTGGACCACGAAGCCTGTGACGTCGAATCATGTTTACCCTCTCAATTTCCCCTGCGTGCGAATAGTGACACGTAGAATACAATTTATTCAATACGCGATAAAATCCACTAATTTTTTTACATATTTTTAACATTCATTATTTTTAGAACAACTACTTTAGCCTTTTCGTAGGCGTCCACTTTCAAGCAGTGAAGCCTGAAATCGTCATAGTCAGTGAAATGTCTGGCAATCTCATTTTTGACACTTGAAAGCCTGCTTGATATAGCCTTCTCCGATACACCTAAATATTGTGAGGTTGTATGAAGCTGAAAACCTAGGATTGAAAAACAAAAAGCAATCATTTTTTTTGCGGTCAAACCTGAGAGAAACAAATCAAAATCAAAACTACAATTTTTGTTTCTATTTGACGTATTGAATAATGCCTGATAGTCAGGAAAATAGTTTATAAACCAGAGTGCATATAATTCATCTTTAATGGAGCGAACCTCAACACGCAATTGATAACACTCACCATTATAACTAAACGTACGACAAATAGCAGTTCCACCCCCCATGACAAATGCCTCTAGCTCTATTGTAGACAAATCTAGCTCTACTTCATCTGGGTCAAAACTAACACCAGAGAATGATTTAAATAACGGGTGGAAAAAATCTGAACATGCGTTATTTCTATAGACTGTATTCCTGAATTGGCCACGAATACAGAAAGGCAAGGGAGAGTCTTTATAAAGCTCGTTAAAATGCTTTACAACATCATCTAGAGATTGACTTAAGAGGGATAGATCTTTAGGATCGCGCGGGTGCATTGAAGCCTCCTCGAAAGGTTTCTGTGTATAGTCGGTACATCGGGTCACTACCCCGGTGTACCGGCGAATCGACGAATTTTATTTAAGGCCATATAAAATATATCAATGCCAACTCCAGTTGTCATCTAAAACCAGCAGATCATTTAACTCTTTATCTCGCTTTTACAGTTATTTATTTTGAGGATCATCATCCTCTTTAGGGAAGAATTGAGAAACCATCTCATTAACATCATCCCTTATAGACGTCACCATTTCCTTGAATTCAAATCTTTCGTTACCTTGCAGGTGTGGGCTAAGCGATGTCATGCCCAGAAGCTTACTTGTAGTCAATTGGGTTTTGAGTACACCCTCCAGAAGAATTTTATTAAAAAGCACTTGATTAAATCCTGATTCCTTCCGCTCCATTTGTGCTTCATACACTCGCAACCCGAGTTCAAGTAACATAGAAGCGATACTGGAATAACTAATGTCTTTCTCCTTAGCACCCTCTGCGCGCCTTTGAACAGCAATAGAATTAATTTTTTCTGCGACATTATCATTCACGTAAACCTGGATCTTAGCCATAACCCCTCTTATTTAATTATTTGTAATTACCGAAAATTAATCATTCTGACACCAGCTGATTTTAAGCGATTCATCAGCAGAGTCATCACAGTAAAATGCCGAATCCTGTCCCGAATCGGCAACCATTGAACGACGAATCTAATATAGATTCACTACTCAGGCAACTGAATGTTTTTTAAGTTAATATTCATCAATGAATCGCATTAAATTCAACAACGAATCGATTGAGATTCATTCATGAATCACTTAAACACATTAAAATAATTTATTTCACATTACTTTCTCCCTAAGTTTATGTTTTATATCGCAAATCAGCAAAATGTTCATTTTGCGTGGGGTGTGGTGATTTTGGTGGTGAGGAGTGCATATTAGTTGAGTCTGGACATGGGATGGGTTAACGTATTTCCGGCATGGTGCCCGGAGGGATAAATGAAAATGAAACGGATGACTCTCGCTTTTCTAACGCTGACTTTTTCTTGTGTCTTGAACGCAGCTGATTGTTTTGATCTGGCAGGCAGGGATTATCACATAGATCCAGATCTGCTTCGGGCAATCTCCTGGAATGAATCGAACTTCCGCACAGACGTTAAAGGCCACAATCCTGTTTCGGGTTTTGGTTCCGGACTTATGCAGGTGGACTCCCAGCACTTTAACGAACTGGCTCGTTATGGAATAAAACCTGAGCACCTTATTTCCGATCCGTGTATGAATATCTACACCGGGGCTTACTATCTTGCAATTGCATTCAAAAAGTGGGGAGTCAGCTGGCAGGCCGTGGGGGCATATAATGCAGGCTTCCGGAAAACAGAAGAACAGGCGCAGAGAAGATATTTCTATGCCAGAAAAATTGAGGCAACATACCGGGCGATAAAGAAGAATAAAGGCTCAGGGCAAACTCTCTCAAAACAAAAAAAAAGACCTCATGTCGAGGTCTTTTCTCCATCCTGTCTTTAACCCGTCAATCAATTGCCCGATAAATTAAATGAGCTTCAGGTTGTTTTATGATACTGATGTAGTCTTTCAGTGCATCCTGACGAGCGACGAGGTGCTTACAAACTTTCGAATATTCAGGTCCCATATCGGCAACCTGCCAGGACAACCAGTTCATGATCATCAGTGTAGCAATAATTCCGGCAGCATCGGCACTGACCTCTGCTTCAAAGTAATTACCGGGAATAATCATGTTATAGCGCTGTTCACCTTCCGGTGCGATATATCCGGTTTGCGTCGTGGTGAATCTGACACAGTTCTGAGCCACGTTTCCTCCGGTGCCCTGCGGAATTATCCAGTAACTCCAGAAACCACCATCATAATCTGAATGCTGACGTAACCAGCTGGCAATCATATTATCAGCAGAAGGCCGCACTGTTGCCCGCTATCCCGCAAGTCCAGATGGATCTTGCGATAACCATAAACGCAACCGGACTCCAGCCAGAACTGTTTGATCTGTCCCGTCAGTCTCAGATCTACCTGATGGCGCTGAGAATACGGTTGCTTAAACCAGGCGTAAAAGCCACTGGGATGAACATCCAGCACCCTGCAGAGCAGACGAACAGGCCAGCAACGGGAGTTGTCACGAATAAAGGCGTACCTCAGTCGGACAGCTTTGCGAAGTACGCCGCGGCTTTTTTTAATATGTCCCGTTCGTCAGTAACCCGCTTCAACTCCTTCTGGAGTCGGCGGATCTCGGCCTGAGCATCTGACTGTTCTTTATTAGTGGATGAGTCCGGATCGTACTTCTTTATCCAGGCGTAAAGGCTGTGGGTGGTGATATCGAGACGTGTTGCAACGCTGGAAACAGAATGACCGCGATCAATAACCTGTTTGACTGCTTCAATTTTAAACTCTTCGGGATAACGTTTACCGCTCATGGGCACCTCTCTTTAAGTCATCTTAAATGACTCCGAGGTGTCTGTTAAACCCGTGGCGATTCAACTGGTCACGAAAATTTTTATATCCCTTTAAGAATGTTAAATATTAATTAATTTAATGTGTTATTCAGAAAGTGGGGGCTTTCGTCCCCTAGTTATTTTTATTTAAAGCTGTATTTCATACCCACCATTGCAGCCGCATCGCTATAACCTTTGTCCCCCATCTGAACGCCAACGTTGCCCCAGAGATTCAGTCTTGAATTAATCTTTCCTTCAACCCCGGTTTTAATTTCACCCAGATTACGCGCACCGGCCTGGCGAATGCTGACGCCATCCATTTGGGTGCCAAAATCACGGGTGTTATGGAGCCAGTTCACCTCGACAAACGGTTCAAACTCGCGGCCTTTTCCATCATCAATCGAGCTATGCCCCTTCAGGAAGGTGCGTACACCCAGCCGGGTTTGGACGTTCCCGTCACCTTCACCGCTGATAAGTGTACCGTTAGCCTCACGGTGACTGTCGGCCTTCACACCCATCCATACGGCCTGCGCCTGCGGCTGGATATACCACTCATTTAGTGTCCCTTTGCTGCCGGTAAACTCACCCAGCTTATGGGTGTAACCCAGCTCCAGCGAGCCAGTCATGCCCTTAGACTTATACGACTCGCTCTGGATATCCTGGCCTTTGACACTGTTGTTAAACCAGTTGTACTGGGCCCAGCTGTCGAGATAAGCCCCCTGATGGGTCTCGTCATTAGCATACCAGGTCGCATACAGGCCAGCGCTGTAGCCGTTGACGGAGCCATCGGAGCTGTATCCCGTCGACGATGAACGCGTATTGCTGCTGTTATGACCATAGCCAGCCATCAGTCCGAGATGCCAGCGGTCAAGCCCGTCACCGCTCCAGCGGGCAATATCGCCCCCCATTTGCATCACATAGCGATTGCTCTGGGTTTTCAGCTGACCGGAGCCATCGCGCCATGCATTATGCCCCCCGACCTGACGCATCCACATACTGGTCACCTTCTGCTCACCGGTCAGCGCATCGGTATACTGTGTTTCGCCAAGGCGATCGTGCAGCCGGGTGACAAACAACGTATTGGCCGCGGCCAGATTTGCGGTATAGCTGCCCGGCTCCGGGCGAACATCCGGATCGAGTTTCGGATCCGGACCCGGATCCGGGTTGCCTTTATGGCTGGTCAGGTACCAGTTGCTGCCGTTATTGCCCTGCCCGCGCACCAGCGAGTAATCATACGCCCCGGCCACAATCCTGCCGTCCTGGGTAAAGTTACCGTCAGACTGGCCGTCAACATGGATAACCTCGATACCGTTCAGCGTCTGTGCTCCCAAACCACCGGCGTTGGTGACGCTGACGCCGGTGGTGCCGGAGGTGTTGCCCTTAACTACCAGCTTATCTGTCGCTGAGTTATCATTATTCAGCGCGGTATTAAGATGCAGATGACCATCCTCGCCATGGTAGTTCCCGTTGACGACCAGCTGATTACCGGCGGCGCTGCCGCTGCCGGTCCAGATATTGCCGCTGTTAGCCAGGTTGCCGCCGATGGTAAAGGTAACCGGGGAGGAGGTCGGGCGATCGCTATCGCCAACCAGCAGCGTGCCCTTGTTATCGATATTTCCCGCTACGCCGCCAAAGCCGGATAAACGTCCGTCTTTCTGCACGTTGACCTGGTGGCTTGCCAGCGTCATGGCCTTATCGGCGCTGCCGAGGATCACCCCCCCGGCGTTGATGTCGGTGGCACCTGTCCACTGTGCCGCCTCGTCCAGCGTTACGCTACCGCTGCCGTTTTTCACTACGCTGCCGCTGCCGGTGACGCTGTTTTTCAGCGTCCAGCTGTCGTCAGCGTTCAGCACCAGTTTTCCGTTATTCGCCACAGCCGCAGTTCCAAGCTGGCGGGCAGCCGAAACACTGAGCGTGGATGCGTTGTCGACAGCAAACGTTCCGGAGAAGCCGCTATTATCGCCGGCCAGCGCAACGTCGCTGGCAATCAGCGCCACCTTCCCGGCGTCGCTGAGGCTGTTATACAGTACGCCCGCCGCGTTATTCAGGTTAAGCAGACCCGCCGCAACGATGTTCCCCGTCCCCAGTCCCAGCGCATTGTTTAGCGAGGCCGTAGCTCCACGGGCAATGGTGGTGGTGGCCTTCAGGGCCGCATTGGCACCGGAGACGTTGAGGGTGCCGCCGGCGACGGTAAGCCTCCCGGTTCCGGCCAGCTCGCCGGCCGATTCGCCGCCGTCAGTCAGCGTCAGATGCCCGCCGTTTAAACTGGTCAGGGAGCCTTTTTCTGCGGTCAGTTTACCCACGGTCTGCGCATGGCCGCGCATATCAAATCCGGTCGCGGCCGCCAGCTTCAGCTCGCTGGTTTTGCCCAACACGTTGTCGTTCAGCATGGCCAGGTTACCGCTGCGTACGTTGGTGATGCCGCTGTAATCATTGTCCATATTCGACAGGGTGACGGTCTGCCCTTTCTGGCTGTCAAACGCCAGATCTCCGCTGCCGGTAACCTTCGCACTCAGATCCGCCGCGTTGCCGCTTTTGCCATTGGCGTCAAGGATAAGAGCATCGTCCCCTTTACCCAACAGATCAACCTGAGTCAGGCCGTAGCTTACGTACAGTCCGTCATCGTCATCGCCGCCGGTCAGACGGTAGTCGTAAGTGCCTTTCGCCACCACGGTTCCCTGCTGGCTGATATCGGCGGTAATGGCGTCGCTGATGGCGTTGCCATCCTTGTCGGTAAGCACCAGATTCCCGGCCCCACCGACCACGGCAGCGTCTGAGGTTGCCAGCTTAATCAGCGCCTGAGCGTCATCCTGCTCAAGCAGCGAAAGGTGCGTATCGACCTGAGGACGATCGTTGCTCACGCTTCCGCTATCAACCTGCACCGTGCCGCGCCCGGTAAGATCCATCGTTGCGGCGTGAATGGTGCCCTGTGCCGCCGGGTTACCCGGGGTTACGCCGTCAAACTGCACGGTCCCCCCGTCAAACGCCAGGCCGCCGATGCGCTGCTCTCCGGCGGCGACGTGGGTGATGCTCCCTTCACCGGCGCGCAGCGTGGCTTTACTCAGCGCACGGGTATTCAGACCGCCCAGTTCAAACTGGCTGCTGGCCAGCGCCACCGTACCCGTAAAGCCATCGTCCGCGTTGTTGGCGGTAAAGCCAAACTGGTTGCCTGCGGTATCAACCGCCATCGTACCGGTACCGGCCAGATGGCTGTTAAAGGCCACATCGGCGGCGCTAAGTACGTTGAGCCGGCTGGTACCATCAATGCTGTAGCCGGTTCCGTCGCCATCAAGGCCGTCGTCGCCCAGACCGAGGACAACCGTATCGAGGGTAAATATGGAGCCGGACGCCAGGTCGATATGTTCCATCCCGCTGACAGCATCCGCCCGGTTTAAGGTATACGTCGAGTTTTCAAGCCGTAAGGTATCCTCACCGCTGCCGCCATTCAGCGACGTGAACAGCGTATCGTTATCCTCTGGCCTGATATTTTGAAGGATAAAGCGGTCGTTGCCCGCACCGCCGGTAACGTCGGTCGCAGTACTTCCGGATTCAAGAATCACGGTGTTATCGCCGCTCAGCAGGTTCACCTGGCCACGGATACTGGCACCGCTGGCGTTGGTCAGGACAATGCCTTTGCCTCCCGTCATTTCCAGCGCCTTGTGGTTTGCATCCGCTGCAAGGATATCGCCTTTATTAGTAAAGGTTTCCAGTACGCCGTTATTCAAATCAACCACCGCAGCAGCATCCGCAACGGAGGTCAGCTTACCGGACTGTTCTACGTTTTTGGTTGTCCCTTCCACCATGAGGGCCGATTTCCCGGCACTGTTCAGCACATTAACGCTGGCACCGGTTTTCAGGTCGGTGGAAGCCCGGGTGACAATACCGTTGCCCTCGGCCGCATTGACGTTGATGGTCAGAGCCCGTGAGTCCGACATATCCAGCGTCTGGTCGGTCTCAGAGCCGTCGGTCACGTTTTCAAATAGTATCCCGGTACCGCTACCGTTAACGTTGATGGTGCCGGAGTTGGTCTGCGCCATGGAGGCACCGGTATGAACGCCGACGCCGTTGCCAACGTTAATGGTGGTGTCTTTGAGCTGGATACCGCTGATGGCGGCCTTGTTTTCAATCGCGTTGCCGCTGCCGGCGCTGTCCATGTTAATCGTCGCGCCGTCCACGGTCAGTCCTTTCGCGCCGGCATCGAGCAGGATACCGTTCGCCGTACCGGCAGCACGGGTTTCGCCGTTTCCGTTCAGCGCCAGCGTGGCATTATTCCCGACCAGATACGCCGCCGTGCCGCTGGTTGCGGTGACTATACCGCTGTTCGTCACCACCGAATCCGCGCCCTGGATATTCACCGCTACGCCGTTCACGGTGATACCGGAGCGATTCTCCAGAATTCCGCCATCAACCAGTACCCCGGTGCTGTTATCCGCCGTGAAATCAATCGAGCCTTCGTGGATAAGCCGCCCCCCATTTCTGGCGATATAGCCAAATGCGCCATCTGCCGTGTTCGCCGTCTCCAGCACTGCGTAGCTGGTCAGTACGGAATCGCCTTTTTTGGTCGCATCGACTGCACCATCAAGGTTGTAATAATTGCCATCAACAATCCCGGCAGTGGTGTCTTTTCCAGCCACTTTGACAATTACCGCATCCGCAGAAATTTCCCCCGTTGCGCCGCCCTCAATTCGAATTCCCGTCGCGCCGGTTCCCGTGACGCTGAGCGCCAGCTTACCGGAATCAAAATGGCTGCCGGCACCGGTGGTACGAATAATGGAAGCCCCTTCACCAGACGCATCCAGCCTGGCGGAACTGTCTGCGGACCCGACAAAACTGGCACCGCCATCAACGCGATATAGCGTCGCGCCCTCAGTAGAGGCATCCTGAATGCTGGTCGCAGCATTTTTAATAGTCGAACCCGCCCCGTAGACGTAATAGCCCGTCTGGTTAATACCGTCGGTGAAGTTAACGGTCCCGTTCTCGGTGACGTCGATTTCGCCTTTATCGCGGGCGTGTACGCCGATTGCTCCGTCACCGCTCAGGTTTACCGTACCGGATAATATAGCCAGAGCTTTTTCACCCTGAGCGTAAATACCGTAGTTGGCATAATGGGTGATGGGGTCGAGCCCACCGTTAATATTAATCGTGCCAGAACTGGTCACCTGCGCATTCGCCAGCGCCTTAACCCCGATGCTGTTCAGGCCGTTCAGATTAATAACGCCGGCATTCACCACCTTCGCCGCCTGGGTTCCCTCACGTGCGAGGATACCAATATTCGAGGAGACGGACTCGCCGGTCACGGCACCGTTTATATCTATAGTACCCTGTTGATTGAGCGTCGCGGCGCCGCCGACGTCAATTGCCGTGGCGTTCTGCACTTTGCTGCCGATAGCAATCTGCGAGATATCAGAACCGTTATAAATACCATTGCCGTACAGATGAACGCCAATGGACTGCTGTTTGATTGCAATATCAGAAGTCGTATCTGTCGGAGCTCGTTGCGCCAGGCGGCCAATGTAGAGCGTTCCACGGTTGTTGAAGATGGTATTCTGCTGGGTCTCCACACCGATGTTGGCACCGTCGCCCAGAATGCCGCTGGCTTCGTTACTTGCGGCAATATTGATCGCTCCGTCGTTATTTAACGTCGCACTGCCACTCATTAACACGCCGGTATTACCGTTGTAATCCCCCCTGGCCGCCACATTAATCACGCCCGTAGTATTATTGTTCACTACCGATTGGCCGTTAGCGAGGATTGCGGTATGCACGCCTGCAGCAACTCCCGCAGCCCCGCTCTGGAAAAAGGCGGCCATCTCCGGGTTAGTGCCGGCATCAATCACGCCATTGTTCTCAACAAAGGAGGTATTTCTTGCGGCAATGACGTATGCCCCACGGTAGGTATTTCCGGCGGTACCGAGGGTACCGTTATTGATCAGCGTCGCGCCGTTCTCGAGGTTAACCACGGTGGCATCTGAACCTACCAACTGGACATTGGCATCGTTAGCAATAGTCACGTTGCTATTATTGCCTTCGCCGTGAATATAGGAAACGGCATCACGGTTAACAAAGGCCCGTACCGCATCGTCAGAGGCAATAGCATCCGTATTGGCAAAAATACCGTGTAAGGAGGCGTCGCGTGCTTTATTCAGTTCAGCAGCGTACTGCTCTTCAGAGAGTTGAATTGTGCCGTCCTGAAGGGCCTTGATCAGCGCATCATTGTAGGCCTTAAACTCCGCGACGTTGGTGACGTTTTGATTACCGATAACACTGTTAAACGACCCGACAAAATCAGCCGCAGTCATCCAGGCAAGCGCATTGCTCGCGTCCTTGATATTGTTATCATTGTTACCCAACTGAACCACGGTTTTGGCCTGATAGTTAATGCTACCGCCATCGGTTACGTGATAGGCTGAGGACTGGTTTTTATTGTATATTGAGCTTTTCAGAATAACGTTGAACTGATTTTCTGCCGCGCCCACCCAATTGCCAGTTTTTTGGCCGACGTCCACATTAAGCGAATCACCGGCACCAATCTGATAAAAATTTCGATCGACATACTGACCATCTTTGCCGACAGCCGTTGACACCACGACCCTGAAGTCTTTTGCGGCCTCGGTTTGCATATCGCTATTATCAAAAACCTTCATGGTGACCGTAGTGCCCGTCACCGGATCTATGTAATTAATAGATTTGGTCTGCGATCCCATGCGGAAAATATCTTTATCAACCCATTGCGCGGAATCGTCGTTAATCAGCCCCTGGTCTCTTGCTTGTCCCAGAGTCATCCACTGACTTCCTGATGCCCCTTTCGTGATTCCGGCGAAGCTACCAACAAGGCGTGATGAACCTGAAATAATCTCCTCGAAAGGATCCTGTGGAGTAAAGTCATGAACCTGTATATCTGCAGCGATAACTTCGGACGCGCATGCCATATAGATTCCCAGGACAATCGCTGAGAGCGTAAAGGTTTTAAGACGCTTAGGTGAATCTGGATTAGCCAGGCTACGATATATTCGGCAGTACCCTTTGGCCAGTTCTGATGCCACCACAAATACATTCATCTGAATATTCCAGATGACTTTAAAAACCTTATTCATACTTATTCTCTTCTCGTAAAAATTGAAGTCTTCCGCTCCTGTGTAACGCCGTATTGCAGGGAGAATGTAAGCATTTGCGATACAACCAACTTACTTAACCAAACTTTAAGTCGATTGTTTTTAACAAATGGCTCTTTTTCCATGGGGGAATACTAGCATAGGAAAGATACAGCGATCGATATTAGCGATAGTTGTGTTATGGCTTTGTTGATTAAATCGAACTTTTGCTGAGTTGAAGGATCAGATCACACATCC
>NZ_JASCAQ010000003.1:0-11860 GCF_029967685.1 Erwinia sp. V90_4 | reverse complement strand
GTGCAGGGCGCAACCAAGAACAACGTGGGCGACGCGCTGGGCACCCTTGACACCGTAATAACCAAACATGGATCCTCGATTAAAAGTATTAAAAATTCTATGGAGTTTATGCAAAATGATATCAATGATCTGAAATCTGGTGGCTCAGGTTTAATTAAGCAGGATAAAGTCACGGGAGATATAAGTGTTGGTAAAAATACATCGGGTAATCGAGTGGATTTCAGCAATCTATCTGAAAGTGGTGAAAAGAAATCACGTAAGTTAAGTGGTGTGTCTGAGGGGGAAATATCATCCACCAGTACAGATGCTGTAAATGGGAAACAACTTTACGAAACAAATAAACAAGTCAAAGATAATGCAGACAGAATAAATGGTATAGCTGCGGGAATTAACGATGTAGTATCTGGTAAATCAGGTATTGTTAAACAAAAAAATGCAAATGGAACTATAACGATCGGGAGCGAGACTGATGGTAATGCCGTTTCAATAGCTGGTAAAAGCGGGGACAGGGTGATAAAAGGTGTAAAAGATGGAATCAATGAAAATGACGCTGCCACAGTAGGTCAATTAAATAAAATATCTGGCAGTGCAAAAATGATTGCTATAAATAATAAAAAAAATAGTAATGTACCTACAGCCTCAGGGGAAAATGCTATAGCAATAGGACCTTCGTCAGTGTCCTCAGGAAATAAAAGCATTTCAATGGGAGAAAACGCGGTAGCTTCAGGGAATAACTCTGTTGCTTTAGGGCAGGGAAGCAAAGCATCTGCTGCTAATTCAGTTGCATTAGGTTCAGGATCTCTTGCTGATCAAGATAATACTTTTTCAGTAGGTAATTCAATGCAACAGAGAAGGATAACGAATGTAGCGCCTGGTGTAAAAACCAATGATGCTGTAACTGTTGGCCAACTTAATTCCGTTCGTAGCGAAGTAAATAAAAATTTCATGAAACTTAAAAATGACTTGAATAATATTGACAGAAAGTTAACTGCAGGGATTGCATCTTCTATGGCAATGTCAGGTATACCACAGGCATATCAGCCGGATAGCAGCTTCATGGGGGGGAGTATAGCAAGTTATAATGGGGCTGGAGCAGTGGCTATAGGTGCATCTAAGGTGTCCCAGAGTGGTAGATATGTCACTAAAGTTCAGGGCAGTTTAAACTCACAAAATGATGTTGGTATGTCAATAGGATTTGGTATCCAGTGGTAAAGGTAATTTCCACTAGTGTAAGAATGATTTCTGTGGGTGTTTAGCTCACGGAAGATCGAAGCTTTAAAGTGGATGTTAATATTAAAAGTTGAGATTACAAATAGATCGTTCTTGTATTATTTGGATCCTTTACACGATTCTGTGTAAATGCCTTTTCTCTGTGGTGACCGTCCAGGCGGTCACAGAACTCGATAATAAAAGGCTCATTGCCATACGCCAGTCCCGCAATGGCATCGTCCATTTCTGTGACTTGAGCCGCTTCACTTCGGGGACTTCCATGCCGCCAAACTTCTTGCGCCTGGTGTAAAAGGTAGCGTCTGAAATAGCATGTTAAGGTAGAGAACCCGGGCCGAAACCCCGGGTTCTGCTTCGCGGAGGATACTGATGATCTGTTCTGCGGAAAATCGTTTCTTCATGGGGATGTCCTAGCTTCTTATCTGGGTCATCACGCTGTTGGATAACGCCAGTCTCAGCGAGCGGAAAGAAAACGTCTCAAACCTGCTGCACTGCACCCGGCGCGCCAGTCTTGAGCGATATGACTTCAGGACCCAGGCATACAGCATTGAGGCTCTCGCCCGGCTGAGTAAAGCACTATACAACCTGCGCATTTCCGGGGCGGCAGAGCAGGAAATTGCTCCACTTGAGGACGCGATTATGCTGCTGCTTCCGTTTAAAAGGATGCTGACGGGGAAGCAGGCTCGTTGGGGATTAAGCACTTGCCGGAACGGCGTTACCTGCTGTTTTTTCTGCTTTCTGCAGGCGTCGCGCTTGTTCTCATGCTGTAGTTAAGGCTGGCAGTTCAGCTGCCCCGACTCTGAAACAAGAGGGGTAGACATGTATATCCGGCTTGATGTGTTTGCTGGGCTGCTGAGAGTCAGACCGGGAGAGCTGCTTCACGCTGTGCGCACCACGGGTGTGCTGGACGGCATGCGGCTACCTGCCCGACATCAGGTCTGCGGTGCGGCCGTTATGTTCAATCAGGTTGAGGCCGCCGAATTCGCCGCAAGCTGGCACGCACGAGAACCTGAGGCAGCATCTGAGATATTTGATGAATATTTAGTCCCGCTTGATGTTTTCGCGCATCGGGTGGACATTCCGCCTCTGGCGCTCTGGCTGGCTGTCAGTAGCGGCAGGCGCCTGCGCGGTCTCCGGATTCCTGCGGCCCTGAAGACGGGCGGTCTG
This sequence comes from Erwinia sp. V90_4, assembly GCF_029967685.1. Classification (NCBI taxonomy): domain Bacteria; kingdom Pseudomonadati; phylum Pseudomonadota; class Gammaproteobacteria; order Enterobacterales; family Erwiniaceae; genus Erwinia; species Erwinia sp. V90_4. Next base: position 9,466 of record NZ_JASCAQ010000003.1, on the reverse strand, counting down.
CTGCTCTTCGAGCCGGCGGCCGTGGAAAAATTCGTTACTGAATACCATAATATTCATGTGAATAGGTGAATCCAATTCAGTTTGTTCAGCCTGTTGCAGACGTCTTTTGCGTCATGATCCCGCTTCCCTTCAATATCCCACCTGAGAGAACACAATGACACGAACCGAATGGCTGCTGAAGTTCCGGCGATACCACAATCTGGATACGCTGGAGAAAGTTTATGAGCACCTGAGCTATACCGGAGCCCCAGAGGAAAACCATGCCATGACACAAGCCTATGACCACCGCAAGGCGGAGTTCGCCGCAGGTAAGCTGTTTGACCGCGTGCCGAAGCACGTATGGCACTACGTGAAGTAACCCCCTTGCTGACGCCGTCCTCACCGGGCGGCCGCCCCACAGCCTGAGAGATCCGGCACGTTCAGGAACACGTCATGATAACTGACATATTCAACTCTGCCGCCCGCGCATGCGGATTACTGCTCCTTATGTTCCTCTGCAGGTTGCTGGCGCAACCCCTGATCGAAGCCGCCCATACTGGTAACTGCACGCTTCGGGCTGGGGCATTCTCGTCGCGCTGGTGTTAATGATCAGCATCTATATGACGCTCAAAATGCCGACCTTTGAATGGGTTCATGTGCTGCTCCTTCAGCTAAACAGTGGCATCAGTTTACCACCGCCAGATCTTCGCAACAGTGCCCGCGAATCCCCCTCAGCGGTGGGGCTAGGTCAGACATAAACATACTTTCATCCAGGCAATGAGCAGCAACGGCAGGTCAGGTTCTGACTTTTCTGACCTATCGGGAGGCACCCTACGCGTCCGGGATGGTTGCATTTTTCAGCAGACTAAAAGCCTGCGGATTTATCCGCCGGCTTTTAGTCTGCTGAGCTCGGAGGTGGAAAACATATCAGAGAAAGGGCCAGAATGCCGACGTAACGATTATGGCTTCCGGTTTCTTCTAGGCCCTGAGTCTCCGGGATGCAGGATGGGTATTCACTCCCCACCAACCGGCAAGCGCACTCACAACGGCCCCGACCAGAAGAGCGATAAATGTCCAAAGTGCGATTTCTGCAGCCGCGCTGGCGGTTTCATAAGCTTTTTCTTTTGCCTGCTCTTTGAAGTCTTCATACTGCGCCTTCGCATCGTTGAGGTTGAGCTGGAGTTGAGCCATGCGGTCGCTGGCCTCCTTAACAGTTTTGTCACGCGCCTGAATGAAGTTATCAACGGCCCTGTCCGCCTCTTCCGGTGACAGACGGGTATTTTCTGTCAGCACCTTTTTCATCCCATTCCTGTCGACACCCTTACTGACCGCTTCCGCCCGGGATTTCAGTTTAGAGCTTAGTGTGACAACAATGGCGTCGGTGTTGCCGGGGTTAATGGCCAAATCTTTAACGGAAGCCGCAATGTCGCTTCCGGCAGCCTGAAGCTGGGACTGCAGAAAGTCAGGATGAAGTTCTTTTATGTTGCTTTTGCGCAGTGCCTCTAGCACCGTTCTGTCCGCCTGCGGGGCCGTAAGCTGAGTGTTCAGTCCGAGCCCGTGAGCGATATTCTGAGCGATACCTGCTGTTGCGCCAGAGACGTTACCTGCGGCGCTGCTCATTCCACTCACTGCAGAGCCTGTGGCAGATGCTGCCGTGCCGACCACGCTTCCAGCCGTTTGTAATATACCTCCAGCGGCGGCGAAGCCCAGGGCGGAAGCAACAACCAGGGATGTAGCCCATGAGAGAAATCCATGGATGGTTCCATCCGCGCCCGCCAGCCTGCCGGCTACAAAACCGCCGCAGGCCAGGCTTAGCACTATTGAGATAACGGACCAGACCAGAACAGCCTTGTCGGCACCGTTAACCATATCGTCAGACTGAGGTGAAAGCAGTGAAAAACCCAGGCTGGTCCCAAACGTGGTCAACAGCAGGGACACTGCCATTACCGTTACTACGCCAGCAATGATGCACCCCCACGAGACGCGCCTGTCCAGTTCCGGTTGTTTTACAAGTTCCATTGTAATCTCCATTTAAAAAACCTATGAAAAGGCAAGGTTCTTCCACGCCCCGATTAATCTTAGTAAAAATATGGGCTGGTGAAAGTCAGTTAGCCGAAAGAGGCATCACCACACTGTCAGAGTAAGAGGGTATTGGAGCACGAACAGACTGAATCCCCATGGATAATCCAGACACTCTCGATCCGTTGATAATACTGGTTTTCATATTCAGTTAGTGGCATCTGATTACTCAAACCATGCCGGCGCATATAGTTATAAAACACTTCGATGTAATCAAAAACATCGCTGCGGGCTTCTTTCCGCGTTCCGTAGGCCTTTTTCTTTATCCGTTCGCGTTTTATGTAGCTGGAAAAAGCTTTCCGCAACTGCGTTGTCGTAGCAGTTACCGCGACGACTCATGCTGCCTTCCAGACCATGTGATTTCAGGAACGACTGCCACTTATCCCGTTGATATTACGCGCAGTGTGTCCGCTGGTACCTGGTGTTCTTACTCAGCCTGCATAAACTGGAGGAAATGATGGCAAAGCGTGGTATCACTGTTGATCATTCCACGCTTTATCGATGGTCATCCGCCTTATGCCGCATCTAGATAAGGCGTTTCGCCGTCACAAACGCACAGTGGGCCGCCGGTGGCGAATGGATGAAACCCATATCAGAGTCAGTGGGCAGTGGAAATATCTGTAACGGGCGGTTGATACTTATGGTCAGACCATCGATTTTCTTCTGACGGCGAAGCGTGATGCGGAAGCCGCCCTGCGTTTCTTTCGCAAAGCCATCCGGAACCATGGTGAACCGATGGTGACCATCGATACTAGAAGTTAAACAAGGAAGCCTTATGATACAAACCTCAGCACTTGTTTAGTGTTTATCAATTATAACACTTCACGTCATTTGGTATGATCGCAAAGATTCATATGCGGACTAATTTTTTTCACTTCAGGTAGCATGCATGTTTACAACACACCTAAAACTTAAATATACCGGCTGGGAAGAGTGCACGCTTTCATCATACGCTCAAATTTACACTGCATTTGGGGGGAGCGTATGCACCCATCCCCGCGTTCTCGATTATCTTGCGAAGCGGGAAGGCAGCAGTATTCATTACTACATGAAAAAGCTTCACGGGCAACCAATCGCTGGCGTTTTTTCTATCAATGGCTCTCTGGAATATAAAAAATCAGCGCTCCCCTTTGTTTTTGATGATATAATTCTCCCGATTAAACCGGGTGTAAAAATTATTCTACCCTTTACAACCAAGCGGTTATCGCCATATTCTCAGGGTATAATATTTAACAGCATCCGTAACAATCTTTTTAAGAAAAAAATGGCTCACATCAAGTCTGCTTTTTCCGTGAAAACAGCTAAGAAGCGCACCGGAGATGTCCGTAGATTCAGAAAAGCAGGCGGAAAAGTCGAAGATGTTAATTCTTTTTCCCCTGCAGAACTTTCGGCTATCTATCAGCACTTGTTCGATTTGCGGTGGCAAAAGAGTCTTAAGTGCACTGACACCAGTATCCTGACTGAAACGTTCACCGCGTTCAGAGACATGATTTTTGGCAAAGTCTTATTCATCAATGACTCACCCTGCGCTTTTGATCTTAATTATAAAGTTGAGTGCCCATCGTGGTATTACTTCGAGGCCTTTAATGGCGGGATTGACCCCCAGTTCAAAACGATGGGGGTTGGTTCTGTTTTGCTCTGGGAGAACATCCAGCACGCCAGAGCGATAGCCGCGTCATCGGGTAAAAAATTTATTTTTTCTTTGGGTGCCTACATCCCAGGCTGGCATTATAAAAAACAGTGGTGCGATATTATGCCTTCAGGTCGTACAGTGTTCTAAAGTTGAATATTAAGGTTTTTACATTGTCATCTGGATTCGCATCTTACGCAGATCTTAACCCGGGGGATCGACTGGGAGATTATTGAACAACAGTCTGACGAGATAATAAAATATACTCCGGCACTTAAAACCGGAACAGCAGAACCGGAGGCCATGTTACGACGATTCACCCGAAACATTATTTAGCATCTAACCTATAAGGCGCTCGCGGAGCTGGGCAGGCCGATTAAGACCATCTTCCTCTGCCGTTATTTTCAGGGTGAGTCGCTGCGTTGCGAAATTAATGCGGATCTCAACGTCGTAGAAAACTGGAACAGCGCCAATAATTTTATTTTTTTGCGAAAACGGAGAATTTACCAGCAACCGGCCTGCGGATCAGGAACTGTCGATACTCTCCTTGCACCTGTTACAAATCAGCCTAGTCTATATCAATACCTTATTGATTCAGAATATGCTGGAAGAGCCGATCTGGCAGCAGAGAATGACAGAAGAAGACTGGCGTGGTCTGACGCCATTGATATACCACCATGTTAATCCGTATGGCTGTATTGGATCAACGACTGGCGCTGGCAGCCTGATAATGTCCGGAACCGCTCGGTCTCAGCAAAATAGTAACGTCACAGGCATAATTCACGTTTCGCTTTTGGTGCCCAAGACCGGTTGCCACAATGATTGGGACTCATCTTCCTAAATGTCGCATTTTGCAGCTTTGCTCCTATTAGTCCTGACAGGACGTATTGATCAGTCCCTAGTTTCCGGAGGGGCTTATGTGACAGCCAGCTATAGCACTCCACTGGCTCGCATCTAACAGACAGACCTCATTTAACGACAATATATCAGTTTCCCGTACAGGTGGAGAGGAATTCACCCTCATGTTCTGGGAGGGTTTGGCTATAAACATTCTGGCAGAAAGAATAAAAAATCCTGTCTTTAAGCAACGCTAAGGGCTCCCGACGACTGTCAGCCTTGGCGTGGCATTAAAAACGAAAAATCAGATATACTCATCCTATCTTGCTACAGCAGATGCAGCGCTTTATAAATAAAAAAGAAACGGAAAAAAAAAGTTAATTATTCCATCGCGAGTAATGAATGACTAATGTAAATACTCTTTTTTGTTCATTGAAAATGATTACGAAGTTTTTTTTAAGAAAAAAATATTATTCTAGAATTTTCCTATATTCTGATTTAAATGATTTTTTACTGTAACCTTAAGTTAAAGATGAAAAGTATTTCATAGGGCAGTATTGGTTAATTATAAAAAAATTTACCGGATTGGTGTTTATTTGTTTCATGGAAATATCAATAATCAATTTTTAAAGTTTTATATCAAGTTGTTAATAATATAGGCTTTATTGAAAGCGGCGGCTGAACTTTACGCTCCTAGTGAGATAAGATATACCCTCTCAGCAAGATAGAGAAAAATGATGTGATTAATAATATAATTTACCCTGCGTCAGGATGAAAAAATCTGATGTTAATCAGACCATAAAAAATTCCCGTTAGAGACTGGCAAAAATATCCTTGTCACATTATATGACTTGAGAGGATGCGTTTTCATTTTTTCACTTTAACAGCAGTAGGGGATGCGCACCCCGTAATGCCCCTTCCACTTATGCCAGGGGGGCGTCTCCTCCACTCACGGTGCATGCGGTGCTCTGAACCTGGCTTTACCCCATGACTCAAAAGGGCATTAAGGACTGATGTAGATAGACCCTACCCCACCTTGAACTCCGGGGGGGCTTCTCCAGGGGGGCTGTATCACAGCTGGCATGGGGAATTCTCAGATATTCGCTGGCAACAGAAAGGGAAACAACGGGCAAGCTTACTCGGGCAGACCGGTTACTTCTTCTGGCCCAATGGCGTTACGACGCCGGCGAATACGGACGTAAGGGGCAGCACACGCAGTGGGCGGTTCAGACCCGTGAACAATTGCGCTATGACGGACTTAGCCCGCCTGCTGACGAAGGAATAATTCGGGCAACGGAGCGGGAGCTTCATCAGGATAAAAATGGAAACGATGAATTACTGCTCAGCGCGCAGCGTGAGGCGAAAAACGCGCTTGAGCAATAGAACGGTGGAAATGGCCAGCTCAAGGTAACGTTGAGGACGACCACGTAAAGTAGTTTTAGGATCGTCATACCAATCCTGAATGGCCAACTTATCAAGCCAGAATGTCAGTGAGCCCCGATTGACGAGGGATTTGTTGTAGACGTACCAGTTGATTATTTTGATCTTTTTTTTGCCACGCGATACCGCTACATTATCGAGAATGTGGTGATCTGATCCTGATTACGGCCAAAAGTTCTATTTATTCAACAAAGCCTCGTGGCACGTCAAACGGCCTACGGAATAACCTTCATCGTCAATACGGTTCCCGGTGTACGCTTACGCGTTATATACTCTTATGGATATTTTGTAAAAGAGGAAAGAAGATGCTCAACACTTACATTATTCTCACCATTTCTATCTGTGCTGAAACGCTGGCCACAACCATGATGAAAGCTTCAGATGGCTTTACCCGAATAATCCCAAGTATGGTTGTGGTGGTGGGATATGCTATTTCGTTTTATGGTCTCTCCCAAGTTGTCAAGACCATGAATATCGGTATCGCTTACGCGATTTGGGCGGGAATGGGGATCTTTTTGGTTTCTATAATGTCATTTCTGTTTTATAAGCAGAAACTCGATCTTCCTGCCATCATGGGCATGGTTTTTATTGCTGTGGGAATTTCGATTATTCAGCTGTTATCTAAATCCGTATCCCACTGACTGACTCCCAAGATATGCCGTCAGCGCGTTATTCATCGGCCTCTCTGTTGTCATGCCGTTTGAAGCAAAAGCGTTGGTACCAGGGCTTTGGTGCAGGATGGATGATGCTGCGCAGCGCCCTGGAGTAATCCATTACCAGACCCGGCGTCCAGGCCATTGATATAGCGCGTTTGCGTAACTGAGCGGCAACCCAAAGCTCAGGCATAGTGAGGGTTCTAATTATGGATAACCAGCTTTCAGTACGTCCAGAGAGCACACCATCCAGGGCGTTTTCCAACGCGTAGGCAACACTGCTCGAACAATTTCGGTAAGTCAGGTTATAGGTTTTTGTTAACTTGTAGTCACTCCAAAAACGGTGTAAAGCTCTTCCGTTGTATCTGGTGAAGCAAATTTTACGATCTGAATGGCACCATTCTGCCGCCTCGGTGGCATAGTCAGGCTGAAACTTACCTAAGACATCGTTATCGCGTGTTGCTTTAAGTGTATTCAGGAACTCCGAGGGAGACCGGTCAATGTCTTTCGCTGGGTACAGGCTGATGTATATACTGTCAGGTATCTCCAGCGCAGCATGGCCGGTTGATATCACACCTTCCGAGTCAACTGCGGCAATGTAACGGTTGATCACCGGGCGTGGAATAGTCGATGCGCTGGCTGTTCCTTCGGGCGTCCATATATGAACGGTAAGTGGTTCGCGAAAATCAGTAATAACCTGCATAGCAACTTTCGACTTATCCGTGCCACCTTTTTTCAATTCAGCACCTATGCCTTCAGGCGCTAAGATTTCGAATACAGAAGTCCCTTCCTGTAGTCGCATAACCCGAAGAGCAAGGCGCACGGTATGAATACCGCTGAAAAACATTAGTACTCCTAGGAAGAAAGAGACCGTAGCATTGTAATGTATTGGGTAGGGACTGAATATAAAAATGGCAAAAGAGATTTGTGCCAGTCCGTTTAAAAAAGAACTCTTCCAATTAGGGAAACGCACAATCCACGCCGAGAAAACCACAAACAGACCAATCACGAAATAGGAAAAACCGAATACGATCGCCAGGAGCAAATTGCTATAAGATTGGTTTGATAAGATAAGAAGTGAGACGAAACAAAATATGCCCCCCTTAAAATAGAGGAGCGCTTTTTGCGCACCGATGCTTCCCGACGCTATGCTCAGCGTCACTAAACTTTCCGTGAGCAAAAGCAAGCCAAAAAATCGCAGAGGAAAGTACGTCACTCCATCCAGACCGTCAATGAAGATGGCCAGTCCGAACAGACTCCACAGGAGCCCAAATAGGATCAGATATTTTCCCCAGTAACGCATAAAATCCACGCCGAACAATAATAATGCAATCTGTATCACAAGTCGGTCTCTCTTAATTAAATCATGACGTCTGAGTTTAGATAGCCAAATCGTAATGGCTGGACTGCCAGTTCCCGACAATAATTAACGAGTCAGCATTTGCCATGGTGATACCGCCGCTGTCTACCAACGTAAGCCACTCATCATTATTCAACTTAATACGAAAAATTACGGCATCGTGCTGGCTTGACATCAAATTGAACCAGTGTTGATTGAGTTTGTCTCTGTCTGAAGGATGTACATGGCTTAGCACTTTCTCAACAGTATCGAACTCTGTCATAGATGCAGAATTCAGCAGCGAGGAGAGATCATTTTCCCAGGTAAACTTGCCAGTTTCAGGCTCCAGTCTGTAAAGTACCCCGTTACCTGAAAGCCTGCCGGTATCTGGATTGAAACGGGTTGTAGAGCGTTTTAATACGCGTACAAATACGATGAGCAATGCTGTAGCAGAGAGATAGCTTAGCGCCAGTAGCAGTGACTCGACGAGGCTAAGGTTGTGTAGAAAGAATGGGCCCTGATGCATGTCTGTATAATGGATGACAATCAGCCCTAATACCAGCAGGCCGATGGATCCTCCACGGTTGCCCCATAACAGGGCGAGCATCAAACTAAGGACAATAGGTAAGCAGGAAAGGGCGAAATATAGCGCGGGAGCATCTGTTTTAAGCCATGTGTCACTATAGCCGAAAATAGATACTGTCAGGGCACAGATCGAGAGCAACAAGGTCAGGCCTCCCAGCCGCTTTGTCCAAGGGAGTGAAGCCTGATGCCCAGATTTGTTCACGAAACCCATCACCACAGTTGTGGCAAAGAAAATCCCAGTAACGTCAGCAACGAAACCATTCCAGATAGTTGTCATTATCGGCTGTCCGCGGAGAAACGCGTAACCTCCTGCTACGATTAGTGCATCCAACATGCTGATGACAAAAGTGGACCAAATCCACAAAATAATGACGTGCAGATCATCATTTTGCCGCGAGAAGCGCCGGACGATCCAGGCAATGAGAACGTTGGCTGGCATTTCGAGGAGTGAGTAACCTACTGAAATAAGAAAAGTGGGAAGGTTCTCCCATGCCCGGTCCTGTAACACGCTCGCCATAACAAAGATAAGGATAAGCGCGGGATAAAGGCGCCAGCGAGCAGATAAAAAGGCCGCTACCGCAACGCCAGGTGGAAACCAGACTATAGCAATCGCAGAATTTGTATCGTCAAAATTTAGTGACATCAATCCTGATAAATAATAAACCAGCCCCCATAAGAGCAGGATCGCAGTTTGCTGCAGCCAAGAGGGGATAGTAGTTTTCATGTCTGGTCAACTTTGGGTCAGAGAATGATCCAGCATTGCTGCTGTCGGGCGTAATCTACCCATGAATTTTATCAACCCTTGAGTGAAATTTCAAAATCAGCTCTTCAGAGAGTACTGCAGTAGCTACATTTTTGAAATGCGAAAAGGCTTTGTTGAATAAATCAGATTCGGGGCGAGTGTCCCTGTGGCAGGACAGATTT